>CATOOV010000010.1 GCA_951801955.1 uncultured Lachnospiraceae bacterium
AAGTTAATGTGTTTGGTCATACATTAATTTTACACCAACTGCCGGATTTTTTCGAGGTCCGGCAGTTGGTTTTTTTGCATGGAAAAGGAGCTGTGCACTAATTACTTTTAGTGCGACAGCCCCTTTAATGTTTTTTATGTGAGCATATGGGGGACTGGAATACTGCCCCCACATCCCTGTTACGATAAAATAAAAATAGGACTTAACAGAATGTTGGGATCTATTTCTGTCCCTAAATTGTTTGTCCCTGTTGTTTTTAGGAGTGTTTTTTTAGGATATATCCCCGGCAATTTCCATACTCTTTAAAATTTTTTTCCATTTTCGCTACAAGAAGTTTTGTTTCAAATGCTTCGTCCAACATTTTTTTATGCAAAGCATAGGTGAGTTTCCATTCCTCATTCATAAAAATATCTTCAATAGCAATCTCACCGCTCAAAATGCCGACCTTTAAGAAGTTGAGAAGTCCCTTTGCGGTCATGGTAATTTTTTCGGCTCTTCCCCTCATCCATGTTTCACGCTGTTCCCTGTAATGCTCCATGTAATCTTTACCGGCGACTGTCCGGACGGAACTGGGGGCATACTGGTACTTCTGGGGGTATTTGATATGTATTAAATAAGACAGCATATTGTCATAGGCGTAACGCCCCGACTTTGGCTTTTCAATATAAGATTCCCCAATGCCGATGGCACTGGCAATTTTGGGGAGTGTCTTTCCTTTTTTGAATTTGACAATAAAATGGGCATGGTGTGACGTGAATGCAATTTCATAAGCGTGTTTATACTCATTCCATAATTTTTTTTCATCCTTATCATGTTCAATAGCGTACATTTCCTGAATCTCACATCCTGCTTTTTCTAACCGTGTTTTGATAATTTTTCCCATTTCATCTATATTTCCAAGCTGTTTCTTTTCGTCATCTGTCCAGTTCCAGTGTTCGGGTAAAAAATCTTGTGTAATTTGTGCAATCCCTAAGTCAGCCAATCTTTTAGCCATATTTTCACCTCGTTTCTTATCTTATATAAGCATTGTACCAAATATGGGGGTAAAAATGCAATAGTTAAAACAAAAAGTTTTAATTAATCACTAACTATTACATTTTATAAGACGCTTTGCGGTGTGCAAAAACGCCGGGAAATGACCGTGCGGTATCGACAAGCCCTACCGCACGGTCATTCTATGTATGTGTGGTATTTGTAATAGTTAAATTGTACAAATTTTAACTATTCATGAATAATATATTGATATATCAATATATTTTAGCATTTTTGGAAAGTGAATAATTAAAAAATAGTGTTTTGGAAAGTAAAAGGTTTGAAAAAAATCGTAGACACCCCAAAATCGTATTCAAAACAGACTTTTTCCAATACTGGCGTGGTTTTCAATGAATACGATTTTGAATACGGTACAATTCTAAATCGTAGACAAATGTATTCAAAACAGGCTTTTTCCAATACTGGCGTGGTTTTCAATAAATACGATTTTTGGATACAGTAATCCCCAGACATCAGAAATCGTATTCATCCCCGAAATTGAGAGGGGAGATTCTGACAGATTCCCATAGTACAGCACTGCTTTTAGGGCTTTATGCATGTTTGGAATAGCTAACCAAACTTTTGGTTATTTTTTCAATGTTTTTTGTATCATATTCACAAAAAAGAAAATACGATTGACAGCGAAAAAAGATATGTGGTATAATATGGAAAAATAAAATATTATTGTGCTTTTCTCACAGTAGTGCCGACGGACAGCATAACCGGTATGCTTAATTTCCAAGTATATTGGTGCTGATAAGGCGGTCGTGGGGGAAATATATCGCAGGAAGTACCGAGTTCAGAGGAAATTTCTGACAGTGCCAAGTATGTGCAGGCGGTGTAACAAATATAAATTCCAATTAGTGATTATGCTGATTGGGGTTCATATATGTTACACCGCTTTTTTTGTTTCCCAATGCACAAAGAAAGGAGAAGTTCTTATGACTGATTTAATTACAGAAATTTATACAAAACGCAAGCGGACTTACCATGATTATGAATGCGAGGATATAGTTATTATGAAAAAAGATTACGGGTGCAGTTGGAAAGACACAATCAAATTATTCCATTTAAGAACGTATCAAGGAAGTGTATATCACCCCAAAGGGAATACCTCTTTTGCATGGGACAAAATTTTACGGAATAGTCATATAATAAGATTCATTTGCCCGGAGATTTTCATGTCCGATACTACTTATCAACAGATTGAACAGAAAATAAATGGTATAAAGGTTGTGCTTGAGTTCCCTACACAACCAGAACAGACGGATATTTTACATCAAGAAATAAAGTCTATTCTTTCAAGTGTCTTACGGGAACAGTTACAAAAAATCTCATAACGTCAGCAGAGGGATAACCCTCTGCTGGTTAGAAAGAAAGGACGATTGACTTATGAAAAAAGTGAGAATGTTATTACGCGTTAGTTCAAATCAGCAGTTAGAGCCGGACGGTGATTTGAGTGTGCAAAGAGAAATTGTAAAAGACTATGTAAAAAAACACGAAGAATGGCAACTCGATTCAAAGGAATACTTTGAGGGAAGTAACAGCGGATATAAAAATTCAGTCGCAGACAGAAATGTACTTCAAAACGCCTTACAGGACGCACAGGCAAAAGAATATGATATTTTGGTGGCATACAAAGACGATAGAATTGGCAGACTTATGTGGGAAATCGGAGCCTATGTAATGGCTCTGAAAAAATGTGGTGTGGATATTTACACCGTGAAAGACGGCTGCATTTCTCCTGAAACAGATGATACAATGGGGCAAATGATGTTAGCTTTGAGATACGGTAATGCCCAGAAACAAAGCGCTGATACAGGTATGCGTGTAAAAGATACCGCCCAGAAGTTAGTGCAGAAAGGAAAATTCATGGGTGGAAAAGCCCCTTATGGCTACAAATTAGAGTTATCAGGAGAAATCAGTAAACACGGACGGGCGTTACATCATCTTGTTATTGTTCCAGAACAGGCAGAGGTTGTCAGTTATATTTATGACCTATCTCTCAATAAGGAGTACGGTTCTTCCAAAATTGCCAGCGTTTTGAACAGGCATGAAACCTATAAAAACCTTGCCCCCAATGACACATGGAAAGGCGGAACTATCACAAGCATTTTAACGAATCCCATCTATGCCGGACATACAGCTTATAAACGCAGGGAGCGAATCAACGGACAATATCACAGGCTTGACAGTGAGAATTGGATTACTTCTATTGACGCAAACGAAAGTATTATGATTATCGACGGTGATACATGGAATAAAACACAGGAACGACGTAAACGCCGGGGCGATAAATACATAAAAGCATTAGAGCATAAGGATGTGAATGTGATTAGAAAGAATGATGGTATGTTAGCCTTAATTGATGTTTTATATTGCGGATATTGTGGAAGTAAAATGACAAATGGGAGTAAATATAACTATTGGACGATAAAAGGTACAGGAGAAAAAAGAGCAAGCAAAATTGCGATATATAAATGCCAAAATGCATGGCAAGGGGTAACCCATGTTAAGACTAAGCAAATCCGAGCCGACATGATTGAACCGATTGTATTTGAATCCATCGCACAATACATTGGGAAATTACAGGAAAATGAAAGTATTTTTAATGAGATTGAGAACAATCAGAATCAAGAAAAGAAACGGAAACAAGCTGAATTAAAAAAGGAAAAACAGAATCTTGAAAATATTCAGGACAAGATTCGGATTATGGAAGAAAATATTCCAAATGCTATGACTGGTGACTATCCTTTGTCATTGGAAGAACTGGTAGCAATCATCAAAAAGCATAAAGAACAGGCACAGCAACAACAGGATGTTGTTACCCTAAAGGAACTGGAATTGAAAAGCACTTCTGTATCAATCAACGAATGGGAAGATATTAAAAATAAGATTCCAACATGGCAGGATGTGTTTCTAAATGCAGATGTGGCAACAAAGCGGGTACTGGTAAATAAGCTCGTAGAGCGTATTGATGTAAAGAAAACAGAAGTCGTTATTCGTTTCAAAATCAACCTTAATGACTTCATTCCACAACCCAGAATATGTGGTGATTCCCATACCACTCCGTATATACCCGGTTTAAAGTAAAGGACATAATGGCAAGGATATTTGCCCGTATGGTACTGTCTGGCCAGGTAGCATAAATCTCACTGGAGGCAACGTTTTTGATATAATCCTTATATCTCACATAGTAATCCCCTGCTGTGGAATCTCCTGGCGTCCCGTCATGTACCACTACATACTCTGGAATTACAACCCTGCTCAACACGATTTCCCCGCTCTCATCTACAGGTTTAATCTCTGCCTCTGCAATTTTGGGCGGGAAATTTCCAAACAGCGTATTTGCTGGAATGACAATGTTTTTTAAATCTTCGCCAAACACCTCAATGGGCTCCATTTGTACATTTTGAAGAGACAGTTCTCCTGAAAACACATCCACTCCCTCCACATTTACCGGACGGTAACCTTCTGCCTCCACTTCAACCGTATACTCTGCATAAGGCTGGGACTGCTCAGGTTCCATACTGTACTCTAAGGGAGGTGCAGAAAGCGTGACTGTTTCTGTCTGTCCTTCTGCATTAGTATCAAGCTGTTCTAATGTACTTTGGGGTTCGCCAGTATAAGAGATTCGGATCCTGGCATTTTCAACTGGAATCAATCCCACGGTTGAAGTCACTTGGACTCTCAGGGTTCCATTATCCACATGATTCACCTGTGCTGCGCGCAACTTCTGATTTTGCATAAATACCTCTTAAGTTTCTACACTTATAAATAGTTTATGCGAGAGCTTCTGAAAAGGTACTGTGTTCTTCCAATTGACTGATATATTTTTGTTCCATCTGGAGTTTCCTGGCACAAAGGGCGCCGCTGATACAGATTGCCAACACTGCGATTGCAAGCACAATCATATTTCCGCGTTTTTTTTCACCATTCACACAAGCAAACTTATCTCTATTTTTTCTCATACGATCCACTCTTTTCTATTTTGTTTTGACATTGACAGGAACTTCCTGCACTATTCGAGAATCGCTTCCACGAATCTTGGAGCAGGATTTAGCCAGCCTCAGCTGATATCTACCTTTTATATTTTAACAATAGTTTACGAAATAATCTTTAATTCCATTCTATTTCTTTCTTAAGAAATGATAAAAATACCATAAAATCTTTGCTAAAATTTTCCAAAAAGCATACCCATAGCGCCGCTCATGATACTATTCGGTTTCATACAAGGTTCAAATACTCCAAAAGTGAAATCTCATGCAGCAGAGATGACAAGATAGAAAAAGCTGCAACTATAAGGATTTCATGAAAACACCCTCCTGGGTTTGAGAAAAATTCCAGCCAGCTTACTGACTTCTGTTCCCCTGCCTCCCTGCACATCCTCACGGATTTCCTTACTGTTACAGCTTTCATCATATTATTTTATTCAATGAAAATATTACAATCAGTCAGCCTTTACCTCTCTTGTCCATCCATATTTGTCTTCTTCATTTCCCCACTGGATACCTGTCAGATAATCGTATAATTTCTGAGTCAGTTCTCCAATTTTAAAATCATTTACTGTCACTACATCGTCTTTGTACATAAACTCACCTACTGGAGAAATCACCGCTGCGGTCCCGGTTCCAAACGCCTCCTCTAAGGTGCCGTCATGTCCTGCCTTCATCAAGTCATCTACAGACAAATGTGTCTCATTTACCTTATAGCCCCAATCTTTTAAGATATGGATAATGGAATCCCTGGTAACACCAGGAAGTACCGTTCCCTCCGTGGGAGCTGTGTAAATCTCCCCATTAATTTTGAACATAATATTCATTGTGCCTACTTCTTCCACATATCTCCTGTTTACCCCGTCCAGCCATAGTACCTGTGTACAGCCCTTTTCTTCTGCCCTCACCTGTCCTAAAATCGAAGCTGCATAATTACCGCCGCATTTGGTATCCCCTGTTCCGCCCTTTACCGCACGTACCAGCTCGTCTTCCACCAAGATCTTCACTGGATTGATTCCTTCTGGGTAGTAGGCGCCAACAGGGCAGCAAATTATCATAAATTTATAAGAAATTGCCATATGCACGCCCAAGGCAGATTCTGTTGCAAATACAAAGGGACGAATATAAAGGGATGTTCCCGGTTCAGAAGGGATCCAGTCTCTTTCCACCTTCACC
The DNA here is from genome assembly GCA_951801955.1 of uncultured Lachnospiraceae bacterium. GTDB lineage: Bacteria > Bacillota > Clostridia > Lachnospirales > Lachnospiraceae > Petralouisia. The sequence continues at coordinate 6,204 of CATOOV010000010.1, forward strand.
AATTCCTCGATTGCCTCCACAAACATATCTTCTGGGAAACCGGGCATACATAGCCTGGCATTGGAATTGATCATTCTTCTTGCATTCATTTCCGGGCGGAATAATAAAATCTTATCCTCTTTTGTGCGGTAAGCTTTCAAGCCTTCAAACGTTTCCTGGGCATAATGCAGTGTCACACAAGAAGGGCTGATTTCTACCGGACCATAAGGCTCGATTCTCGCATCATGCCAGCCAATCCCCTTGTCCCAATCCATCACAAACATATAGTCTGTCATATACTTGCCAAATCCTAGGTTCTTCTGGTCTGGTTTTTCTTTTAGTTCTTCTCTTTTAAAAAACTTAATTTCCATTATATTTTCCTCCATCCTGTTTTTATACCTTCTGTTTATACTTTTTATCAATTATTATACTTTTTTCTTTTGCTGTCAAGATTATTCTCAAGGCTTATACTTTCCATAACCTTGTATTATGTTATGATAAATTTTATAATCAACAGCACATTTTTCGCCGCACACAAACCAGATGAATGTAATCTTATACAGACAAACTCAAAATTCTTCGCAATATATTACTCCGTCAGGTTCTTGATTTTTTTCACATTTTCTGTAGGCAAATTTCAAAAAATGATGTATACTCAACCTATGTAAAAATTTAGCAAAGGAGACTTATTATGCATCAATTTCAACCATATCCCATAGAATTGTTAGAAATCAATCCTTTTACTAAAATTTCAAATGAATGGATGCTGATTGCCGCAGGCGATCAGGAGAAAGCCAATGCCATGACTGCAAGCTGGGGAGGATTCGGCGTTCTCTGGGGGAAAAATGTAGCTTTTATTTTTGTCCGTAAAAGCAGGTATACCAAAGAATTTATTGACAAAGGATCTTGTTTTTCCTGCAATTTTTTTGAAAAGAAATACTTAAATGACTTGAAATATTTTGGAATTGTCTCCGGCAGACAAGAAGATAAATTTAAGACCTCTGGACTCAGCGTAAACCACAAAGGCAATATTCCATTTGTAGACGAAGCAAATTTTGTCTGCCTCTGTAAGAAAATGGCTGCGGTGCCAATCACCGAAGCAAACTTCTTAGTTCCAGAAATCAAAGACAAATGGTATTCTGATAAAGAGCAGGATAATTTCCACACCCTGTATATTGGGGAAATTGTGGAAGTCCTGGCACGGTAAACAGTTTGTCCCACAAACGATTTCTGTACAACCGATGGAAAAAGCAGATAGGATGGCGTTTTTCATAAGCACTGCGCGGGTTCTGGACCAGTGTTTGTTGGCATGGTACAACTCCGAATCCCTGCGCCTGCATTATGGACTATTATTGGTACTTTGCTGGCATGGTACCCCGGATCTTTGCGCCTCACCGCATTCAACGAGCGGCTGCGGCTGGGTTTGCTGGCATATTCCCTCCGGATCCCTGCGCATCAAGGACAGGGCATAGATCAGACGGAGCCCCCCTCCCGCCACGGATATGAAGTGTTGCCCACCGCCTATCCAGGCGGGAGTCATCTCACATCGGATCTGTCATGCCTAATCCCTGTTTTCCCCACTTAATTTGATACCATTGCAATCTGGCACATTTCCATTGTAAGAAGTGCGGCTTTGTGAGACTCAACTGTTACCCCTGCACAGCAGGATGGATCCACTTGGATTGCCGCTTCCGGCATAGCTGCCTTTAACAACAGTGCGTTTGAAACTACACAGATGTCCGTGCATAATCCCACCAATTCGATTTCCAACAGCTCTTTTTCATTTTCTTGGCGCAGCAGTTCCATTAGTTCCATAGAACCAAACGCAGGCTTATCCAGAATATGCCCTGGATCTGTCAGCGCTTCAACGGAAGGATGAAGCTGCCACCCTTCTGTGCCTTTGATACAATGTGCCACCGGGAGCTTCTTCCCCTCTGCCGTTTCAAGATAATTCTCATAATGGGTATCTCTGGTTACATAGATATCATTTTTGTCATAAGATTTCATTTTCTCTATTACAGAAGTTACAATTGCCTGTGCCTCTGCCGTTCCCAAAGCACCGTCAATAAAATCTTTCTGCATATCCACAACGATAAGAATGTTACGCATACTTTCCCACCTTTCCATTCCAAACCTGGTAATCAAAAAATTTAATTAGTATCCTTATTTTCGAAAATACTCTGCCCTTCCAGCGCAGGAAGTGCTGATGGATTCGATTGCCACTGCGCCGCCACGGACAATTTCGATCTGCTTGAATTTGCTTCTGAGCAAATCTATCAACTCATTGTTCCGCCGTTCTGTCATCTTACATTCCAAAAGGACGCTGTCTTTGCCGATATCTGATACTTCCACATGAAAAACCTGCGCAATCTGGAACAGCTCTGCCTTGTCCTCCACAGAACAATTTTTAACCTTGGCAAACAGGATTTCCTTCATATGAATGGGCATATCTGTAAGGTCGATTACTTTGATTACCTCCACCATTCGGTTTAACTGCTTTTTGATCTGCTCAAAGGTCACATCGTCGCTGGTCACACAGATTGTCATGCGGGAGACAGTCTCATCTTCCGTTGTACCCACAGTAAGGCTCTGCAGATTATAAGATTTTCCGGAAAAAAGACCGGAAACCTTGGCAAGAACACCCACTTGATTTTCCACATACAATGCAATCCATCTGTTTTTCATCATCGCTTCTGTCTCCTTCCCTTATTTTAGTATCATTTCTGTCATGGGATTCCCACCCTTTACCATCGGAAGAACGATCTCCTCTGTGGCAATCATAAACTCAATCAGTACTGGCGTGCTGCACTGCTTTGCCTGTTCCAATGCCGGGACAATCTCCGATTCTTTTGCTACCCGGATTCCACATGCACCATAGCTTTCCGCAAGCTTCACAAAATCTGGTTCATAAGGCGGGCAGTTGCCTGACGGACCTTTGCAATCCTTTGGACAGCTCTTTCGGCTTCTCAGGCAGGTTGCCTCATAGCGCTTTCCATAAAAAAGCTGCTGCATCTGGCGCACCATGCCTAAATAATAATTATTGAAAATACAGACAATGACGTTTGCCCCCTGTGCCATTGCTGTGGCAAGTTCCTGAATATTCATCTGCATCCCGCCGTCACCGCTGATACAGACTACCGGTTTCTCAGGGCATCCGATCTTTGCCCCGATTGCCGCTGGAAATCCAAATCCCATGGTACCCAGCCCCCCGGAAGTAATAAACTGTTTCTTCTCATTCAGCTCTATGTACTGGGATGCCCACATCTGATGCTGTCCTACATCTGTGACGATAATGCCTTCCTCAAACTGCTGGTTGATCTGCTCTAAAATCATCTGGGGCGTCATCCCTTTATCACGGCGCATTTCCAGAGGGTTCTCCTTGTCCCATTCCTGTATTTGTTCTAACCATTCCTGGGTGTTTTGGGGTTCCGCCCACTCTAAAAGCTTTTCCAAGGCAAGATTTGCATCTGCCACAATCGGTACATCTACCACAACGTTCCTGGAAATGGAAGCTGTATCAATATCCACATGGACAATCTGTGCTTTGGGCGCAAATTCATTCAAGTCCCCCGTAATCCGGTCGTTAAACCTGGTTCCAATGGAAAACAGGACATCGCACTGCCCCACGGCAATATTTGCCGCATAACGCCCATGCATCCCGCTATTGCCAATGTAATAAGGATGGTCTGTAGGGATTGCCCCTTTGCCCATCACAGTTGTCACCATCGGGATCTTGGTCTTTTCCACTAATTTCAAAAGTTTTTCATTTGCCTTGGCGATATTTACTCCGCCTCCAATTAAAAATAGCGGTCTTTGTGCAGATTTCAATAATTTATATCCCTTTTTCAACTGACCGATATGAACGCTCTCGTTGGGCTTATATCCCCGGATTGACACGGACTCAGGATAATCCCCTGGTCCCACTGCCGTTTGAATATCTTTGGGAAGGTCAACCAGGACAGGTCCCGGCTTCCCGCTTCTTGCAATATAAAACGCCATCTTTAATATTTTTCCAAGATCTTTCCTGTCACGGACTGTCACACTGTATTTTGTAATGCTGCTGGCCATGCCTACAATATCCACTTCCTGGAAGGCATCATTTCCAATCAGATTCAAGGGCACCTGCCCTGTAATGCATACCAGGGGAATACTGTCGTAATGGGCGTCTGCAAGCCCCGTAATAATATTGGTAGCTCCCGGACCGCTGGTCACAATACAAACCCCAGTTTTGCCAGTGGCACGGGCATATCCTTCTGCCTCATGGACCAGCCCCTGCTCATGCCGGGGCAGGACCAGGTCAATCTCCTCATGTTTATATAATTCATCCAAAATATCCGTCACCATACCGCCTGGATAGCCAAACACTGTATCCACGCCTTCTTCCAGCAACGCTTTTACAAATAATTTCCTTCCTGTCATATCCATCGCCATAATTTCACCTCTAACTTTTTATTTTCGCAAGCGGCTTTTACTGAACAGACTTGCTTCAATGGTTTTCCTGTTATTGTAACAGATAACTGCCATTTGGAAAAGCCTTTTTTTCTTCAAAATGCCATCGGTGTTCCTGTGGCGCGCGTGCTGCTTTTGCAGCATCTTTTAATTCGCGCGCCTGCCTCTCAAATCAAACCTAACGTCCTTAATAAAAAAATCCATCCTGTCAGTGTAAATGACGCCAGTAATGTAGTCATCACCACAATACTGGCGGTGAGCGTTCCATCATTGTTCATATTTTTTGCCATAATATAACAACTTGGCGTAGTAGGAGAGGCGAGCATAATCAGTATGCCGATCATCTTCTCCCCGGTAAATCCCATTGCCGCCGCTGCCGGAAGCAGCAATGCGGGCTGGAGCACCAACTTGACCATGGAAGCTGCAAGGGTTGGCTTAATCTTTGCCAGTGCCTTTTTGCCCTCGAAGCCGGCACCCAGCGTTATCAATGCTAAGGGAGTCGCCGTAGACGCGATACTTCCTATGGTTTTATCCACAAGCATAGGAAAATCCAGATTGCACAGGGAGACAAAAAGCCCCAAAAAGATACTGATAATAATAGGATTTTTCAAAATATTTATACATGCTTCCCGAATTTTTCCTGAATAATCTGATTGTTCCTGTCCCTCAAAAGTCAGCACAATTACGGAATAAATATTGTACAAAGGCACCGCGCCTATAATCATCAAAGGACCCATTGCCGATTTTCCATATAAATTTTCTATAAACGCAAGCCCCATCACTGCGGCGCTGCTACGAAAAGACGCCTGTACAAAGGCGCCTGTCATATACCAATTTTTTATAAACAGTTTTGCGGCGCCCCAGATCATCCAGAAACATACGGTGCTCGCCCCTGCGCAAAACAGCACATAGGAAAAATCAAACGTTTCTTGAATGTCCACAGAAGAAATATTTTGAAACAACATGACCGGAAGCGTCACATCAAAATTAAATTTATTCGCCACTGTAACAAAGTTCTCATTCAGCATTCCCACCTGCCTGAGCCCCCATCCCAGCAGCATGACCAAAAAAATCGGAATTGTAACATTGATGCTAAAAATAAAATTATCCATAACCTAATGACTCACTCTGGCATAGTGAAATACAAGGTAACAAACGGACCGATAGACAGGGAGCCCTGCCTAATGGAGCCATAAGCACTACGCCAGCCTTTCATATTTCAAATAATAGTATTCTAAATCAAGATACGTCTGTTCCCCACTCTCCTCTGTGAGTTTCCATCCATCACGTTCTTCCAGGACAGGAAACCAGGCATCCGCCTGATATTCAAAGCCTATTTTTGTAATATATGCCGTATCACATTGTTCCAATAGTTGCCGGTAAACACTCTCGCCGCCGATTACAAAAATATCCTCGGTATTATATTTTTGGAGTTCTTTTGCAAGCTCCTCCATATTAGAAAGAAAAGTAACTTCCTTTCCCTTATATTTTTCCTGGTAGCTCCTGTCTGTGGTCAAAACTAGATTGATCCGGTTTTTCAGCGGCTCGCCCCCTGGAAAACTCTCCAAAGTTTTCCTTCCCATCACTACCACTTTTCCAGTTGTAATCTTGCGGAAACGTTTCATATCGTCGGGAATACGCACTAATAATTGATTGTTCCGCCCAATTCCCCAATTTTTATCCACTGCTGCAATTAAATTCATGATTCTCTCCTTAATTTACACCGCCACGGGAATCTCTTTGATCTGTGGTCCCGTCACATAATGGTCAAGCCTGACATCTTCCCTGGTAAATTTATAAAAATCTTTTATTTCTGGATTCAGCCAGAGCTCAGGCGCCGGATATGTCTCTCTGGAAATCAGTTCTTTTACCAGGGGAATATGCCGGTCGTAAATATGGGCGTCTGCGATTACATGCACCAACTCCCCTGCCTCCATATTGCACACCTGCGCCAGCATGTGCACCAGCACTGCATACTGGCACACGTTCCAATTGTTTGCTGTCAGAATATCCTGGGAACGCTGATTTAAGATGGCATTTAAGATCAGCCTTTCCTGTCCCTGTTTCTGAGTGACATTAAATGTCATACTATAGGCACAAGGATACAAATTCATTTCACAAAGATCCTGGTGCACATACAAATTCGTCAGAATACGCCTGCTAAATGGATGATTCTTCAAATCGTATATCACCCGGTCCACCTGGTCCATCATTCCTTCCTTATATCTGTGTTTCACACCCATTTGATACCCATATGCTTTTCCGATGGAGCCTGTCTCATCTGCCCATTCATCCCACACATGGCTGTTAAGGTCATGGATATTGTTGGACTTTTTCTGCCAAATCCAGAGCATTTCATCCGTGCAGCTTTTGATTGCCGTCTTGCGCAAGGTAATTGCTGGAAACTCCTTTGCCAGATTATAACGGTTTACCACACCAAATTTTTTGATGGTGTATGCGCTGCTTCCATCCGCCCAGTGTGGACGTACTTTCTCCCCTTCTGTACTGACGCCGTTATCCAAAATATCCTGGCACATCTCTATAAAAATATGATCCGCTAAACTCATAATTCCCTCCTTCTTGTATCCAAAGCATGTTCCCTCCCGATTGCTGTCGTGGACATTTTACCATAATACCTTCTGGCTGAGAAGGAGATTTTTTCTTCTTTTCCATAAAATGTACAAGACTTTTTCACAAAATTGGTGTATACTTGTAACAGAAAAAATGAACGAAGGAGAATAATCATGAGTCAAGCAAAAGTAGACCGTTATAAAGCGGAAAAAGCAAACCGCAAAAAAACGATGAAAAAAGAAAAAATCAAGGGCACCTTTGCTGCTTTTTGCGGAACTGTTGTATGTATTGCAATTGTAGGCTGGATAGGGTATTCTGCTTATGGATATTTCCATACGAAAGAGGATAATAAGCCTACACAGACAGAAGTAAATTTAGATGCGCTGAGCGATTATATGAACACATTACAGACAGCAGAAAATACAGAAGATTAATTTTTGATACGGTTTCCCTTCTTTATGAACCAGGTCTTCGCCTGAATAGATGGGCACGATCTTCTACTCATACAAATTTGCCGCCCGCTGCTGTTAGTGGCGGGCGTCATTTCCCATCTGACAAAGCCCAGATGTAATCCGGCGTCTGGGCTGAAATTTGATTTTTCCCTAGACAACCTAATATCTCAGATTTTTTTGCCATAAAATCTTGGTATCCTAAATCCATACGCCATTTTGCATTTTTAGAATCAAAATCTATGGTTCCATCCACAAAATTTCCCAAACTTTCAGATGGCCTTAACAGGTAGATCTGGCTCCCACCTATCTCGCACGCTCCCGAAGCCCCTTCTTTTAAGTCAACGGCTAAAATATGTTGATATCCCAATTCTACGGCTTTTTGATAAGGAAAATTATGTCCTTTTACAATTCCTCCGTCACGGTACTTTTTTCCATCAATCGCAACACTGTCATAGACAGCAGGCAATGCAGAAGAAGCAAGCAGATATAAAACCTGCTTTTCTTTCTCCAGCCCATTTAACTTTATATACTCTGGAATGGCTCTCTCATTCATGTTTACCCCCAGAAAGTCTGCCTTCCGTTTTTCTCCCAACACCAAAAACGGTTTCTTGTGTGTATCAAAAGAGGGATTGTGCATTTGGAATGTGCCATTGCTACCCCCTGGTCCAGAAATCCATTCTTTCTGCTGGCTATTTTCTATACAGGAACAACACACATACACATCTTTTGATAGATTTCCTGTTACATAGCGTTCCAACAAATCCTTTAATCCTGACTGGCTGGCAAGGGCGCTGCCCGTATCAAGATTTTTTAAATATTCCTGTTTTGGCTCTCCGTGTTCTTCTATTTTATCACCTGGTACAGTATTTGATGAAAGGATCTTTCCTGTCTGCCCCATTACTTTTTCACGGAAACTGGAGTTTGACGAAATGGCGTTTCCTGACTGTTTCCATAGATTTCCGCTGAAACTGGCTTTTGATGAAATGACTTTTCCTGCCTGCTCCATTACTTTTGCACTATAACTAACTTTTGATGAAATGGCTTTTCCCGCCTGTTCCAATACTTTTGCACCCAAACTGGCATTTGGCACAAGAATTTTTCCTGGATGCAGCTCCCTCCATATTTTTTCGGCAACAACATAATCTTCTTGTCCAAATAAAAGTGCATTCAGTGCGCCTACGGAAGTCCCTATTACACTGGTAAATTCTTCTTCCAGCCCCAGTTCATGCATTGCCTTCCAAACACCGATTTCATATGCGCCTTTCCCGCCGCCTCCTGCAAATACAAGCGCAGCACTCATCAAACCCCTCCTTTCGCTTCCATACCTTGTCCAAATGGGATATTTCTCTATTTTATATTTCTGTCCTTCGAAAGTCAAATTGTTTATTCTAAATTCATCACACAATCTACAAAATAGTTACGATTAATTTCCATCCCGCCAAGATTTTTATTGCACAAATCGTTCCATATTGATATAATATTTTTATAATTTGACGCAGAATACTCGTGACTTTAGCCATGAGAGGAATGCACAAGACTTGCTTAAATTTGCCGTGAGTACAATCTCGCTCCAAATCAGAAACGCTCCGTCAGGATACGCATGGATTTGGTCATGTATTTATCAGCAAATCTGACCTGGATCCCGCGCTAAGACTCGCGAGCGAGTCTTGAAAATACATACACATTTACTCTATATTAAGATACAAATACTTAGGAGGTTAAATCAATGGCAATTAATTTACAAAAGGGACAAAAAGTCAGCCTTAAAAAAAGTTCTTCTACAGGATTGGGAGAAATCCTTGTAAACCTGAATTGGAATGCAAAACCCAAAAAAAAGGGCCTTCTTTCAGGATTATTTGCAGGTTCTGGAATTGACCTGGATTTGGGCTGCCTTTTCGAATTAAAAGACGGAAGTAAAGGGACCGTACAGGCACTGGGAAATGCGTTTGGCGCATTGAACCGTCCTCCTTATATCGCCCTGGACGGCGACGACCGTACTGGAGCAGCTGTTGCAGGAGAAAATCTCAGAATCAATGGAAATGAAATTGCAAAAATTAAGCGAATCCTTGTCTATACATTTATCTATGAGGGCGTGGCAAACTGGCAGCAGGCAGACGCAACCGTAACGCTGAAATATCCAGGCGCAGAAGATTTGATTGTCAAAATGGATACCTTCAATTCTTCAAATAGGATGTGTGGACTGGTACTTTTGGAAAATGAAAACGATGAGACTTTCAGCGTAGAGAAAATCGTACAATTTTACCAGGGACACCAAGACTTAGACCAAGCGTTCCATTGGGGGCTTCGCTGGAAGGCAGGACGGAAATAAAATTCTATCTCCTCAAAGAAGATTCCCACTTCTATCAGTGGTAAGGAACAAAAGTGCGCTTCACGCACCTCGTGACCAATTTCTTTTGCTGACGCATCTTTTGTTCCGCGCCGCGCACAGTCACGAAGTGACTCTTTCTTCTTGTGCGCGTGCGCATATTTATTTTCTCATATAGGAAATTCGGTGGAATTTCCTATATGAGAACAAAAGTGCGCTTCACGCACCTCGTGACCAATTTCTTTTGCTGACGCATCTTTTGTTCCGCGCCGCGCACTGTTGCATAGTAATAGTTTCCTCTTGTGCGCGTGCGCATCCTGCCCAGAGGGCTTACCTCTATTCTTGGGGGAAGGGTTTGTACACTTATGTCAGTGGGAGATGCTTCTCCGACTGACATAAACGCCTTACCGCACAATTCGGAGCAGTTTCCGCTTAAATGGTACAGCACACGGATCCCTGCTGTATTCAAGAACGCTGCAAGCGTTCTTGCTGAAAAGCGCATAAAAGAAATTTGCCATCCCTCACCTGATATACAAATCACCGTTCGCCCGCAATTTCACTTATAATATTCTCCTTCACAATTTTTCTTGCCGGAATCAAAACAGCCGCTTCGGCAGCCAACAAATTCAGGCTCATTACCATTGCCATAATACTTGTTGGGACTTCCGCTGTAAAATGTAAAAACTGCACTATATGGACCATATAGTAATCCATCATTTTTCTTAGGACAATATTATAAATAAGAAATAGAAATAAATCTGTCAGCAATCCATACGTCATACCAGCCTGAAGCACCATCCTGTAAAACCCAATATCGGTAATCCCCATGGCACGGATCATACCATATTCCCGTCTGCGGGAAAGAATAGAATAATTTACACTGTTCATAATATGGAATAAACTAATCACGAATAATATACCCGCAATCCCAGAAAAAAATAATTGCTGTTGGCGAAGATAATGTTTCTGCGTCTCAATTGCCCCAGACAAATCTTTTAAAACGGTCTTTGGTATATCCTTGATTTTTTGCAGCAGCAGATTCGTAACCGTGCCTGTGTCATTCCCCTCTGCAGGAGAAGCGTTGATAAAACTGTAATCTGCGATATTGTACTGTCTTTCCATCTGTTGGTTTGTCATAATAATACTTTGGCTATTACTCCATCCTTGCACATTTAAAAATTGTTCCTCTTTTGCCAATGCGCGGCTCACAATTGCTGCAATCTGAAATTCTTTCTCAATATAACAGTCCTCTGGACCTTGAAATTTCAAGTTCTCATCTGGGCAGTCCTGATCTTTGGGTACTCTCAAACGAATGGTATCTCCTGGATGCTTTCCATAAAAATTATAATTGCCCTGCCCGTCTTTGTTTGCCACTGCAACAATTTTATCTTGATTTTCCAGCTCCTCCATACGAATCCTGCCTTCTAAAAGAAACTCCTCAAGCTGGGTTACCATGCCTTCTTCGTATCCATAGACGTCATACTTAATTCCATATGTTCCATTCTCCTTTTCTACACAAATCCCCCCATAGCGCTGGTTGAAGTAACTGTCCTGATTCTGCTCTTTAAAATATTCCACCCACTCTAACTCATTTTTTTGAATGATCAGTTCCCCCAAGGTATATTTTGACGCATATACCATTGACAACTCCGGCATATTTCTTATTTGCTCTACAACCGACTTGGGTATGGTATCTGACAAAGCGTTTGATTTCACAGAGATCTTATATTGGGAACCCAGTCCATCTTCTGACTTCATCGACATATCTGCATGGATTTTCAAATTCTCTGCCATATAAGCCGTACAAAGGAATATACAGCCTCCTATGGAAAGTGAAAGCAAAATTCCAATTACTTTTCTCTTATTGGAAAACATAAATTTCCTGACAACCACAGATGCAAGGTCTCCATTCCTTCTGGCATAGATATATCTTTTTCTTTTGATATATGAAGTGTCCCCTGCCATAATCTGACGGACAGACCGCCTATGCATAGCATACACAGTGATGAAACCAATGATCGCCAATGCCGTCATCAGAACAAAAAATCCTATAATCATTACCTTCCATGCCACATAAAATCCAGGGGATTCTGCCTGCCTCTGTGCAAATACCTGATCTGTCTTGGAAAGTTCTGTCCCAGTCTTTGCTGTACCAAATGACCTCGTCCCAAAAATGTTGGCCAATTGTTGATAACATATGTTTAAAATTCCATTTCCCAACAGGCATCCAATAGGATATCCAACAAAAAATAGGATCCATAACTCCATAATCAGAATGCCTGCAATCCTCTTTTCGCTGATTCCCAAAGTCTGCATAATTCCATATTCTGAAGTCCTCTTAGATACTGAAATTTGAAAGATGCTGTAAATTACAAATAAACTAAACAAGCACAACAGAGTAATCATACCATAAAAATCCAGACGGTATTCATTGGTAAGTTTTAACAAAACATATGTGAAATTTCCCCTCTCATCTGTCAGTGCAAACTTCACAATCTCATAGATACTATCAGGCTGTTCCCCTCCCAAATCTTGAATTACATGTTCATTTCCTTCCACAGCATCACCAGAAATTCCATATTTCCTGCAAAACGCATCCAATTGCCGATACAATTTCTGATTTTCCGCAAACCTCAAGTAAAGGCACATCTGCCTTCCTCTTCCTGCAAATCCCTCGCCTACAAATACTTCCATCTCATCTGCATCAGAAGACCATTTGCCATTTACAATTCCTGTAAGGATATAGTCCTCTCCACCCAGGCTCACTCCGTCGCCTATACCGCCCGTAAAACCCAAATTTCCCAATGTATAATGGTCTGCTGCAATCTCGCCTTCTTTCTGCGGATAACGCCCTTTGGTTAACTCACGATGCGTCATCTGCATATAAGGCACGTCTGCATAGACAAAAGAAATCAGATAAGGTTCTCTTAGCACATCCCGGATCTCTTTTTTGCCCACTTGCACAAGATCATATCCATTTCCTGTTTCTTTCTGCTGCACAGACTCACAGAACTGCTGGTTTGCCTCTATATTATAATGCCAGTCTCCATATATGGTTTTATTGTTCTCCAAATCATTCCTCTGGCTGCTGTACATCAGGGAACTGATTCCAGACAATAAGGCGGCAGTCAAAATCATACTTGCCAAAATGGCAAACGTCTGATTTTTATAATATCTCATATACTGGTATGCCAGCTTTAACATAGGACATCACCGCCTTTTTGCAAGAACTGGCATCTGTCCGTGCAGACCCTGCCATCCTCAATATGAATCATCCTGTCACAAATTTGGGCAATCCCTTCATTATGTGTAACCATCAAAATGGTCTGGTTATATCTCCTGCTGCTTGACTTTAAAAGCCCGATTACTTCCACGGTTGTGACAGAATCCAAATTTCCGGTAGGCTCATCGGCAAGAATAATTGCTGGTTTATTGACCAAAGCCCGTGCAATCGCAACCCTCTGCTGCTGTCCGCCGGACAACTCGGTAGGATATCTAAAACGCTGCTCAAAAAGCCCCAATTCTTTGAGCAATTCTTCAATATAACCATGATTGACATGTTTTCCCTTATCAAAAGTAACTGGAAGAGCCACATTGTCATACACATTTAACACAGGCATTAAACTGTAATTTTGGAACACAAACCCGATATTCCTCCGTCTGAAAATCGTCAGCTCTTTTCTTGTGAGAGAGCCGATCTCCCTTCCTTTGACCAATATTTTCCCGTTTGTGGGCGTGTCAAGCCCTCCCACAAGATTTAAAAGGGTTGATTTTCCAGAACCTGATGTTCCAACGATTGCAATAAATTCCCCCTCCTTTACTTGTATATTGATATCACGTAATGCCTTTACCTGGTTTTCTCTTTCACCATATACCTTATCTACATGGCATAATTTTAAGACACTCATCCTTTACCACTCCTTTATGCTTGATACCAATATGATAACTGATATATCTTGCATTTTCTTTACAAGGTGATAATTTGTTCTTACAAAATTGTAAGAACTGGAAAAGAGGTCCATTGGGAATGCGAACTTCCGCCGGCTTTTGGCATACGCCGCATGTTCCGCACATTCCCGCTTCTCTTTTTGGAATGCGAAATCCCGTTGGATTTTGGTGCCAGCCCCTATAAAATCCTTATTATCTGCTCATACAAACAAGAGCTGGACTCCTCCGGGAAGATTCGATCTACATGCATATGTCCAAAATACCAATGTTTAAAGTCAATCATCTGTTTGATCGTTTGCAGATAGTCTGTAAAATAGTTGCTTTCATACAATAAAGCCCCGCCATCCATCTGTTTAAGCAGCGATGTATATGGACTATGGGTGAGAATGTAATCCACTTTGTGATTATATTTTTGTAAATTCCTTAAACCTTCTTCCATCTCTGATTGGTTGGGCAGTTCTTGTTCCCACCAGCTCACATGGTTGATTCGGTACAATGCAAATGGATCCCGATCCAATTTTTTCTTCTTCTCTTTAAAATTAGGATCATCCAGTTCCAAAATGCCTGATGATATATCGTGGCTGCCTGCACCGCCAAAAGTAAAAAACGCTTGCCTTCCTATCTGGAAAACCTGCCCTCTCATAAGGTGGATAACGGAAGGCCTTAGAAAATGGACTTTTCCACCAAGCCACTTTTCCACCGGATATGCCTCAAGCCTGTCAAAACATTCATGGTTGCCATCAATAAACAGTGTGGTAAACGTTTTTTGTTCCAGCCAATCCAACCAATATTTCTCAGAGTGATCCTCTCCCCTGTAATCCCAAACAATTCCAAAATCGCCAAGACAAATCACAAAATCTTTTTTCGTCAACTGCTTTTGTTCGGGAAAATTGCCTGTTGAAAACCTCTCTGGGTTCCCGTGTATATCCCCCGTCAGCCATATAGCCATCCTGCACCTCCTCTAAAAATTTTATAAAATTCCCTTTTTGAAACCTTATTGCTGCTTTTAAGCGCCTTTCCCTGCATTTTTTAAATAGACGGAAAAACAGCTCCCTGCCCCATAAACAGATTTTACCGTCATATAACCCTTTTCCCGCTCCAAAATCAAATTTGAAAGATACAACCCAATTCCAGAGCCTTCTATATTTTCCACCTCTTTGCCCCTGTAAAACCGCTTGAAAACCTGTGCAACCTCTTCCTTGGGAATCCCGCGCCCGTTATCAATAAACTGGATTTCTGTATACATCTCGTAAGGGAATACCTGAATCTGTATGGTCCCACCATCGCCTGTATATTTTACAGCATTTTCCAGAAGGTTCACAAAAACTTCTGCCGTCCATTTTCTGTTGTGGTACAAGGCACAGTCTTTAAAAGGCTTTGCCACAAGGTCAATCCTCTTTCTCTCAGCCTTGCCATATATGGCATCAATGGCGTCTAAAATGGTTTTCTTTATGGAAATATCCTGACACTCAAATATTATTACATTCTGCTCCAGCTTTACCATTTTTGTCAAAGAATTTACCATCCAATCCAATTTATCAATCTGTTTTTCTATTTTCTGGCAAATTTCCGCCTTTTGGCTTTCGTCAGCCTCCTGGCACATTAATATTTGTGTGTATAAAGAAAGGTTTGCCAGAGGTGTTTTCAATTGATGTGTGATATTGGAGACAAGACCTTTTACCTGCTCTTTCTCTTCCTCTGCCGCTTCAACCTGTTTTCCAAGAACCTCCTGGATCCTGTGAATCTTATGGACAAGGGACGACAATTCTCCCTCCTTGATTTGCGAATATGGTATTTCCTCCTGTTCCAGCACACAATCTAAAAACTGGTCAATCATGCGATAGGTTTTCTTAATGCTGTAACTATGATACCACCATGTAAGGAGCAATATTGCTGCAAACACAAAAAATCCAACCATATTAATCTCCCTTCCAGATATATCCAATCCCATGTACGGTTTTAATATTTTGGGGAAGAGATGCGTCATCCTCTATTTTCGTCCTCAGCCTGCTGATATTCACAGAAAGCGTATTATGATCGACATATTTTCCATCACAATCCCAGATATGGCTTAAAATCTGCTCTTTGGATAAAACATGGTTTTTATTTTCCATCAGGTACATTAACAGCTTATATTCCAATTTGCTAAGGGAAACCTCTTCCTTTCGTTTATAGACCTTGCAGCTATTTTTATCAATCAAAATGTCCGCAGAAACTATCTTTGCGTTCTCTATTTTATCATTTAAAATCCGCTTCATCCTGGCTTTCAGCACCCCCAAAGAAAAGGGTTTTGATAAGTAATCATCTACCCCTAATTCCAACGCTTTAATCTCGTCCATTTCAGTGTCCCTTGCCGTCAGCATGACCATAGGCACCGTACTGAATTTTCGTACCTCCTTACATAATTCAAAGCCTGTGCCATCTGGAAGGTTACAATCCAAAAGGACAATCTCATAAATTCCCTTTTGAATCTCCTTAATCCCCTGCTTTTTGGTCCCTGTAACAACTACATCATATCCATCGCCTGCAAAAGAAAAATGCAGCCCTTCCCTCAAATCCAGATCGTCTTCAATAATCAGCAGCTTCTTTCCCATAGCGTCCTCCTTCCAGCGAGTGCGCATATTTATTTTCATATAGGATTCGAAAGAATTTTCTATATGATAATAAAAGAACCTGGTAAATACCAGGTTCCCTGTAAGCGATAGACGGGGCTCGAACCCGCGGTCTCGACCTTGGCAAGGTCGCGCGTTACCAACTACGCCACTATCGCACATTATAAAATTCTCTCAAACACAAATAGAATTATACTTCAATCTTATTTATTTGTCAATAGCATATTTGAATTTTTATTTTCATATAGTGGATTAAAGAGTATTTAAGGAGGAGTTCTGTGAGTTCTAAAACGAAAATTGTTGTTCTGCATTTAAAAGAATTGATCTATACAGCAATCTTTGCAGTACTGGGAATTCTGCTGATTTTACTGCTGATCTTTATGTTCCTGCCAGACGACAAAGAGAAAAATCCAAAAGAAACCATGAAATACACGGCGGGAGTATATACTTCCTCCATCCAGTTAAACGACAATGCCATTGACGTGGAAGTTACAGTAGATGACAGCCATATTAACTCCATCAGCCTGGTAAACCTGGACGAAACCACTGCTGCCATGTACCCGCTCATGCAGCCCGCATTGGACAGCTTAAGCCAGCAGATTTACGAAAAACAGTCACTGGAAAACATCTCCTATGAGGACGACAACCAGTACACCTCCATGGTGCTGTTAAATGCAATCCAAGCAGCACTGGATAAAGCTGCCTACACAAAAAAATAGGTTTTACCATAGGCTGTTGTTACATAAATATGGCATATTCAAAATTCACTTCCCTGAGTTCTGAATATGCCGTATACCCCACGCTGCAATACTTCCACAATAATTCTCCCACCACTGCCATACGTATTTCCATACTGCTACACTGCCATAATAATTCCGCCATCACTGGCATACATACTGCTGATACCAGCCGTGTCTATCACAAACACTTCCCGAAAGTTCCCAAGCTCTCGTACCTTTAAAGCTGCTTCCTGTGCCCGTTTCGGCGCATTACAATGTGAAATAGCAAAAATCTTCTCTTGTTGATCCTTTGTCTTTTCTAACAAATCCTTTATCATTTTATCCACGGCACGAACCATGCCCCTTGCCTGCCCTAACTGGCAAATCGTTCCTTCTGGCGTGGCGCCCATCACTGGCTTAATATTTAAGGCGCCTGCCACAAACGCTTTGATATTGCTCAGCCTGCCATTTTTGCGGAGGGTTTCCAGCGTCTCAAGCACAAAAGAAGTATTCATATGGTCTGTAAAATCATTTACTTTTGCAATGATCTGTTTAAACTCAAGTCCCGCATTCTCATACTCCTGAATTTTCATGGCAATCAATGTCTGCCCAATGGAAGCCGACTTGGAATCAAAAATATGAATCTGTTTTTCTCCCTTTTCTTCTAAATACAATTTTTTTCCAAGCTGGGCACTGTTGCAGGAACCACTGAGCTGTGCCGAGAGCGTTACTGCGTAAACACGCTCTGCCTCACAATCGTATGCCTCCATATACCGCTCTGGGGACGGACAGGTAGATTTTGGACAATTGGGGCTTTCCCGTACCCGTCTTAAAAATTCTGCCTGGTCAAAGGACTCATCATCCACAATATGATAATCATCCACATAAATTTCCAAAGACACTGTCTCAAAATGCCCATCTTTTTTTAACCGTTCTGGCAGCTCTCCACAACTATCCACTACAATCTTATAACTCATCTTCTTCCTCCTGAATATTCAAACATAGCTTCAAAACTTGCTTCTGCAAATCTTGGCGCTGGATTTCGGCAAACTTCCGCTAACATGACGCACATATGATAACCATAGGGCACCCCATGATACCATTTAGCGTGTCAGGACAAAAGTGCGTTTCACACACACCCGCGACCAATTTCTTTTGCTAACGCATCTTTTGTTCCGCACCGCGCACTATTGCGCAGCAATCGTTTTCCATTTGTGCGCATATTTATTTTCTCATATAGGAAATTCGGAGGAATTTCCTATATGACAAGATATGGTTTTTAATACTACTTAATACTAGCATAAATATTCAGGTTTGGAAAGTCCTTTTTCACGATTGGTTAAAACAAAAGCTAATCTCTTTCCACTGACTGTCCTCAATATAGTTGATCTGTGTAATTTCGCTGCAGTAATCTGCAAGATGCCCTTCCTGAATAAAATACTGAAACGCCATTTCTTTTAAACTTTCATCTGAAAACCTTAGGGTGATTACCCGCCTTTCCTCCCATGCTGCGGCAAGTATCATTCCGATCCCATCTGGATCCCATTCCTCAATATAGTTTCCTTCTTTTCTATAGTAATTATTCAGTATTGCTGAACATTCCGGCAATTCCAGTTCTTCATTGGGCTGGTGCCCCATCAGCATTTCTTCTGTAGTCATAGCCATAAAATTGTAATTGATAAAGGGGGTTTCCACACCTTCTTTATTCTCATAACCGTTATTTCCCCAAGTGGCATCCATATAGTAATAATCCCCATCCAGACAGATCAAATTCCAGGCATGTGGCTCCCCCATGGCTTTTCCTGATACAATAACGCTCTGGATCCCAAGCTTCCCCATCAAATACTGCACTGCACAGGCATACCCTTGGCACACAGTCTGCTGTCGGATAAAAACACTGATAATATTCTGGTTATCCTGGGCGTCTTTTACATATTTTGTATTCATGGCAAGCAGTTCATAGATGTATTTTGCCTTTTCATAATCGGAAGCCTCCTGGGAAATTCCTGTAAGCCATATTTCTACAATCCCATCAATCTGGTCCTGCATGTCCTTTCGTTCTTCCTGCGTCATCGTATATTTCGGAGAAAACTCCAGGCTAACCAACTCTTTCCCCTTTGTATATCTGGTATATACATACCCGTCTACCCAGAACAATCCGCCATAGTCGCTGCAGATTGCTGTGTAAGCACGCTGCATAATTTCTGTATCAATGGTAGAAAGTTTTACTTTTTCCTCCTGGTCTAAAATAGCAGGAAGCATTTCATCATACACGGTCTGTTCTGATTTCCCTAATTGTTCATAAGCATATTTCCCAGTAGAAACCTGTTCTTGCCGTTGTGCAGTTTCCTGCCCTTCCTTACGCCCTTCTTCTTCCATTTGATTAGAAGATTCCGTAACCTGCCCCGTTTCATTGTTCCGCAAATTCGGCGGTTCCACAATCTGTCCATTCTCTTCCTCCTGCTGACCGGGAGAATCCAGAGACTGTCCATTCCCTTCCTTCTGCTCATTCGAAACTTCTTTGGAATATCCTGATTCTTCCTCCCGTTGTGTAAAATATCCGGCAGATTCCTCTGCTTGTCTGCCCTGCTGCATAAATTTATACAGCTCCTCTGGAGCACACCCTGCAAAATTGCCACAAAGAAGTATAAATGTCATCATCAACGCTGCTTTTTTCTGATTCTTTTTCATTGCCTTCCTTCCTCTGCATGTTTTCTTTTCCAATCAACTTATATCTGGAAAAAAATACGTATCAAATCTGTCAAAGCCTTCATATCCGCAGTTCCCATGGTCTCCACTGCAGAATGCATGGCAAGGACAGGAACCCCGACGTCTACCATTTTCACAGGAAGAAAACTAGATGCAACGGCTCCCAATGTACCTCCACCTGGTAGATCGGAACGGTTTACAAACTTCTGATAGGGGATGTTCGCTTTTTGGCAAATCTGCTGCACAACTGCTACTGCTTCACAGTCTGTAGCATAAGACTGGCTGCTTGCCTCTTTGATACACAATCCTTTTCCCAAAACCGGCTTATTTGTCGGATCCATTTTTCCCATCTGGTTTGGATGGAGCCCATGTGCCACATCCACAGACAAGAAAAACGCGTCGTACAAACTCTCTGCCGCCTGTACCGGCGTCTTTCCAAAGCAGTCAAAAATTCTCTCAAACAAATTTAACAACAGCATAGAACCTGCCCCCTGCTTGGTACGGCTGCCTACTTCCTCATGGTCAAACAAGGCAATTACATTGATACCTTCCTGTCGTTTACTTTCTATAAGCCCTGCCAGCAACGCCTGTACAGAGGTAAGGTTATCCAATCTGGGAGAGAGAATCAGTTCTTCCTTCATACCGGCATATTGTGGCTTCTCCTGGCAATATACCCATAATTCATAATCCAAAATGGATTCCTTATCTGTGCCAAGTTCCTCGGCAAGAAAATCTAAAAAAGATTCCGTTTGCCCTTCTTTTACCAAACCTAAAATGGGGAGAAGATCTGTCTGTTTATTTAATTCTATTCCTTTATTGACCTCACGATTCATATGGATGGCAAGATTCGGGATTACCCCTATGGTCTGTTTCAGAGAGAGATATCTTATTTGGGGATGCATCACATCATCGCTTGCCAGTGCCACTCTGCCGGAAATACTTAAAGGGCGGTCCAGCCAGGTATTCAAAATAGCGCCCCCATACACCTCCACATTCACCTGCGCATACCCTCCCGCTGTAATATCTGGATTGGGTTTCATCCGCAGACATGGGAAATCTGTATGTGCCGCCCCAATTCGTATCGTATCCCGAAATTCAGCACGCTCTCCAATGGTAAATGCAAATAATGTTGTATCATGATGTTTTACATAGTATTTTCCTTTTTCTGTCAAACCCCAGGTCCGATGAAAAGACAATGCTTCAAATCCAGCCGCCTTTAACTGTTCTTCTGCTTCCTTTACCACCATAACCCCACTGGTCCCATGTTCCAGTAAATGAAATAATCTCTCTTCTGACTGCTCCATTTTCTGCCTCCTAAATATAAATTTAAAATTATTTTATCTCATCGGAGAAGACTCCCGCCACTGATTCAAATCAGTTACTCACCGCCTCTAAAGGTGGGAGCCATACCTCATCTAATATAATCTCCCCCTACTATACTATAAATACTGATAATTTACCAGCTATATTTGATTTGCCGTTTTTCATAATTCATGGTAAAATGACACCAAAATACGCGTGACTTTCGTCATACTTAATGGAAACAGGGAGGTACCTATGACAGCACTATCCATTCTAAATGTAAAAGAATTTATGAACATCCTACTGCGCACAGATGCTTTTGACAACTTTCTCTTGTCAGAAGGATCCATTACCACTTATATGACCTTTCTTCTGGATGGGCATTGCAAGGAAGAGTTCTTTAGCCCAGAAGACGAACCTTATGAACTAGTCTCCAACGAAACTTATGTGCCTTTTTCCTTGGTACGCCCCACCTGCTTCGAGCTGATCAAAGGGAAGCGCACTCCTTCCTCTTTTAAATTTGTATTCCAGCTTTCCAGTGAAAACCAGGCACGTACCTTAGCTTCCATGGGAAGTTCTTTTTCCTCGGAAGAGATCACCGGTATGTACCTAAACCTTAAGTACCAAAATCAGCAGCTTACCTGTACCACAGGTGTCTCCTGCCGCATTTTTTCGATGGACAAATCACTGGAACATGCATGGGATGAACTGGTCAAACGCTTTCTAAAAAACCAAAAAATTCCTTTTGAATCCCTAGTCTAAGCCCTGAAATCATCCTCTACATAGATTCTTCTGGATGCCTTTTCTCACTTTTACCAGAATTTTATAAATTTTTGCCAGAATATTTCTTTACTTTTCAAATATAATGTGCTATTCTAGGTCTATGTCAAAGAAATGGCATATATTATTATTTGGAGGTACTGACATGCAAGGTACAGTAAAGTGGTTTAACAACCAAAAAGGATATGGTTTTATCTCTGATGAAGCAGGAAACGACGTATTTGTCCACTATTCTGGATTAAATATGGAAGGTTTCAAATCCTTAGAAGAAGGCGCTACTGTTGAATTTGACGTGACTGAGGGTTCCAAAGGTCCCCAGGCTGTGAATGTAACTGTAGTACGCTAATCTCATCAGGTTCTCATTGTGCCTTTGTCTGAATATAGAAATTTCGATTTTTTATTAAGATATAAGTATTGATGAAACACAGGTGATTAAAAAACTGCAAGGATACTTTATTATAAAAGTATTCCTTGCAGTTTTTTAATCGTTTCAAATACGCACCTGCGTATTTTTCTATCATTGCTAGAAATAAGAAATTTATCAAATTTCCCTGAGCAAAAAACTCTCCATGACAGATTCTTGTTCACCCACTGCTTCCGCCGCAAACTACCCTTTCACAAAAAAGGCAAAAAACATCCCGCCCAGAAAAATACACAGATCCGAGAGATTGAAAATAATCCGATTCAAACTTTTGAATGGTGTATGAAAACTAAAATAATCCACTACATATCCCCTTTTTAGTCTGTCATAATAATTACTGGCTCCACCGCCCAGAAGAAGGGCAAACGCCAGCAATACACCAGGATTCTCCTTTTTTTGAATCAACCAAAACCACAAACTCCCCAGTATCAGCAGCATACCGCCACACAATGCCTGAATCAATCCTGGACGTTTTTCCAGTAAATTCAAAGCCACACCATAATTGTGGTATTTGTGCAGCAAGATCTTTCCCCTGCAGATTTTTATTTGTTTTCCCCATTCCAAGCGTTTCTCTGCTTGGTTTTTCAGTAACAGCTCCCCTGTAAATATTGCCGCTGCCGCCGCTGCATATCTCACTTTTGTCTCCTTTCACATATGTATTTTGGGGCAATTATTGAATCCTGAAATCCTCAAAGGTATGATATACATTCATCCTTCCCCATCCAAACGCCTGGTCAGGATAATTGCGCCGTGCTTCCCGGTCAGCACCTCGAATCAATGCATTTTTAATACCAGAATTGGTAATTGTTGAATAATTCCCCCGGACAATTCCCCACTCCATGACTAGCGCTACTGCTCCAGCGGTAACTGCTGACGCTGCGCTGGTACCTGACCTTTGGACAAACATACCTCCTGGCGCTGCCCCATATACATTCACTCCTGGTGCAACAAAATCGGGCTTGATCAAACCGTTTGCCGTAAACCCTCTTCCGGATCTCAGATAAATGCTGTTGTCTTTGTCATTGTAGGCGCCCACTGTCATAGGCGCTGACGCACTTGCGGGAACAGTAAGGGTCGTATCTGGATTTGACCGGACAAAAAACACCTCCCCCGTCAAAAATTCCTCCAAAGGCAGCCACATATGGAACGTACTGCCAAGTTCACCTTCCCGATACACCCGAATATTCCACAATCCCTGGGTAGGCCTGCCAAATCGGATATAGATCACTTGGGAACCATCCAGAATACCCACAATCCGATAATCCACAGATACCCGCGTATTTTCAAATAAAAAATTGTATTCCCTTCCTCCAGATAAAATATATTCGCTGGGCATCCGTTCTCCGGTAGGTGAAATAATATCAACCACAAAGCTCTGTGGAGACTGTGCCCACACTTCCACAGAGAATCCCTCCACCCCGCTTCCCACATTGACCTCCACATTTCGGAAATTCTCTTCCTCTGTAAGCTGCCCCAAAAAATGATGACGGGAATTCCCCTCATTACCTGCCGCCACTACCACTGCATGTTCATTGTGCAGGGACATAACATTCAGCATATTAGAAAGGGGATTCGCACCCGTATGTCCGCCCATATCAGTTCCAAGCCCTACACAAATCACAAGGGGCATATGCCGCTCCTGGGCAAGCCTGCTTAAATATACGATCCCTGCCATAATATCATTTTCCTGATATACGGTCGCATCCCTGTTGATAAAATAGAATTCCCGCAAATATTCCTTTGCAGGTTTTAATTTGACCATCGCAATTTTTGCAAAAGGCGCAGCTCCCGCAAATTCCTTTTCTGGCATTTCACTTCCCGCCGCCACGCTCGCCATATAAGTCCCATGTCCATCCTCATCTGTCATTGGCACCATTTCCTGGGGATTTGCAGAATTTAAGGCACGATTAATCTGGTCGTCCTGGTACTCGCTTCCATAGATAAACCCTGCCGGCGGAGTCCCGCTGCGGTCTGTCTGATCCCAAAAAGCCGCAATTCTAGTGCTGCCGTCGGAGTTACGGAATACTGGGTTTACATAGTCTATCCCAGAATCCAGAAATCCAATCAAAACCCCCTGGCCTTTTAGCGCCAGGGTAGGCTGATTTTGTAATCTTAATATCCCGCTGGCTTCCAGTGCACTCTCATCCATAGGGGCATAACATCCAGGAATTGCGCTATAGCTATAGTTTTTTATGGTCAGCGGCGGATTCTCTGCCCTGGACAGATAGACAATATCATACGTCCGATCTAATGTCTGCACACAGCAATTTAAGGGCTTTCCCCGCAGGTCCAGGATATATTCCTTAATAAAATCATAATAATCATTTGAGTATACAGCTTCTTCACATTCCATATGCTGCTCTTTTCTTTTTTTTCAGCATATGCCAAAAGTCAGGAATACATGAACAGAAACATTTTTTCATAAAACCTTCTTAGCAAATTGCACAAAGAAATGCAAACGTTGTTCCAGGTGTTCCAGACAGATTGACACCCCAATCCTATAAAAAATACGTTTTCGAGATTCCTATATCCCCGCGGCGCCTGCTTTCTCTTCCATGGAAAGGCAACCCCGCATACTAATCAGGGGGCCCCCGTTATGCTCAATATAATCTTCTGTGATTGTCACCATGCCAATACCATCGTCCTTGGGAATCTCATACATAATATCTAACATAAATTCCTCGATAATCGCCCGAAGCGCCCTGGCGCCCACATCCTTCTTCTTTGCCTTTCTGGCAATGGCGCGCAGCGCCGTCTCTTCAAATTCCAACTTCACCTCATCCATGGACAGAAGTTTTTTGTATTGTTTCACAATGGCGCTCTTAGGTTCCGTGAGAATCCGCACCAACATATCCTCTGTCAAGGCATCCAATGCAAAGATCACAGGAAGCCGTCCCAAAAACTCTGGAATCATTCCATATTTGCGGATATCTTCCACTTCTACCCTCTGCAAAAGATTCTCTTCCCCATCATATTTATCCTTCAACTCGCCATGAAATCCCATGGACGACTTCTTATTCAGCCGTTCCTTGACAATCTCCTCCAAATCTGGAAAAGCGCCCCCGCAGATAAACAAAATATTTTTCGTATTGACTGTGGCAAGGGGAACCATGGCATTCTTGCTGTTGGCGCCCACCGGGACTTCAATCTCTGCGCCCTCCAGCAGTTTTAACATCCCCTGCTGGACGCTTTCACCGCTGACGTCCCGCTGGTTGGTCGTCTTCTTTTTGGCAATTTTATCAATCTCATCTATGAAAATAATTCCATGCTCGGCGCGCTCCACATCATTATCTGCTGAAGCAAGAAGTTTTGATACCACGCTCTCAATATCATCTCCAATGTAACCTGCCTCTGTCAAGGATGTGGCGTCTGCAATGGCAAGGGGTACGTCCAAAAGCCTTGCCAATGTCTTGACCATGTAGGTTTTTCCGCTTCCGGTAGGTCCCAGCATCAGCATATTGGACTTTTCAATCTCAATCCCGTCCAAATCATCACAGGACACACGTTTATAATGGTTATATACGGCAACGGACATAACTTTTTTTGCATACTCCTGCCCAACCACATATTCGTCCAGGCTCGCTTTAATCTTATGGGGAGCCGGAATTGACCGGATATCAAGCACTGGTTCCGATTTCTTTTCTTCTTTTGCCTTTTTCTTTTTCAGCTTTTGTTTTTTAGGCATCATATTTAGATTTTGAAGATCTGATAAATTGATCATGCTGATATTGGGCATATTCCCAAAATTCCCCATATCCCCCATAGGGAAATTCACATTATTCATACTGTCAAAGGTTTTCTGCATACAGTCTGAACAGATGCAGATATCATTGGGAATGCGAATCATTTTCCCTGCCTTGCTCTCTGGTCTGCGGCAGATATAACAGATATCTTCGTATCCGTCTTCTCTGTCCTCCTGATTCACTTCTAAATCCTGTATTACTTCACGAAAGTCTGTATCATCAAATTTTTCTTTATCACTCATCCTGTATTCTCCTTCTTGTTCCGAAAATCTGCTTTCGAAACCTGATTTTATTATAATTCAAGGCTGAAGATAGCACAACCGCTTTTTCAAAGAGTTTCGAAAAATTTAAGATTCATAAAAATAATTATATCCGCAAAACTTCTGGCTGATTGGGTCATAATAGAATCCAAGCGTCTTATCTCCCTGCATCAAAAGCAGGATCATATCTTTTAATTCCACCACCTGGTAAGAGTAATGGACAACATTTTCCACATTCTCCTCTTCCTCATTTCCACCTGTGATCATACACTCATCTTTCCAGAAAAACCCTTCCCAATCCTGTTTCTGTTTTTTCATCTCTTCTAACAACATTGATTCCTCCGGGCGTTTTTGCATAATACATTCCAGCCATCGGAAGCTCTGCAGATAGGAATTTTCATAATTCCCATCCACAAGATAAATGGATGGCGTAACCATATAATACAACTGCGTCATGTAGGCAGAAAATTTTGACAACGATATTTCTGACTCTTCTAATACCTCCACCATTTTCTCTTTACCTCTCTTCCACCCTGCTTCATTTCTCTGGTCTTTGGTATGGTACGCCGTACA
Organism: uncultured Lachnospiraceae bacterium; assembly: GCA_951801955.1. Lineage (GTDB taxonomy): Bacteria > Bacillota > Clostridia > Lachnospirales > Lachnospiraceae > Petralouisia. The sequence goes on from CATOOV010000010.1 coordinate 33,048, forward strand.
GATAAAACTGATGACATTCCAGTTACTGCACGCAATCCGCACTTGATATTGCAGTCCTCCCAGTTTCAAGATATCCTGGTAGAAAAAAATATCTCCCACGGAAGATCCAGTTACTTTTACCATATTTTGCAAAATATGGTGGTTGCTTTCGTCAAACCAATCCAAAACATCTTCCAACGCTACACCTGCCTCGTATGCAATCAACTGTCCGAAATACCAGTCTGTAGCTTTCACCGAGGACAATTCCTCTATTCCATATGTCTCCTGGTACATTTCCATAAAAAACTCTTCCTCAAGAAATATAGGAACATTTTTTGGCGCTTCTATATTGGCATGGGGATAATAATTCCATGGAAAAATCTCGATATCATCCTCGATTTTCCCATAAAAAATATTAGAACCAACATTTTCATACTCCGCCTGCTCTGGTGCACTCTCGCTTTTCAAGACACGCCTGCCGCTCTCCACAATTCCCAAATAACCCATTCCTAAAACAATCCCTGCACACCCAAGGGTTATCGCCATAGATTTTATGTTGTGCATACACTTTTCCCTCCTTTCATTCGGATTAATACACGGGTTCCTTCTCCAAGATTGCTTTCAAACCGCATAATTCCCCGATGGGTTGAGACAATTTCTGCGCACAGCGCAAGCCCCAGACCGGCGCCGCCGTTGGCACGGCTCCTGACTTTATCTACCATATAAAATGCCTGCGTAATCTTGTCGATCTCTTCTTTTGGAATTCCTACTCCCTGATCTTCCACCTCAATACAAAACTGCCCTTTTTCAAACTGTCCGGTAACTTGAATGCTCCCGCCTTCCTGGGATGCTTTGATGGCATTGTCGACCAAATTGTAGAGCAGGGATTTAAACAGCTCCCGGTCTATCCACAACATTCCTTTCTCCGATTCACAAGACAACTGCATATTGTGGCTGTCTGCAACCACTTTCAGGGAGGCGCCGATTTCAGAAAATAATTTTCCCATATCTTCCTGCACCCATTCCAGCTTTGCTTCCCCCACAGTGATCAGTTCCATCAGCTTTCCTGACAGAGTCCGCATCCTAGTGGCTTCTTCTTTGATAATCCCAGCATACTCAATCCGGCTCTCATCTGGAATATCCTTCTTAATCTGGAGCAGGTCAGAAAAACCTAAAATAGAAGTAAGGGGCGTTTTCATTTCATGTGACAAATTGTCAATAAAGTGTTTCCGGTCTTCTGCCACATTTTCTAAAGCACGCACATTGATCTCTACAGATTCTGCCATCAAATTCATATTATGCGCCAACTCCGACAGTTCATCATGCCCTTGCTCTTTAATTCTCTTATGGTAGCTTCCCTGGGCGATCTCCCTGGTCCCTTCATTAATTCTCTTTAACGGGTGGAGCAGCATTTTTACTACTACAAGCAAAATCAGGGCAATCCCCATGGCGCAAGACATATTGATAACCAGAATCTGGCGCAGGATATTTTCATGATTCTGTACCACATCCTGAATATCATTTTCTGTAATTACATAATAATTTTTTCCTTCTATGCTTTCTGCAGATGCTGTGTAAAGCTGGTATTTCTGTACCTGCATATGGGGATACCCGCTCTTCTTTACGGCATCCACAAGCGCACCTGGAATCTGCATTTTCTTATTGGCATATATTTGTTCATTTTCCCCGTTAAAAAAGGCAATGCCATTCTTTCCCTCCCCAAACGTCCCCACCATAAACTTCTGCAGCGTTTTCTCATCCAGCACTACGGCGTTGGCGCGCAGCCGCTCTGTTACCATCAGGCTTTTAAAACTTGTAATCATAAATTCATGCTCACTGTACACATTCTGCTTTCTCTGGTCCAAGGCAAGGGAAAAACTGTTTTTTAACAGTAAAATACTGGTTATGCTCACAGCAAGCATCACCAGTATCAATGTATATAAAAATATTTTCTGCCAAAGTTTCATGGGACTACTCCTTTGCACTCTCCAGACGATACCCCAGCTTTGGAATCGTCACCAGCTTGTCTTTCAAATTTAATTTCTTGCGCAGCTGCTGAATATGAATGTCGATGGTCCTGCTCTCTCCTTCATACTCAAAGCCCCACACTGCGGCAAGAAGGCGGTCCCTGGAAATTGCAACATCCTTGTGCTGGATAAAAAATATCAATACCTCAAACTCCTTGGGCGTCAGATACACTTCTTCCCCTGCACATTTACAAGTGTGTTCTTCCACATTTACAGTAATATTGCCGTAATGGTATACCCGCTCAATCCGTTTTACCCGGCGCAGGATCACTTCAATCCTTGCAAGCAGTTCCATCGCCTCAAACGGCTTTACAATATAATCTTCCGCTCCCAGCCTAAGCCCCCGGACTTTGTCGGTAAGTTCCTGTTTTGCCGTAATAAAAATTACCGGCGACTGTGTGTTGGTGCGCTTTTTCATAATCTCAAATCCATCCATATCTGGAAGCATCACATCCAGCAGTATCAAATCATAATTCTCATGCTCTATCTTGTCAAATGCGTCTGCACCATTGTTGCACACTTCACTTTCATATCCGCCAATCGCCACTGTCGCTTCCATTAATTTTGCAATATTTGTATCGTCTTCTACGATTAAGATCTTTATCATTTTTGTATGCTTCTTTCCTTTATAAAATCGTTCCGCCGCCTGCCACCACGTCCCCCTGGTAAAAGACAATTGCTTGTCCCGGCGTAATGGCACGGACTGGCTCCTCAAAGCAACAAGCCACTTTGTCTGGAGCCACTTTGTAAATGTTACAAGGCGCACCTTTGTGGCTATAGCGAATCTTTGCCGTGACCTTCAGTTCCCCGCTAAAATCTGGAACAGACATAAAATTCAGATGATCTGCATAAACCGTTGTGCCAAACACATCCTCATTGGCGCCCAGCACTACCTCATTGGTACCAGGACGTATCTTTGTGACGAACACAGGGATACCCATGGCAATCCCAAGGCCTTTGCGCTGCCCAACGGTATAATGCGTGATCCCTTTATGCTGCCCTAATATTTTTCCATCTTCTGTGACAAAATTACCTGGGGGCGGCACCTTTCCATGTACCTCCCTTTCAATAAACCCTGCATAGTCATGATCTGGGATAAAACAAATTTCCTGGCTGTCCGGCTTATTTGCTGTCCGAAGCCCAATTTTTTGTGCGATCTTTCGGACTTCTTCCTTGGTATAAGCTCCTATTGGCATCAGGGTATGCGCAAGCTGGCCTTGTGTCAGATTATAGAGGGCATAAGTCTGGTCCTTTGCTGTTGTCACAGATTTTTGCAAGGCAAACCTGCCGTTTTCAAGCTGTATGACCCTGGCATAATGACCGGTAGCGATATAATCGGCACCGATATCTAAACTGCGTTTTAAAAGGGATTCCCATTTTACAAAGCGGTTGCAGGCGATACATGGATTCGGTGTGCGTCCCCTTAGATATTCTGCCACAAAATAGTCTATCACATTTTTTTGAAACTCTGACTTAAAATTCATCACATAATAGGGAATATCCAGCATTGCTGCTACGCGTCTGGCATCTTCCACCGCAGACAAGCCGCAGCAGCCGCCGTTTTCCTCCTGCTTTTGTTCTTCTTCCTCTGGTAAAACCTGCATGGTGACTCCAATTACCTCATATCCCTGCTCCTTGAGCAGCCATGCTGCAACGGAAGAATCCACGCCTCCAGACATCCCTACCACTACTTTTTTCTTTTTCATAAAGAACTCCAAAAATTAATAATCCTCTTCTTCCTCTTCTTCACTGATATCATTCTTTGGTTTTTCCAAACCTTCAATTTTAATTCCATTTTTCTCCGCGTAATCCCAGAGCGCCGCGTGAATTGCCTCCTCTGCCAGCAGGGAACAATGCACCTTCACTGGAGGAAGCCCGTCCAGCGCCTCCATAACTGCCTTGTTGGTAACCTGCAATGCCTCCTGTATGGTTTTTCCCTTTACCAACTCCGTTGCCATGGAACTTGTCGCCACAGCAGCCCCACATCCAAAGGTTTTAAACTTTACATCTTTGATAATCCCATCCTCGTCAATATCCAAAAAAATACGCATAATGTCCCCGCATTTTGCATTTCCCACAGTTCCCACGCCGCTGGCGTTTTCAATTTCTCCTACGTTCCTTGGATTTTTAAAATGATCCATTACCTTTTCACTATACATTTGATTTCCTCCAGATTGTTTAAAAATAGCCTGACTGATCCACATTCCCTACTTCCAATTTATCTCAGTGGGCAGATGTTACGGTACTAATGGTTCTTCTTCATATAATCTTCATATAACGGAGACATTTCCCGAAGCTGTGTCACAATTTCCTTGATGGCATCCACAGTATCGTCAATATCTTCTTTTGTTGTATCTGCCCCCAGTGTCAGCCGCAAGGAACCATGGGCGATCTCATGGGGCAGCCCGATTGCAAGCAGCACATGGGAAGGATCCAGGGAGCCGGACGTACATGCCGAACCAGAAGACCCGCAGATTCCTTTCATATCCAGCATAATCAGCAATGACTCACCCTCTACAAACTGAAAACAGATATTAACATTGTTGGGAAGCCGATTGGTCCTGTCTCCATTTATCCTGGTAAAAGGTATCTCCTTTAACACACGTTCCATAAGGTAATTACGCAGTTTCTGCTCCTTTTCACTGCGGTCTTCCATAGAGGCAATGGCAAGTTCCACCGCTTTTCCAAATCCCACAATTCCAGGAACATTTTCCGTCCCTGCGCGGCGTTTTCTTTCCTGCGCCCCTCCATGCAGGAAGGAACGGATCTTTACCCCTTTACGGATATAGAGAAATCCAATCCCTTTGGGACCATTTAATTTATGCCCGCTGGCGCTTAACATATCTATATTCAATTCATCTACATTGATTGGCACCTGGCAGAAAGCCTGTACTGCATCTGTATGGAACAGCACGCCATGTTCCTTTGCAATTGCCCCGATTTCTTTCACCGGCTCTATGGTTCCAATCTCGTTATTGGCAAACATAATGGATATCAGTATGGTATCAGGACGGATTGCCTTCTTTAATTCCTCAAGCTTTACCACGCCAAACTCATCCACATCCAGATAAGTCACCTCAAACCCATTTTTCTCCAACCACTGGCAAGTGTGCAAAATGGCATGGTGTTCGATCTTACTGGTAATAATGTGTTTCCCTTTGCCTTTGTATGCCTCTGCCGCAGCTTTCAACGCCCAGTTATCCGCCTCGCTTCCGCCTGCAGTAAAGTATATCTCATTTTCTTTTGCCCCCAAAGAATTTGCAATGGTTTCCCTAGCTTTAGAAATCGCCTCCTTGCTTTTTGCCCCAAACTCATAGACAGTGGAAGCATTTCCATAATACTCCGTAAAATATGGAAGCATTGCCTCCACAACCTCTGGAGCCGTCCTGGTTGTTGCCGCGTTGTCCAGATATATCATTTTCTTCATCTTTTTACACCTCTATACGTTCATTTTCAATATTCCCTGCCATTTGGCAGTTACTTTCACTACCATTCCTTTCAACAATAATGTTACAAAGCATTTTTACAATTTGACGTCAAATACCGATGGCTTTGACCACACCCAAGTGCCGCCCATCATGCCATTTGGCGTGTCATAAGGTATGGAATAAATGCGCAAGATCCGCAAGTAAGCCTTGAATTATGTCTTGCCGGCTGCACGGCTTTCTTTTACCAGCTCCCCAATATTGATGCTGTCTACCGTATCGTTGATACTGTCATTGATACGCTTCCAAACAATCTTGCTGACACACTGGGAGGAACTGCTGCAATGTGTCGTCCCGCTGGTATCAATTCCTGCGCACTCCACAGGGATCAAATCGCCTTCCAATGCCCTTAACACATCTCCTACAGAAATCTCATCTGCCGGTTTTGCAATACGATAACCACCGTTGACGCCCCGAACACTTTTGACAAGCCCTGCCTTTTTTAATTTTGCCATAAGCTGCTCTAAATAGCTGACAGAAATTTCCTGACGCCCAGCAATACTTGTCAAGGGAACAGGCTGGTCTTCCCCGCAGACTGCCAAATCAATAAAGGCCCTCAGCCCATATTTTCCTTTTGTAGATAATTTCAACCTCTCACCTTCTATCTGGTATCTGCTTGCGAAACTAAATCCCCAGTAATTTAGTCGGGATTTAGTACAATCGCATAGTATCATGGTTTTATTCTGCTGTCAAGTTTATTTTTTTATGCATGACATCTTTTTTTGCACATATATTTTAAGTAACCCTTTTATGATATTATGGAGCTTCTATGAAATCTGATACACTTCACAATCATCCATTGGTTACAGGCACGCTGCTGTTAACCCTTGCTGGTCTTCTTTCCCGTATCATCGGCTTTTTCTATAGAATATTCCTTTCACACACAATTGGTGCCGAAGCAATGGGAATTTACCAGCTCACCGTACCACTGCATATCCTTACGATCTCCGTGACTTCGTCTGCGATTCAGACTGCAATTTCCAGGTTTGTGGCACAGGCTGCAGTCTCCTCTTCCCCTGGGGCTTCCTGTAATAACATTCCGCCTGCACCATATGAAAACCGCCATAGCATACGGTTTCTATTGTACAGACGCCCAAAAAACACATTTTGCAACGAGAGCTGTTATCTTTCTGCAGGGTTGATGCTTTCCATGTCCCTTGCCTTCTTCTGTACAATTTTCCTGTACCAGCTCTCTGAACCGATCGCCATACATTTTTTAGAGGAACCAAGATGCGCCCCGCTCCTTCAGATCCTTGCGTTTACCATCCCTTTTGGCGCTGTCCACGCATGTATCAACGGATATTTCTATGGACTGAAAAAAACCTTTGTCCCTGCAGTCTCACAATTATTGGAGCAGTTGGTCCGTGTCCTAAGTGTCTGGATATTTTTTGAAATTTCCATGGAAAAACACAATGCCATTTCCCTGAACCTGGTGGCATGGGGGATGGTTGCAGGAGAACTTGCCGCCATGCTCTTTTCCGTCAGTTTCCTGCGGCAGAAAAGAAGCCAGGGGAGCCGTTTTCGTGCAATGGAACAAATTTTCCTTATGTCCCTGCCTTTAAGCGCCAACCGGGTCCTGGTAAATATCCTGCAGAGCATGGAAGCAGTTATGCTTCCTGGGCAGCTCAGGCTGTATGGCTACTCCAACAGTGAGGCGCTAAGCGTATACGGCATCCTTACCGGAATGGCGCTTCCAATGGTATTGTTCCCTTCCGTGCTGACCAATTCAGTCTCTGTGATGCTGCTTCCAATCATTGCGGAAGCCCAGGAGAAAAAAGAACACAGCTATATCGTCAATGCCGTAAAGAAAACCTGTTTTTACAGCCTGTTTCTGGGATTTGGATGCACTCTTGTGTTTTTGGTTTTTGGAAATTGGATGGGGGAAGTGTTATTTTCCAATTCCCTTGCCGGAAATTTTATTGTTACCTTGGGCTGGATCTGCCCCTTCCTTTATCTATCTACCACCCTGCACAGTATTATCAATGGATTGGGGAAAACCACTTCCACATTCTTATTAAATGTTTTAGGGCTTTCCATCCGCATTGGGTTCGTACTGTTCGTAATTCCCCATACTGGAATGAAAGGGTATCTTTGGGGCACGCTCCTAAGCCAAATTTCCATGGCAGTTGGCGCTTTATTGCTGCTTTTAATCCGCCGTTCCACTGGCATTCGGAAGTAGGAAACGATTCAACCACACAAAACAGGCTGCTACTTATTTACCTGTAGCAGCCTAGTGAATCATCCTCTATTTTTCCTCCACTCTATTTCTTAACACTTTTTCTCCTCACTGCCTTTGCCTGGTACAGCAGCTCGTCTGATTTTTGAATCAGTTCGCTTAAATCTGTCTTGGCATTACAAAAAAAACCATAAATCCCCACGGATATCTCTACATAGTATGGTTTTCCACTGCACTGGTTAAATCCTTCGCCGATCTTTCTCAAATGTTCTTGTACCTTTTCCTTAAAATCAGGTTTTTCAGACAGGGCAAGCGCCATAAATTCATCCCCGCCGATCCGTGCCGTAATCGCTTCTTTTGGAAGCGCTTTGCGCAGATTTTTTGCCGCGTTGCTGATAGCAAAATCCCCTGCCGCATGACCGAAACAGTCATTGATTTCTTTTAAGTGGTCCAGGTCCCCAAAGATCAGATAAGCCCTCTTTCCTTCGCTCTGCTGGCAGCATTGGATGGCACGCTCCATAAATCCCCGTCGGTTTAAAAGATGTGTAAGTTCATCATATTCTGACACAAAACTTAAAATATGATTCTGCTCCTGGATTGTACGCAAAGACTTCTGCAATTCCTTTTGAGATTCCCGTTCCATCTGGTTTAATTCCAGAAAACGCAGCAGGGAACCAAACTGGAGACTGCAAACCTGCAGAAATGAGATATCTTCCTGATTGACTTCACACAACATAATTCCATATTGTTTCACTCCAGAAAACAATACAAAAGAGGTAAGTATATTGTAATCTGTCGTTGAGAGAAAGGAATGGAACCCATTCTCCACCGTTACGCAGGGGCATTCCCCTTTCCGATAACATACCATTTTTTCACCTTTAAACCATGCATTCAGATAAATCTCCTCTGGAAAATCTGGATCCATGCCCTCTTTATGTATGATAGGCGTTTCAAACAGATAGATATAGCAACTTTTTACTTTCATCATGCGAAAACGTTTCATAATGTAGAACAATGCTGTCGAAAGCCCTTCCCCAGCGGCAATGGTGGTCAAATCTCGGATAAAGGAAGGCACAAACCAACTTTTTCTGTTGGAGTCCATAACCTCCTGCTCAAGCTTGGACACATTGGTAAAATGAATATACTCTTGTGTGGCGTTTAAAACTCTTGTAAGCTGTTTTTGTTCCTTGGCGTCTTTCGCATTGGCAACCAGCACTTGGAGCACATTTGTAAAATACTCTAACAAAAGTGAACTGGACATATGGCTGTAATCTGTCAATTCCTTTAAAATATCCAGCAAATAATCCATATCAACATTTTTGCTTCCGGAACCGCAAATGTTTTGATAAATATGGTGGAAATAATCCAATATCAATCCCGAATATCGGTTTCGTTCTTTCTGATAGGGAACAGAAGACAAAAGTTCCCTTGCCGCGTTTCCCACAGTTTTTACTACATATTGTTCTTTTTTCCCGGCGTCTGCAAAAATATTTGACTGCATTTGCCCATAACTACATCCACAGGACTCCCGTTTGTGTAGTGCCACTGGCATACGCTGGGCAAGCATAATCTTATTTTCACACAATCCAATCGCATTACGCAGCGCCACATAACTAAATTGAAACCCATTCTGGGACACACTGGTCAGCAGCGGATCCATCGTCCTTGCTAGTTCCACATCATCAAATCCAGTGATGGCGATATCCTTACCCACCCGAAGATTCCTCGCCGCGCATACCCGGTAACAGCACTTTGCCATATTGTCATTGGCACAGGCAATCGCCTGAAGCCCTGGATGATTGTCAAGCAAATATTCCGCCTGGATTTTTACCTGTTCCGAATAATCTCCATATGCCACCATCCCAGGTTCCACGGCAAGACCATGCTCCCTCATCACATCAAAATAAGCCTGGAGCCTTTCATTGGCATCCAGGTTATATTCAGGACCACTCAAAAATGCAATTTTTTGATAACCATGGTCAACCACCAGATGTTCCATACAGATACGCATCCCCTTATAATTATCCGCCATCATATATGGTATACTAAAATCTTCCGGCATTTCCCCCATCAATAAATAAGGAATATCTGCATACTTGTCCAGAAATTCTTTTTTCTTACTTTTATCATTGAAACATGCAAGCGCCGCATAGGTAATAATCATCGCATCTGGTCTGGTAAAATGTGCGTAAGAATAAACCGTATCAAACTGATAGTTGTAATCCCCCTCTGTCTCGCCAGAAAAAACATCCCTGCAATACTGTGGAATCTGAGGTCCCATCAGAAATACAATATTCACATCTTCTTTTTGTGCACAAGTATAAAAACCCTGCAATAATTCTCCTGAATAATCAGACTGCATATCACCGAGCATAATGGCGATGGTATATCGTTTCTTCTGATACTCCCTCATACACGCAATCCTTTCCAAAATTGTATTACCTTTATCTTATACTTATTTCATTTGCATTACAAGTTGTTCTTTATATACAGAATTTACAAAAAATTTTGTAAAAAAATAGTAATATTTACCACCCATGGAAAGGTCCAGGAAATAACGACAGAAATAACTTTCCGCGCTTTTATTTTTCGACATTTGGGATTATAATAGAAAAATAAGAAATAGGATTTGAATTGAAAAGAAAAGGAGATACATATGAAACTAATATTTATTCGGCATGGAGAACCAGATTATGCGATAGATTCCTTAACAGAAAAAGGCTGGCGGGAGGCAGAACTCCTTGCACAGAGAACTGCAAAATGGACGGTCACGGATTTCTATTGTTCCCCTTTGGGACGTGCCCGTGACACGGCAGACTGTACCCTGCAGAAAGTCAAACGGACTGCAAAAACTTTGGAATGGCTGCGGGAGTTCAACGCCCCCATTTGGGATGAAATGATGGGCAGGAAAAAAGTGCCCTGGGATTTCTATCCAGAATTTATTGCCGTACACCCAGAACTGTTCGACCTCCATAACTGGCAAAAAAACGATGTGATGGCAAAAGGCAGTGTGGGAGAGGAATACTGCCGTATCTGTAAAGAGCTGGACACCCTTCTTGCCGGCTACGGTTATGTACGGGATGGATACCGATACCGCACAGATGAGGCTACCCAAAAAGACGCCGTTGTTGTCTGCTTCTGCCATCTTGGAATTACATGCGCCCTGCTCTCCCATTTGATCAATACCACGCCAAGCCAGCTATGGCAGGGATTCTTTCTTGCCCCCACCTCGGTAACTGTCATCGGCACAGAGGAACGCACTCCCAAGGAAGCTTATTTCCGCTGCCAGATGATGGGGGATACCTCCCATCTGCTTATGGGAAATGAACCTGTCTCCTACTACGGTTATTTTACAGAACCTTTCCAGGGATAGCGTGTTCCTGGTTATTCAAGAACGCCACCGGCGTTCTTGCTGCAATGTACAGAACAGCTCCGCTGGCAAAACAAATCCGCAGGCCTGCCAGCCAATACAGGAAAACGCCACATTAAAATTTACGAAATTCATTGATATCTGACACCAATTCACGGATACACCGAATCTGATTGTCAAAAACACCTGCCTGATAAAGATTGATCAGGATCATTCCCACAGGAACTGCGATAATCATACCGATAATGCTGCTGACCTTATAGCCAATATACATAAAAAACAAGGTTGCCAATGGATTCATGCCAATGGTATCCCCTACAATCTTCGGCTGAATTACTTGGCGCACTACTTGGGTAACTGCATACAGAATAATCAACCCCACGGCAAGTTTATAATCAGAAGACAGAATCTTCAGTACTGCCCAGGGGGCAAGAACCGTGCCCGTTCCAAAAAAGGGCAGGGCATCTAAAAATGCAATCAACAATGCCACCAACAGGGCATAATCCACTTGAAGGATAAACAGTCCTGCAACCAGAATTACATAAACCACTGCCATAATTTTAAACTGTGCCTTGAAATAGCCGCCCACCACATGTTTCAGGTCGCCTATAACCTTTGACACCTGGCTCCAGATTCCCTCTGGCATAAGTTCCTCTAATTTATCCAAAATCAAATCCCGCTCTGCGGTAAAAAAATAGGCAGACAGAATACTCATAATGATAGCAACCAACGTCCCTGGCACATTTTTTGCAAAATTCCCCGCCGCCTCAAAAGTGGGTTCCCCGATTGCCTGCACAAGCCCGCCAACGTAACTTGCCAGGTTTGAAGTCACTTCCTGGATATTTTCCTGCATATCCCTCGGAAGCCTCTCATAAAAAATCTGCAGATTTTCTCCAATCTCCTGAAAATCCTCCTGCCAATTAGCATAAATCTGCGGCAGGCTGGAAATTAAATTTACGACTTCCTTTAACAGACGGGAAACCGCAAGATACCCCAGCCCAATTACACCGGCAAGTACTCCAATAATAATCATCATGGAGCCATGCTTTCTCACTATTTTCACTCTTTTTTCCAAAAAACGCACCAGTGGGTTCGCGATCATAGAAATCAGCCATCCCACTACAAAAGGCATAAAAAATACAATCAACCTGGGAAAAACAAAACACAGACATACAATCGTAAATACCGCAACCAGCAGATTTACCAGTATTTTCAGATACTTTACAGACTGCTTCACGCTACCACCTCTTACATTATCCTCTTTTTTGTCTTTTTAACCTTTGCGCACATTTTACCATACTCTGTTTTATTCGTAAAGATTCTATTCACGCACTCTCGCGCACAATTACTTTTGCTAACGCATTTTCCTTTTGAGAAATTCCATGATTCTTTCATAGTGTTCTGGCTTATGGGGAAAGGTGCATTTACTGCAGTCCTTTTGTATAGTTCCATTCGGACATTTCAAGTAATTGGGAGTACCCAGACAATCTTGATACGGATTCATGGGGCAATAGCAGAACAGACAATTAAACCCTTCCCCTTCCATTCCCTGATGGCAGGGAAAATACTTACATCTCTCATTTTTAAAATATTTATAGCTGTGCTCCATATGCTCCTCCTTCTGTGACATCCAAGCACGCTTTGCAGCCACCGCCAGAAGTTAAATATTATAGCGCCTTCCCCACCAATAGGTGATAAAATAAATCATGGATGCAAGAATCACGATTGCCGGACCTGTCGCCACATTTACATAATAAGAAATAACCAAACCCAAAATCCCGGAAAATACAGAAAATACAATAGAAAAAAAATGATATTCCCGCATATTTGCCGACATATTCCTGGATGCTGCCGCTGGAAGAATCAGCAATGCATTGATAATCAAAATACCAACCCATTTGATTGATACCATAACAATCAAAGCAGTCAGCACGGCAAAAAGGTTTTCCATCCACGCGGCAGGAATATGACAGCTTCGTGCCAAGGTACGGTTTAAACTTACCGCCAAAAGCTTATTAAAACAAAGCGTCCAAAAGAACAGCGTAATCGCAAAAATCACTGCCAGATACCAGATTTCCTCTGGAGTGATGCTTAAAATATCTCCCACCAAAATACTGGAATATCTGCTGAAATTTCCTCCTTTGGATAAGATAGCAAGTCCGATGGCAATACTAAAGGAAGAAAACACAGAAATCACCGTATCTGTGGATGCCGCTACCCTGCTACTGATTTGATTCAAGAGAAGCGCAAATATCACGGCAAATACTGCCATGGAAACATTGGTATTGCTGACGCCAAGCACCACGCCCACTGCGATTCCCGTCAATGCCGAATGCCCCAAGGCATCCGAGAAAAACGCCATTTTCCGGTTGACCACCATCGTTCCCATCAGTCCAAACAACGGCGTGATAATTAGAATCGCCAAAAAAGCATATTTCATAAAGTCATAATGCAGCCAGGAAAACCATTCCATTTAATTTTCCTCCTCTTCCTTCTGAAATACTTGTGCAAATTCTGTACTGCCAAACACTTCCTTCACACTTCCCTGTTTTAATATGGTTCCCTCCAAAAGTACCACTTTATCGGCATATCGGCGGACATACTCTAAATCATGGGAAATCAAGATCACGGCAAGGTCATAGCTCTCTTTCAGTTCATAGATCGTCTTGTAAAACAGCTCCATACCATTCCTGTCGATCCCAGAAACTGGTTCATCTAAAAGCAGCAGGTTTGGTGAATCCATCAATGCCATGGATAACAATACACGCTGTAACTCACCGCCGGATAAATTGCACACTTGTTTATCTATCAGATAATCCGCCTCAAATATTTTCAAATGTTCCTGTATTTGCCGCCGGATTTTTTTGCCCCTCATGAAAAATACCGGCACACGGCTCTGATATGCCGCAATCATATCATAGACACTAACCGGCGTCTGCTTCTCTACGTTTAGGGACTGTGGGACATAACCAATTTTCATTTTTTGTATACGCCCGTTTTCTCGGTCCTTAAATTCAATATTTCCCGTATGGGGAATATCCCCCAATACCGCACGGATCAAGGTGGATTTTCCAGCGCCGTTGCGCCCAATCACAGCATTTAAGCTGCCACAGTGAATGTGCAGGTTAATGTCCCTTAAAATTTCTTGTTCGCCAAAAGCAACTCCAAGATGATTTATTTTTATACAATGCAGCCCGCAGGGCTTGATAATCTTACGCAAATGAACCTCCCTATCCAAAACTCTCTTTTTCCTGGGTGCAGGATTCCAAAGAGTTCTCACTGGCTATGGAACAAATCCGAATCCCCGCGCATCCTCGCAGATATACAGCGTCCTGAACCTTATTTTTCTAACGCCTGTTCCAGCAAATCTATATTTTGCTGGACCGCTGTCAGATAACTGCCTGCCTCATAATCCCCGCGCACCAGCGTATTAAGATAACACACCCTTGCCTTGGTTTCTGCTTCCACGGTATCTCCCATATCCTTCCCGTACAATTCCTCAGCAAAAACAAGGGAAACATGATTCTTGGAAATCTCGCCCATCATATCAGCAATTTCCCCGGCGCTGACTTGGCGTTCTTCATCTAAATCCAAACAATACGCCGTCTCCATTCCAAGCTCCTTTGCAAGATAAGCATATGCTTCGTGAAAAATTACAACGCTTGTTCCTGCCGCTGCTGCTTTCAGATTCTCTAATTGGTCTGTCAGGTTTTGAATTTGCCTGCAATAATGTTCTGCATTTGCCTGATAAACCTCTGCACCGGCAGGATCGGCAGTACAGAAAGCCTCTGCGATATTTTTTACCATCTGTGCATATAATGTGGTATCCATCCACACATGGGCATTGTCCTCCAGCAGTTCCACTCCCTCTGACGCCTGGCAAACCGCAAGTTCTGGATAAGATTCGCTTACCTCTGTAAGAAAATTTTCAATCCCACCGCCATTTACCAAAAACAAATCTGCCCCAGACAACAGGATCAAATCCTGGGGCGTAAGCTGATAATCGTGCATACATCCCGTCTGAGGCTCACTTAAATTTTCCAGTTCCACATTCGGGCTTTCTCCAGCTACATTGAGTGCCGCGATATACACTGGATAAAAAGAGGTCACTACATGCAGCTTTTCATTCTTTTCCTGTTTTTCTTCCAAGCTGACATATATCCTTGTAAAAATACCGCCTGCCATGGCAATGGCAAGCAGCATACAAAATACAAACAGATATTTATGGTTTTTCATTGATTCCTCCCTGTTTGGATTGCCCAGCCTCTTCTCCTGGCATTCCAACAGATTTTTCTTTGCCGGATTCGGCAAACCCTAACAGTTCATCCATCAAATTCCAAATTTCCTCCCTGCCCTGTTTTGTCAATGCTGAGTAGGGTAAAATAGGCGTGTTTTCTCTTACATTAAGTCCAGTCTTTATCATTTTGATATGTTTCGGCACCTGGCTTCGTTTCAGTTTATCCAGTTTCGTAGCGATAATAATTGGGTGATAACCTTGATAAGCAATCCATTCATACATCTGTTTATCATTTGCGGAAGGCTCATGGCGAATATCAATCAACAAAAATACTGCTTTTAACTGTTTGGAGACATGGAGGTAATTTTCAACCATCTGTCCCCACTTTTCTTTTTCCTTGGGAGATATTTTGGCATATCCGTAACCTGGAAGGTCTACCAGATACATACAGTCATTGATATTATAGTAATTGATTGTCTGGGTCTTTCCGGGCTGAGCCGAGGTTCTCGCCAAGGATTTCCGATTCATCAATCCATTAATCAGGGAAGATTTTCCCACGTTAGATTTCCCCGCAAACGCTATCTCCGGTTTCTTTGTATCTGGCAATTTGCTGGTAATTCCGCATACCGTTTCCAATGCCACTGATTTTATTACCATAGATGTCTCCTTTATACTAAATTAAATTTGCTGCCTGATTTTTGCTGGCACTCTGTCCAATGTACCTGTAAAATTTTCAGATTTTGGCCACTGCCCTTCCATGTACCTATAAAACGGTTAATCTTACACCAGCGCCGTCTCAAGCACCTGTTCCATATTCTCCACAAATACAATTTCCAATCCCTTTTTAATCTCCTGGGAAATCTCCATGACATCTGGTTCATTCTTTTTGGGAACACAAATCGTCTTGATTCCCGCATTTTTTGCTGCCAGAATCTTTTCTTTTAAGCCGCCAATGGGCAGCACCCTTCCTCTGAGGGTAATTTCCCCTGTCATTGCAACGTCTTTACGCACTTTCCGCTTTGTGATTGCGGAGAGCATTGCTGTCGCCATGGTAATTCCTGCAGAGGGTCCGTCCTTTGGCACAGCGCCCTCTGGTATGTGGATATGGATATCGTATTCCTTAAAAAATTCTTTGTCTATCTGGTACTGCCCGCTGACAGAGCGAATGTAACTGATTCCTGCCTGCGCAGATTCCTTCATCACATCTCCCAACTGTCCTGTAAGCTGGAATTCACCCTTGCCAGGCATAATATTCACTTCAATCTGCAAAGTATCCCCGCCTACGCTGGTCCAGGCAAGCCCACGCACAATGCCGACTTCATCATTTTCATTGATGAGGTCATAATTATATTTTTCTTTTCCAAGAAGTTTTTCCAAACTGTTCTCTGTAACTTTTATAGTTTTTTTCTTGGGTTTTTGCAGACCTTTCTTCTGATCCTTTACAGCCGTTTTCTGCTTTTGTTCTTCTGCCTTGCCACGATAAAGCTCCCTTGCCGCTTTCCGGCAAATCTCACCAATTTTCCGCTCCAAATTCCGAACCCCGGCTTCTCTGGTATAACCACGGATCAATTTTTCCAGGGCATGGTCACTGATGGAAAGCTGTCCTTCTTTCAGACCATTTTTCTCCATCTGTTTTGCAATCAAATGTTCCCTTGCAATATGTGCTTTCTCGTTTTCCGTATAGCTGCTCACCTCAATAATCTCCATACGGTCCATCAAAGGCTTTTGAATATCCTGCAGGGAGTTTGCGGTGGCAATAAACAGTACTTCGGAAAGGTCAATGGGAATCTCCACATAATGGTCACGGAAGCGTCTGTTTTGCTCACTGTCAAGCACCTCCAGCAGGGCGGAAGCAGTATCTCCTTTGTAATCACTGCTGATCTTATCAATTTCATCCAACAGCATCAAAGGATTTTTTACCCCGGCATTCTTTAATCCATTTGCAATGCGGCCCGGCATGGCACCCACATATGTCTTCCTATGCCCCCGAATCTCTGCCTCATCCCGGACGCCGCCCAGGCTGATCCGCACATATTTTTTATCCAGTGCACGCGCCACAGAACGGGCAATACTGGTCTTACCTGTTCCCGGCGGTCCTACCAGGCAGATAATCGGGCTGTCACCTTTTGCGGTAAGGTTGCGCACAGCAAGAAACTCCAACATACGCTCCTTTACCTTTTCCATCCCATAGTGATCTTCATCCAGGATACGTTCTGCATCCCCAAGATTTTTATTATCTTTGGAAACTTTATTCCAAGGCAGCTCCAGCAAAGTCTCAATATAACCTCGGATCACCGCACTTTCAGAAGAATTGGAGGACACGTTTTTAAAACGCTCAATCTCTTTTTTCAGCTTTTCCTTCACTTCTTTGTCCGCTTTGAGCTTCCCTGTCTGTTCCAGGAAATGATCTGCTTCTGACAACGTATTGTCTTCCCCAAGTTCCTCGCGAATCAGGCGCATCTGCTCCCTCAGAATATATTCTTTCTGATTCTTATCTACTTTTTCCTTTACTTTGCTCTGGAACTCTGTTTTAATTTGAATGATATTGATTTCATTCATCAGTATGATCATCAGCGTTTCATACCGCTCCTGCAGTGCGTCTGCCTCCAACAGCTTCTGTTTCTCTTCATATCCGACTGGAAGGTTATTTCCAATATAATCCAAAAGTTTTGAAAGATCCCGGATATCCTGCATTTGCTTTGACAGATCTTTTCCAGGTTTGGGATTCAGCAGGCAGTAATGGCTAAAGGTTTCCTGTATTCCCCGCAGCATAGCTTCCTGCAAATCCACAGGAAGCGTCTCTTGCTCCTGCCCGAAAACTTCAACTTCTGCAAGAAGGTATTCCTGCGATTCCAAAGCAATCAGGCGTCCTCGGCTTTCCCCTTCTATCAACACCCTGACAACATTATTCTGAAGCTTGATTACCTGTTTAATTATGGCAAGAACTCCTATTGCATATAAATCAGAACATTCCGGCTCCTCTTTGTCTATATTTTTCTGAGTTATCAGAAATACAGTCTGATCTTCTATCATGGCATTTTCCACAGCCCTGATGGATCTATTTCTGCTTACATCAAAATGTGCCACCATGCCAGGAAGGATAGTCATACCCCGAAGCGCTACTGCTGGAACTTTTCTGTATTCTACATCCATATGTTCTCTCCTTAAGCAGAGATACTTTCTCTGCCGTATACAATCTCCACTTCTCTCTCTCCCTCTACCACTTCTTTTGTAATTCGGCAGCTTGTAATTGATTGGTCTGATGGTACATGGTACATCAAATCCATCAACACTTTTTCAACAATGGCGCGCAATCCTCTTGCCCCTGTTTTCCTCTTGACAGATTTCTCTGCAATGGCTTCGATTGCATCTTCATCAAATGTAAGCTGCACTCCATCCAGTTCAAAAAGCGCCTCATACTGACGAATAAGAGAATTT
This sequence comes from uncultured Lachnospiraceae bacterium, assembly GCA_951801955.1. GTDB lineage: Bacteria > Bacillota > Clostridia > Lachnospirales > Lachnospiraceae > Petralouisia. The sequence goes on from CATOOV010000010.1 coordinate 51,760, forward strand.
CTTGGTTCCTTTAAAATGCGGATCAATGCTTCTTTATCCAGGGACTCCAGAGAAACTGTTACTGGAACACGCCCAACAAACTCAGGAATCAATCCAAACTTTACCAGATCCTGCGGCAGTACTTTCTTCAAAATCAATCCTACATTCTTCTCCCGTTTATCTGCAATCTCTGCATTAAATCCCATTGATTTCTGGTCCATCCTGGTCTCTACAATTTTATCCAGCCCCTCAAAAGCGCCGCCGCAGATAAACAAGATATTGCTCGTGTCAATCTGTATCAGTTCCTGTTGCGGATGTTTCCTTCCCCCTTGGGGCGGGACGCTAGCCACCGTACCCTCCAGGATCTTAAGCAACGCCTGTTGTACACCCTCGCCAGAAACGTCCCTGGTAATGGACGGATTCTCTGATTTTCTGGTAACTTTATCAATTTCATCTACATAAATAATGCCTCTCTGGGCACGTTCAATATCATAATCTGCAGCCTGTATAATTTTCAGCAGGATATTTTCCACGTCCTCACCCACATAGCCAGCCTCTGTCAATGCCGTTGCATCCGCAATGGCAAAGGGCACATTCAGAACACGCGCCAAGGTCTGCGCGAGCAATGTCTTCCCGCTGCCAGTAGGTCCCAGCATAAGAATATTGCTTTTCTGAAGCTCCACTCCCAGATTCTGCGGCGCTAAGATTCTTTTATAATGATTATATACCGCAACAGAAAGTACTTTTTTTGCCTCTTCCTGCCCAATCACATATTCATCCAGAAATGCTTTCAGCTCCACCGGCTTTAACAGGTTGATTTCCTCAACTTCCGGCTCCACAACTTCTTCTTCTTCCAATTCCTCTTCAATAATCTCTGCGCAAATATCTACACATTCGTCACAAATGTATGCACCATTTGGTCCTGCAATAATTTTACGCACCTGAACATCTGCCTTTCCGCAAAAAGAACAGCGTACTCTCTCTTCATATCTTCCAGCCATATCTTCAATCTTCACCCCGTTTATTTATGATTCCTTAAAGGGACAGTGGCATATGCTCGCTGTCCCCTCATCCTTACTTTCTATTCGTAATCACACCGTCAATCAGACCATATTCCTTTGCTTCCATTGCAGACATATAATTGTCACGCTCTGTATCTGCTGCAATTATATCGTATGGTTTCCCTGTATTTTCTGCCAAAATCGTATTTAACTGTTTCTTGGTTTTTAAAATATTGTCTGCAGCAATCTGAATATCTGTCGCCTGACCTTTGGCTCCGCCAGAGGGCTGATGAATCATAATCTCTGCATTGGGGAGTGCAAAACGTTTTCCTTTTGTTCCGCCTGCCAAGAGAAATGCCCCCATACTTGCAGCAAGCCCGATGCAGATGGTCTCCACATCGCATTTAATATAATTCATTGTATCATAAATGGCAAGACCCGCCGTTACGACACCTCCTGGGGAATTGATATACAAATGGATATCCTTGCCAGGATCCTCAGATTCCAAAAACAAAAGCTGGGCAATCACAAGCCCTGCTGTCGTCTCATTCACTTCTTCTCCCAGAAAAATAATCCTGTCTTTTAACAATCTGGAATAGATATCGTAAGACCGTTCTCCCCTGCTGGTCTGCTCAACCACATAAGGCACTAAACTCATACAGATTCCTCCTTACTCTGTCTCTTTGTCGGATTGTGTCATGAATTATTCTGTGACATTTTCCATAATCAACTCTACTGCTTTCTGAACAACAATATCCTTCTTCAAGGATTCCATCTCGCCATCCCCAAACAGTTTCTTCAATTCTTCTTTTTCCATTCCATACATGTCTGCCATCTTGGTGATTTCAGCTTCCACATCTTCTTCAGACGCCTGGAGATTCTCCTTTTCCCCAACTGCTTCCAAAACCAACCGGGACTGAATTGATTTCAAAGCCTCTGGTTTCATCTGCTCAATCATCTGTTCCACGGTGGAACCGGTAAACTGCATATACTGTTCCATAGATAAGCCCTGCTGCTGGATTCTGTTTGCAAAATCTTCCACCATGGAACGTGCCTGGGTATCAACCATAGCATCTGGGATTTCCATTTCAGCTTTCTCAATCACTGCCTGGATTGCCTCGTCTTCCCTGGCGCGCTCAGATTCAGCTTTTTTGCGCTCTTCCAGCTTCTTTTTAACACTTTCTTTGTACTCTGCAAGGGTATCAAATTCGGAAACATCCTGCGCAAACTCATCATCCAATTCTGGAAGTTCCTTTGTCTTAATCTCATTAATTTTTACCTGGAATACAGCCTCCTTGCCAGCAAGTTCTTTCGCATGGTACTCTTCCGGGAACGTAACATTCACCATTACTTCTTCCCCGGCACTTTTGCCGATTAACTGTTCCTCAAAGGTATCAATAAAGGAATGGGAACCAATTTGCAGAGAGTGGTTTTCATCTTTTCCGCCTTCAAATGCAACACCATCCACAAACCCTTCATAATCAATCACTGCAAAATCTCCGTCAGCAATCGTCCGGTCTTCCACAGTAACCATTCTGGCATTGCTTTCTCTTTCCTTGTCGATCTCCTGGTTCAATTCTTCTTCTGTTACGGAGGTATCCATTGCCGACACTGGAACACCCTTATACTCTCCAAGGGTTACTTCTGGCCTTACAGCAACTTCTGCAGTAAAAATGAACGGTTTGCCTTGTTCAATCTGTGTGACGGCAATTTCAGGTCTTGATACAACATCAATCGCAGATTCCTCTACTGCCTTGGGATATTCCTGAGAAATCAGAGCATTTGCTGCATCATCAAAGAAAATTTCTGCTCCATACATTTTTTCAATCATATGTCTTGGCACTTTCCCTTTGCGGAAACCTGGCAGACTAATCTTATTTTTTTCTTTCATATAGACAGTTTGAATTGCTTTGTCCAATTCCTCTGCTGAAACTTCAATCGTCAACTTTGCCATATTCTTTTCTAAATTTTCTACCTGTACGCTCATTACTGCTGTTTCCTCCTTAAATATATGTCTTTTCTTCTAAACCTTATGACACACCAAATGGTATCATGGGGTGTCCTTTTGGTACAACATGGTCATATTTTTTGAAATAACTATCTCATCCTGTTAAGATATGCAAGACTTGCCTGCGGGTTATCCTCAAATTTTAATACCGCATCTTGCCCTGTTAAAATATGCAAGACTTACTTCTGAGTTATTCACATAGTCTCCTATACTAACAGTCATTCTGAGATTATAGCATAATCCCTGACAAAATACCAGAGTTTTTTTGAAGTAAAATCCGGCTTTTTATAGAAAAAATGGTGATTCCTCTCTGGGAACTATGCAAAACACCACCCTGTCCCCTTCCCTTTTCTTGTGTTGGGACACAGGATGGTGTTACCCGTTATCTGAAATTTTTTAAATAGATCCATGAAATACATCTGCCACCCAGCACAAAACCAAAGGAAACGCAGATCCGCCAGCACTGGTTGGAACCCTGCGCCAAAACCAGAACAAAAGTACGTTTCACGCAGTGACATCTTCCCTTTGCACGAGTGCGCATACTTATTTTCTCATATAGGAAATTCGGAAGAATTTCCTATATGAGAAAAAATTACTTTACAGCTCCAATCAGCTCATTGACATCACTCACTCCATGATGCTCCATATACTCTTGAATCCCTTCCACAATCTCCATAGTAACAGAAGGATTTCGGAAGTTTGCCGTTCCCACAGATATGGCGGTCGCGCCGGCAAGAAGCATTTCAATTGCATCTTCTGCCGTCATAATTCCACCCATTCCAATAATCGGGATGTTTACAGCATGGGCCGCCTCATAAACCATTCTTACCGCTACCGGATGAATTGCGGGACCTGACAACCCCCCCGTCTTATTGGCAAGTACAAACGTCCGTCTTTGGATGTCAATTTTCATTCCTGTAATTGTGTTGATAAGGGAAAGGGCGTCTGCGCCTCCTGCTTGTGCAGCCCTTGCCATCTCCGTAATATCCGTCACATTTGGGCTTAATTTCATAACCACCGGCTGTTTTGCGTATTTTTTTACTTCCTTTGTAATTGTCTCTACAGACTTTGGGTTCTGCCCAAAGGCGATCCCGCCCTCTTCCACATTGGGACAGGAAATATTGATCTCTAACATATCGACTGGCTGGTCTGCAAGCCGTCTGACTACCTCACAATAATCCTGCATGGTCTTTCCGCAGACATTTACAATCACTTTCGTGTCATACTTCATCAAAAATGGAATATCCCGCTCAACAAACACATCAATCCCAGGATTCTGTAATCCCACTGCATTCAGCATACCGCCGTAAGTCTCAGCAATTCTGGGGGTAGGATTTCCCTCCCACGGAACATTTGCCACACCCTTTGTTACCACTGCTCCAAGTTTATTTAAATCCACGAACTCCGAAAATTCTTCCCCAGAACCAAATGTTCCTGATGCTGTCATCACTGGATTTTTAAACGACACACCGGCAAGATTCACTTTTGTGTTCATTAAAATTCCACCTCCTCTGCACGAAATACTGGTCCTTCCTTACAGACACGCTTACTGTTCACCTTGGTATGGCTGTCCTTCTCTTTGGATTTGCAGACACAGCCCAGGCAGGCGCCAATGCCGCATGCCATCCGTTCTTCCAAAGAAATCCAGCATTCAATCTGTTTTTTCTTGGCATATTCTTTCACTGCACGTAACATAGGCATGGGACCGCAGGCATAGATAATCTCAGCATCCAGCCCATTTTCCCGAATGGCATCCAACACGTTTCCATCTGTCCCGTAACTTCCATCTTCAGTTGCCACATACAATTTTCCCTGTTTCTTAAATTCTTCCTGTAAAAATAAGGAATCCCGGTATCCAAGCACCAATTGTTTTTCACAATTCAGCTCCTTTGCAAGCTGTAAAAGAGGCGGTATGCCTATTCCCCCGCCAATAAGAAATGCTTTCTTCTCCTTGATGGGAAATCCATTTCCAAGAGGACCTACAACATCAAGGCTTCTGCCTGTGCGCATCTGGGATAATTCCTCTGTCCCCTTGCCTGCCACTCGATACACAATTCTAAAAGAGCGGTCGGCACGATCTATCTCGCAGATACTGATAGGTCTGGGCAATAACCTGCTGCCCTCATGACAATACACTGAAACAAACTGCCCTGGTTTTGCCTGCCTTGCAATTTGCTCTGTTTTTAACCACATACTATAAACCCCATAGGAAATTTCTTCCTGCCGGATAATTACAGCCTGTTCTTTAAACTTTTCCGCCATACTTTTCTCCTAACTTATCCTTCCTTATTTTGCCCCCTGCAGCGCTTCCTCAATATCCTTTGCCATTGCCGTTACAGCAGCCCTGGACGCTTCTGCATAATTTTGGGAACCAAACTTTGCGTATTCCTCCTGTTTATATGCTGCAATAATGCCCCTGGAAGAATTTACAATGGCCCCCAAGCCATCCTTATTAAAGAAATGCACCAGGTCTGCACCTTTCCCCCCTTGTGCGCCATACCCCGGAACTAAAATAAAACTCTTGGGCATAATGCTGCGAAGCTTCTTTCCCATTTCTGGATAGGTTGCTCCTACTACGGCACCGATGTAACTGTAGCTTTCTCCCATACAATCGTTTCCCCATTGTGCCACCTTTTCACCTACCAGCTCATACAACGGTACGCCGTCTATAAGTTTATCCTGAAATTCCCCGCTGGATGGGTTTGATGTTTTAACTAGGATAAACAATCCTTTCTTTTCTTCCCGGCAGACATCTATAAAGGGTTTTACCCCATCTGACCCAAGATACGGATTCACAGTAACAAAATCTTCCCCAAAAGGATGGTAACATTTACTGCCTACCTTTACTGTTCCAATATGTCCTGCGGCATAAGCTGCAGAAGTGGAACCGATATCCCCCCGTTTCACATCCCCAATAACCACTAAATCCTTTTCATGGCAATAATCTACCGTCTTCTGAAATGCCTGTAATCCAGGTATTCCAAACTGCTCATACATGGCAATCTGAGGCTTCACAGCAGGAATCAAGTCACAAACATGATCTACAATCCCTTTATTAAACTGCCAGATTGCTTCCGCTGCACCTTCCAATGTCTCCCCATATTCCTCAAACGCCTTCTTCTGAATATGTTCTGGAATATAGTTCAACATAGGATCCAGCCCTACAACAATCGGAGCATGTGTTTTCTTAATTTTTTCTACCAGTTTATTGATCATTCCAATATCCTCTCTATCCTTTCTCATAAACGACCCTGCCGTCTACAACCGTTGCCATAACCATTCCTTTTACTTTCCTTCCTGCAAAAGGAGTATTCCTGCCCTTTGAATAAAATTCTTCCGGGTGGATGACATACTCTTTGCTGGGGTTAAAAACCACCAAATCTGCTGGTTTCCCTTCTTCCACAACACCTTTATCCAACCCTAAGATTTTTGCCGGATGATAGCTCATTTTTTCTGCCATCTGCATTATGGTAAGATAGCCCTTGTCCACCAGCTCTGTCATGGTAAGTGCCGCTACAGTTTCCAGCCCTACAATACCGAAAGGCGCCTTTTTCATCCCCACCCCTTTTTCTATCAGCGTATGGGGCGCATGGTCTGTGGCAATGACATCCATAATATCTGCTTTCAACCCTTCTTTTAATGCCTCCACATCCTTTTTGGTCCTCAAGGGAGGATTCATCTTAAAATTCGCGTCATTTCCTGGTATATCTTCACTGGTCAAGATAAAGTGATGGGGACATACTTCCGCAGTGACACGGATTCCCTCCTGCTTTGCAAGCTGTACCAGCCGAACACTGTCTTTTGTGGAACAATGGCACAAATGAAGCGCCACTCCCGTATCCTTTGCCAGCATAATATCACGTGCTGCGATCACATCCTCCACAGAGTTGCTGATCCCTGCAAACCCCATCTTCTCCATGTCCTTATCCGCATTGACTATGCCGCCTTTCACCATGTTGGCGTCCTCACAATGTGCAAGGACTGGAATGTCATATTTGACTGCAAGAGTCATTGCTTCCCGATACAACTGTGCATTCATTACAGTCTTGCCGTCCTCACTGATTGCAGGAATTCCTGCTTCCACCATATCCTCAATATTGGACAATTCTTCTCCTCTCTGTCCCCTGGTTATGGCTCCAGTCTGTAATACATGCGCAAGCCCCACATCCTTTGCTTTATTGTGCACATAATTCACCACATCAGAATTATCTACCACAGGCTTTGTATTTGGCATGGCGACAATGGTGGTAAATCCACCATGAACTGCTGCAAGAGAAGCAGTCTCCACTGTCTCCTTATCCTCCTGTCCCGGATCACGCAAATGCACATGCATATCAATAAATCCCGGCATCACATAGCAGTCTTCTGCATTGATAATCCGGTCTGCTTTTACCTTTTGCTGGAGCGCGATTTTTTTTATTTTTCCATCTTCCACAAGCACATCTGCTTTTTCTTCTGTGTGATCTCCCGGATTGATTACAGTTCCATTCTGAATGAGAAGTAACATACTCGAAAATCCTTTCTGAATCGTATTTCTAATAACTATTCTGTCCTATATATGTTCTATTTTATCACAGAAAAAAAGGAGGGGCAACCTCCTTTTCCTTAATCCTATTCATACCTTATGACACGCCGAATGGCATATTGGGATACCCTTGGGTGCACTATCTGAGTCTGCTGCATTCATACTTTTTAAAAGTACGGACACAGGTTTTCAACTCCTCATAACGCTGCTCCAATGGTCCTTCTTCAATAACAACATCCAGGACTACTGCCATATTGTTAATCATGTGGTCATTGATCTCATCACGCATATCCACCAAAATTTTATATTTATCTTCCATGGATTCTGCATCAAAGAAAGCCATCAGCTTATCTTTGACGGGTTTTTTTGTTTCCTCATGCGGCAATACCTCTGATTCCTGCTGTGGCTCTGCCAATTGAAAACGGTATTCCTGCTGTGCCTGGGGATATTTTTCCTTGTCCACTGGACCGACAAACATTTCGAGAGGTCTTGCATAAGTCTGGAACCCTCCATACAATGCCTGATAGACCACTAGCTTCTCTCCCGTTTCTGAGTGCTGTGCAACAGTTACCACCTGATACAGCTTGTTTTTAAAATGTAAATACTTTTCTCCTGGTTTTGGTTCTCCTTGGGGCATATCAATTCCTCGCTTCCTTTTTCTTCATTTACAAACGTCTTACAATCCTGTCAATATCAGCTTTTTTTCCAATTACCATTAAATGTTCCTCTGCACTAAAAATATGATCTGCATCTGGCAGAAGGGTACTCTCCCCTTCTTTTTTAATTCCAAGAATATTGGCGTCGTACTTTACACGAAAATTCATTTCCTTAATGGATTTCCCGATCCATTCTTCCAATGGCTGAATCTCATAGATGGAATAATCCCCCATCTCTATATAATCATATACATGGTTGGCACTGACTTTGATCGCAAGCCTTTTTGCTATATCCCGGTCAGGATACACCACTTCATCCGCGCCGTTCCGAAGTAAAAATTTTGCTTGGATATCCCTGGTTGCCTTGCTGATAACATAAGAGGCGCCTAACTCTTTCAACTGGCTTGTTATTTCCAAACTGCTTTGGAAATTTGTGCCGATGCATACAAAACAGATATCAAAATTACGGACGCCAAAACTGCGCAGCACTTCCACTTTGGTACAGTCTGCAATTTTTGCGCTGGTAACCACAGAGAGGATATCTTCCAAATTTTCCTCCTTTTCATCAACTGCCATCACATCGTTACCATTTTCCACCAAATCCATACATAAATGTTTTCCAAATCTTCCGATTCCAATTACCAGTATTGACTTCATAATTTCACCTCTCCTAACCAATTGTGATTCGCTCAATGGGAAGCTTAATCTTGGGACTATGCCTTTTCTCTGTAAAAGACAATGCAAAGGACATGCTTCCGATTCTTCCGCAGTACATTAAGAAAATCAAAAGATACTTTGACGCTTCCGTAATTTCCCTTGTAATTCCAGTAGTAATCCCAACCGTACTGGTAGCTGAAAATATTTCCATTAAAATATCTGACAGGGACAGGAGTGGTTCCAGCCCCGACATAATCAGCGCGCTTGCCGCGGCAAGCATCAGGTTGATAAAAAACACGGTACTTGCTTTCTTAATCGAATCCTCATCCATTCTTCTTCCAAAAATATTCAACCCGCTTTTGTTGCGCAGCGTAGACCAAATATACAGCAAAATCACCATCATGGTTGTCGTTTTAATTCCTCCGGCAGTGGAACCTGGGCTTCCACCAATAAACATCAAAACCACTGTCAGCAGCCGGGTTGCCTCTGTATATGCTCCGGTATCTATCGTATTGAATCCTGCTGTCCTGGGTGTCACTGCTCCAAACACAGAAGAAAGGAACTTTCCTTTTACATCCATTCCCGCCAAAAGATTATCTTGCTCAAATACATAGAAACAAATACTTCCCGCCACAATCAAAACCAATGTCACTGTCAGCACAATCTTCGTATGGAGCAAATATTTCTTAACCCTCCATTTATGGACAGAGATATCATCCCATACAATAAAACCAATCCCCCCAATCACAATCAATGCCATAATAACCACATTTACCAATACATCATCATAATAACGTACCAGGGAACTGTATGGTTCAAACTGTCCCATCAGGTCAAAACCTGCGTTGCAGAATGCTGAGATCGAATGAAATATCCCATACCAGATACCTTTTACAATTCCAAATTCTGGGATAAAGCGAATCATCAAAAGAAGTGCTCCCACCCCCTCAAATATCATAGCATAACGTACAATTTTGTTCACCAAACGGACCGTACCGCCAATTTGCAGCGTATTCACACTCTCTTGTATCAGATTGCGCTCTTTCAGTCCAATCCGCCGCTTCATAAAAATTGCCAGAAATACTCCAATTGTAATAAACCCTAATCCGCCGACTTGAATCAGAAGTAAAATCACAACCTGTCCAAACAGCGTCCAATTGGTATACGTATCTACCACTACCAAACCTGTCACACAGGTGCTGCTGGTGGCGGTAAATAATGCATTTAAAAATCCTGCGCTCTCACCACTCTTGGACGCAATGGGAAGCATTAAGAGTATGGTTCCCAAAATAATAATCATCAAAAAGCCAAGGGCAATTGTCTGCACCCTGCTTAATCCTTGTTTCATAATATCTCCTTTTTATCTGCATTTTCTTACCTGCCATTATACAAAACTCTGTATGATCTGTAAAGGAAATATATCGCAAAAGCTAACCTGAATCCCGCGGATTTGTAGACTGTGCAAGACCGGCACGCTGCCACAGGAAAGCGGGTGGCGTTTGGCATATGATTTATTCTTACAAGCATTGTACCCCGCCCTTTGGGGCGAACTTGCGAAAATCTTGGACACTTGGAACAACGTTTGTATTTCTTTGTACAATTTGCCAAGAAGGTTTTCTGGAACCACCTTTTGACACCCGAATCCTTTATAACAATAACAGGAGTGTTTTGCAACCCTTTTCCAAGTCGCAAAACACTCCTATCTCTTTCCTTAATATTTTCCGAATTCACCCTCTAAAGAAATAATTTTTTCATTCTCTTCTGATTTATCACTAAAACTGGTTTCCCGAGGGCTGTAACTGTAGTTATCCATTGTTTTTAATTTGTAACGTCCAATCAAAGTGCGCAGGGATAGTGCATGGTTCGACAATACTTCACTTGCCGCTGCACATTGTTCACTTGTTGCAGAGTTCGTCTGGACAACTTGTGATACCTGGCTGATTGCCTGGTCAATCTGGCTGACAGCGGTTGCCTGGTCACTGGATGACACTGCAATACTGTCAATCAAGCCTACGATATTGTCAACCGTCTTGATAATCTCTGTCAGTGAGTTTGCCGTTTCCTCTGCAAGTTTCGAACCATGTTCTACCTTTTTAATGGAATCTTCAATCATCTCTGCCGTCTCGCTTGCCGCGGAAGCACTCTTACCGGCAAGATTCCGCACTTCCTCTGCCACCACTGCAAACCCTTTTCCATGAACGCCTGCCCTTGCTGCTTCCACTGCAGCGTTTAAGGCAAGGATATTAGTCTGAAATGCAATATCATCGATTACTTTGATGATCTTGGAAATATTTTCAGAAGATTCATTGATCTCTTTCATGGCACCGATCATTTCTTTCATATGATGATCACCTGCCATTGCCTCTTCCCTCATACTATGTACCGAAAGATTTGCTTCATTTGCCTCTTCTGCATTATGTTTCGTACGTTCCGCAATCTCCGCCATGGAAGCTGTCACCTGTTCAATGGCGCTTGCCTGTTCCGTAGAACCCTGTGCCAAAGACTGGCTGGCATCTGATACCTGTTCTGCACCAGTTGTAAGCTGTGCAGCAGACTCCCGTATATCTGACAACATATGGTTATTCTCGACTACAAGATTTTTGAATGCATTTCCAAGAGCGTCACTGCTGCCTTTTACATCCACATCAAAATCTAAATTTCCAGATGAAACTTTATTGGCAACCTCCGCCTGATATTTAACATTTTCGATGATCAACTGGAAATCGTCTATCAGTTCCCCAAACTCATCGTGACGTTTCTTTTCCAGTGTGATATCAACCTTTCCTTTTGCAATTTCCTTTGCCGCTTGCCGCAGGACGCTCAAAGATAATCGAATATCCTTTAATATTCCAAAAGCCATCACCATTGTAATAATAATTGCAGCGAGTGTTAATATTACCACTACAATCTCTGCTTTTTGCAAATAAGACTCCGTCAGGTTCCCTTTTCTGCTTAACTGCAGCGTACCCATACCGGCATACCCGACCATCATCGTCATCAAAATAATGGTTCCAAAACAAACCAACAACCGTGTTCTAATTTTTGCGTTTTTCATTTCCTTTTACCTCCTTAAATCTTACGCAACCACATCTTCACCAGAGACAGCATCTTCCAATGCTGTTGTATCTTCATCTCTGATCAGTCTTTCTGGATCCAGTAATAATTTTACTTCATCATCTACTCTTACCAGACCAAATACATATTTACTATTTCCACTGCTAGACTGTGACAATGACGGTGGAAGGATAATTCCCTTCTCATCTACAGTAATAACACCAGCTATTCTATCTACTACCAGTCCTACAACTGTTGATTTAACGCCAATGACAATGATACAGGTGCGATCCGTATATTCAAGGGAAGGCTGTTTAAACCGCAGTCTGACATCAATAACAGGAATAATTTTTCCACGGATATTGATTAAACCTTTAATATAATCTTCTACTTCCGGAACTGGTGTAATCGGCTGGATTCCAATAATTTCCTGAACAAAATTAATGGAAAGCCCATAACACTCTTCTCCGATTTGAAAAGTCATAAATTTCCCTTTTTGGGCATCTTCTTCCTCTTCCAATTCTTCCAACAACTCATCCGCCATACTTTATTTCCTTTCCTCTCCTGCAATCAATCCTGCAATATCCAAAATCAGCGCAATACTTCCATCTCCAAGCTGTGTACAGCCAGATAATCCCTGAACTTTTTTGATATAGGACGGAATGGGTTTTACCACAATTTCCTGTTCTGCAATCAATTTGTCAATAAATACACAGACATATTTGTTCTCATGCTCCAGCACTACTACAATGCCGTCTTCCCCCTCTGTAGAAGACTCTTCCAGATGATAACGCCGATTTAAACGGATAAATGGGAAGCATTCCCCGCGAAGCATAATATATTCGTCGCCATCGGGCTCCCGAATCACCATATCTTTACGGATTCTCACAAACTCTTTTACGGCATTCGTCTCAATAACAAACGTAGAGCTTCCAACCTGCATCACAATTCCATTGATAATGGCAAGGGTTAGAGGAATCTTCATGATCATCTCACTTCCAGCTCCCTCAACGCTGTCAATTTCGAGATTACCGCCTACTGCTTGGATATTTTTTACCACAACATCCATTCCAACGCCTCTGCCGGAATACTCTGTCACCTGTTCCTTGGTAGAAAATCCGGCAAATGTGATAAACTGGTAAATCTCTTTCTCCGAGAATTCTGTAATAGAACGATTGCCAATCAAGCCGTTTTTCTTAGCCTTATCATACAATGCCTGTTTATTCAGTCCCTTGCCGTCATCCCGGACAATAATATAAACCTTGCCGCCTTCATTCTTAGCTTCCAACGTAATCTTGCCTTTGGGATTCTTACCTGCCGCAATACGATCTTCTTTGGATTCAATTCCATGATCGACAGAATTACGAACCAGATGCATCAATGGGTCGGATATATGCTCAATAATATTTTTATCCACTTCTGTGTTTTCACCAATCACTTCCAGCTCAATGTCCTTGCCCAGCTTTCTGGAGACATCAAACACAATACGGTTCATTTTCTGGAACGTATTTGTCAGCGGCATCATACGCATGGACATAATGACATCCTGCAGTTCTGTGGTGATTTTGGCAAGCTGCCCTGCCGCTTTCTGGAAATTCGTAAGATCCAGCCCAGGTACTTTCAGATCTGGATTCTGGAGCACCACCGCCTCAGAGATTACCAGCTCTCCAATCATATCCATCAGGGAATCTAACTTCTCCACGCTAACGCTGATATACGTCTGCTTTGGCTGCTGTTTGGGCGTATTCTTTGCCAGCTTCTTTCCCTTTCCAGTTTCCTTACTCTTAATTACATAATCCCCAGGAGCAGGTTCTTTCTTCTTTTCTTTCTCAGCAGGCGCTTGTTCTTTGTCTTCCAGCTCAATAATAATCGGCTCTGCGCCTTGGTCATGGAAGCCCATCTCAAATTCCTGTTTGGTACATTGGTTGATTTCCACACGCTCCATACCAGAGGTTTCCCCCATAGTACTGAGGATTTCATCTTTGGAACACTGACACATAATCAGCATATGGAATCCATCTTCCAATATGACGTCTCCACTGCTCTCATTGGTAATAATATCATCTGGAATGTACTGCATATCCTCGGCAATTTCCTTTAGAGAATACACCGCTGTATAGGCCCGGATATTACACATCTGGGTATCGCTTCGCCAGTAAATTGAAACCTTATAGTATTTGCTGCCCTCAGCGCCAGTAGGCGCTATGTAAAACTGGCTGGGCTCCACATAAGTATTTTCTGGCGGAAGTTCTTCTCCCTTCTGGGAAATTCCAGATTTTAAATTCGTCAAAAATTTATCAATCTCTGAAACAATACCGCTTTCATCGCCATCCGGTGTCTCACCTTCCTTGATTTTATCCAACTCTGCTGTAATAAAATCTGCCACTTCCAACACATGGTCCACCAATTCTAAATGCGGAACGTTATCTGGATGGGACTCTCTCAAATAATAAAATACATCTTCCAGTTTATGGGCGATTTTCGTAATATTCTCATACATCATAATCCCAGAAGAACCTTTGATTGTATGCATGACGCGGAAAATCTCATTGATAGACGTCTCATCAAAACAATCTTCATCTTTACGTTCCAATACTACATTCTGCAGATTTTCCAAAAGCTGCTCACTCTCGTACAGGAACATATCCAACATACTGTCTGTATTAAAATCTTCTCCCATTTTCCGGCCCCCTTTCTTCCTCCAAATCGTAATCTCTCATCATTTTATCAGGTTCAACTTCCTTAAAATCATTTCAAACTTATCCAGGTCGATAGGTTTCCCAGAATAGACGGTGCATCCCATCTCAAACGCCTTCTTTACATTGCGTTCCTCATTCAGCGCAGTGGTCATAATAATCTTAACTCCATCATTCCCCTGAATCCCCCGTTCTTTCTCAATATCACGGATCGCCTTCAATGCCTGATAACCGTCTAAAACTGGCATCATCACATCCAAGCAGATCAGGTCGTAAGGTTCATCATCCTCCAACGCCATAAGAAATGCATCCACTGCCTCCTCACCATCTACAGTAATATCGCAATCTCCATATTTTCCAAGATAATTTGACATGAATTTGCGGCTTGCAAAATCATCCTCAGCAAGTAAAATTTTCATAATCCCGTCTCCTTTCTAGGTGGTCTTTAGTACCCCATATATTTTATTTGCAATAGCAGAAAGCTCCATCTGGTACTGGACTGCGCCTATATCATATGCAACTTTGGGCATTCCATATACGACGCAGCTTGCCTCATTCTGCCCAATCGTAATGGCTCCTGCCTCTTTCATCTCCAAAAGGCCTTTTGCCCCGTCTCCCCCCATACCTGTGAGGATTACTCCTACTGCATCCTTCTTTGCCGCTTTTGCCACAGAAGAGAACAAGACATCCACAGAAGGGCAGTGACCGCTTACTTTTGCTCCTGGCTTGCACTCTACCTGGTACATCCCATTTACTTTCAGCAGACGCATCTGCTTATCCCCTGGGGCAATCAGCACATGCCCTGGAAGGACCCTGTCCCCCGTAGCTGCTTCCTTCACAATCACTTGGCATTGGTTGTTCAGGCGGTTTGCATACATTTCTGTAAACCCTGGAGGCATATGCTGTACGATCACCACACCTGGTATATCTTTCCGAAACTGGCGCACCACCTCAAAAATCGCCTCTGTCCCCCCTGTGGATGCACCAATTGCAACCACCATATCCTTGTTAATATTTGTCATATTGCTGACGGGAGAAGATTCCGTACGTTTCAGTTTCCCAACTTTCACCGTTGACGCAATCTTAATCTTCGTCCCCAGTTCCTTCCGTATAAATCCTTCTAATTTTGATGGTTCCACCGTACTGGGTTTGCAGACAAAATCCACAGCTCCAGCTTCTATGGCGTCAAACACCCTTGCATCCAAAGCGCTGATCACCACTACCGGAAGCGGATATTGGGGCATCAGCTTTCTTAAAAACTGAATCCCATCCATTCTTGGCATCTCCACATCCAGCGTCATCACATCTGGACGATATTCCAAAATAGCATCCCTTGCCGCATAGGCGTCTCCCGCCTGCGCCACTACTTCTATGTACGGATCTCCTTTCAAACTCTGTACCAGCAGATTGCGAAACAATACGGAATCATCTACCACTAATACTCTGATCTTACGCATCTGGCTCTCCTGCTTTCTTTTCTATTCTTTCATTTTTGGTATATAGACGGCTCCACATATTTAAAATCCGTTGCTTTCCTGTCAATTGACTCTGTGGTTCCCACAAACAGATAACCTTCCGGCTCCAGATATTCATAGATTTTGCGGAGGAGCTGCCGTTTGGTCTCCTCGTCAAAATATATCATTACATTCCGCAAAAAGACCACATGAAACGGTCTTCGAAATGGAAATGGATCCATCAGGTTAAACTTTCGAAAAATAACCTCGTTTTTCAACTCAGGAGCCACCTGATATTCCATCTCGTTTTTTTTCTTAAAAAATCTTCTGCGCCAAGTCTCCGGCAGCGGCTCAATCTGTTCCCGCAGATAAACTCCCTTGCTGGCATGTTCTAAAACTTTGGTAGAAATATCAGTTGCCAGTACTTTGGTATCCCACTGGGAATGCTCCACTCCAAAAAAGTCCTTCAATACCATGGCTATGGTATAAGGTTCTTCCCCAGTGGAAGACGCTGCAGACCAAATCCTTAAATCCTTCCTTGCTGCTTCTTTTGTCTTTAGCTTAGGAAGGACAACCTTACGCATAAACTCTAAATGTTCAAATTCTCTCATAAAAAATGTATGGTTCGTCGTCAAGGCATTGACCAGATTCCGTGCCTCTCTCCCGGCAGGGTCATGTTCCACCTTTGCCATATATTCATCATAACTATGATATCCATTCCGCAGAAGATAGTTTTCCAATCTGCCATTTACCAATATCCTTTTTTCACCGAGATCGATTCCAGTAGTCCGCTTGATATAGACTACAACCCGGCGAAATTCGCTCTCCGTAATCATTTCCTTACTCCTATTACTTAAAACTTTATTCGACCATTCATTTTATCTGCTTTATGATACTATATTTCTCCCAGTTTGTCAAATCTCGCACCCCTGCCAAGATCATCCAAGTGAACTACCCATTGTCTAAAGCCAATGGGCTTCCTGCTTCTATGACCTCGCAACCTACTATCTCCACAGGCGTTAATTCGGGCTGCACCATCCCTATTTGTATTTTATTATCCTATGCTATTTGC
>CATOOV010000011.1 GCA_951801955.1 uncultured Lachnospiraceae bacterium
GCCCCATTCCATCAGGAATGGGGCTGCACACTTGTTATATGGATGGCTGTTTGTTGTTTTTCGGCTCATTTTCTAAGTCTAAATGATCTTCCGAATTATCTTTCCATTCGCCATTGATTGCTTGGTCTGTACTGTTAGGGGTGGATTCCACAGTATCTTCCACTGGGGCGGAATTTTCGGTGTCTGAAGCATCTGTTATTGATTTTAAATATATGATTTCATTAGAGCTTCGGAAAATGGTATCTGAGGAACCAAGCTGGTTGACAACCAAGGTATTTAGCTCATCTTTTAAATCTACCAGTGAAATAATCAACTCTGTATCACTGACAAAGGAAGTAGGGATTTTTACATTGTTTGCATAGACCTTACTCCATTTGGTAAAATTTTTCCCGTAAATATGCACTCCGTCGGAAAGCTCTTCTAAGCGTTCCACAGTGACGTCCTGTACTCCCATCTGCAAATCTGAGGCGGGATAGGGATCTTCCCCATGGTAAGCATAGCGTTTTCCGTACAATGTATCATACTGCAGCAGTTCCATATCTTTGGAATACTCTTCCCTCTCCCTGTATTGATTGCTCTGATGGAAGGAAAACATGGTTCCTTCATGGATATCAGCTTGGTCTGTGATACTTGCAAGTAATTGATAAGAGGTCAAGTCTTTGCTGGTTTTTTCCATACCAAAATTGTTCCATGTAATATATTGGGTCTTGAAAATGCTTCCGCTCTTCATATCCTGGTCTGTCAGTCCCATTGTGGGAAGATGGTCGCCGAAAAATATAACGACTGTTTTTTCATCCCGTTTTGAGAGCATGTCAATCAAGTTTCCGATGAATTTGTCTACCTCATGAATTTCATTGACATAGTATTCCCATTCGTTGTTTTTTGCCTCGTCCAGTGTACTGGTTACAGTGATTTCAGGATGTTCAATTACTTTTTCTGTCGGGTAAGCGCCATGTCCCTGTACTGTGATTGTATAAACAAAATCTTGTTGTTTGGTGGAATCCAAAGCTTTTTCTACTTCTCCAATTAGAATATGGTCCGTAGGCCAGGTGCCAAGGGGGGTATATTCCTGTATGTTCATCATTTCTTTACTGATAAAACTGTCAAACCCCATCTGGGTAAAAGCATTTTTCCGGCTGTAGAAATTTCCGCCATTGTTGTGTACTACATGGGTGCCATAATCCAAGTTATTTCCCAGGTCAGAAGCAATGCTTTCACAGGAAACAGATTTTAAAATTGTCTTATAGGGGTATTCCCCAAGACCAAAAAACTGCATTCCCATACCAGTGAGGATTTCAAATTCTGTATTCGCTGTGCCGGCGCCCACTACTGGAACGGTGAGATAACCCGACGAGAAGTTCTGATACAGATGGTCAAAGTTTGGCACGGGGTTTTTGGAACAATTTAAAAAATTTACTTCTTTTGGATCTATAAAGGATTCCAGAAGGACACAAATGACATTTGGAAGTTCTTCCTTTTTGGACTCCTTTGTGTCAATTTTGGATAATACAGCATCGATCGTTTCCTGGGAATAGTCACGAGGCGCTGCCATACCCCGGTCTACTACACTTGCAGAAAAACTGTACACAAATCCGTAATCTTTATAACCTTGCGCAATATTTTCAAAATAGCTGGCAAGAATATTGTTGCTGACAGCAGCGTTCGTTACCATAGGAATGAAAAATGCAAAAGCTCCAATGGCAAGAGTGCTTGCCAAGCGGTTTTGTTTGCCCTGGTATTTTGGTCCCTTTTTCCACAATATTATAATACCTGCGATTATGGCAGTTACGAGAAAGATGACAGCAAGCGCCTCGCCAGTGCTGAAGTAATTGCTTTTCATGGTAAACAAGTCGTTGATGAGTTTTACGTCCGTGTAGGTAAAGGGAGTAACGCGCTTTAGTAAAACACATCCATTAATGGTGCCCAAAAATAGCCAGGCCACACTGATGATTGTACGCATCAAAGCTCTTCTGCGGAAAAAATATACCAGATGCAGAGAGGTAAATACGATTAAGGAATTGTACAAAAATACCAGCCCCCGGTCAAACATAAAGACAAAGGCATCTCCAAAAGAGTGTCTGGAGATTACTTCAATCAAAAAGCAGACACTGCATGCCAATATGTAATGGAAGATGGGGGAGTAACGGTTGAAGACAGAAATCAGTTTTTCTTGCTGCCCTGGTTTCAAGAAATGTTCCTGTTCGTTGGCAGTTCTTTTTTTATGGAAAGATTTGCATCTTATGGTAAACTTTTGTAAAGTGTTTTTTACAGTGTTAAACATGGTTCCATCATCCTTTTGTTTTAATTTGTGAACTAATTATGAACAAACTATTACATAATTTCTGTAAGAAAGATTAGCTCACTTTGATAGAAAAGTCAATGGAAAAAAATAAAATTTACGATTCACACAGGAAATATTAAGAATTTCTTTATAAATTCGTGAATATTTCAGTTAGAAGGAACTGTAATAGTTCGGAGCAGCTAACCTGTTACCAGAGGATGGACATAGGATAAAAAAAGATTTGGAGTGAATTGAAAAAAATAACATTTTGGTTTATAATATTTGAGGAAGTTATTATGTAAATTGCATAAAAAGGGAGGAATAAATCTATGGGATGGAACAGGGCATTGTGTTTTTGTATTGCCGTGGCGTTGTTATTTGTAGGTTTGCCACAGACAAAAGTATTTGCAGAAGGGATTGTGGAAGGAAAAGAAGGACTGCAACAGGAACAGTTGGAAAATGAGCAGCAGGAATTGCCGGAAGAAACGCCGGAAAATGAGCAGCAGGAATTGCCGGAAGAAACGCCGGAAAATGAACAGCAGGAATTGTCGGAAGAAGGGCAGGGATTGTCAAAGAATGGACAAGAAAAACAGAATGTAGAACAGGAAATTGCGGAAGAAGGGCAGAGGATTTCTGAAAAAGAGGGACAGGACGAAATTAAGATAGAACAAGAATGGAAAGAAGGTCGAAAGGAACAGCCAGAAACTCAATTGATTTTTGGGGCAAAGGGCAATCAGAGGATTGCCGCTGTTAAGCCGGAGGCGATTGTTACTGGCAAGGAGTCGAAAGATTCTTTTCCCGTCTATCATGTGTCTTACTCCAGGCAGGAATCCGATTGTCTGAAAAATACGGGAAGTTACGGATATTATGGGGTACGGGTGCCAATTACTGTTCCAGAGAAATGCGAGATTTATATTGAATTCGTGGGCACGCAGACGTTTTCAGGGGGAGTGTCCAAAATGATAACCAGTGACCCAGATAGCCATACGGCGGGCTGGGACGCACAGACAACCGAAGGGTTGACCAGATACACAATAAAATCAGGGGTCGTAAATCCAGGGACTTATTATCTTGTATTGTCAACGCATTCTGGACATACTCAGGAGGATGCCTCTTTTACAACAAACAGCTTTGCTTTTCGCGCATATTACTACAGCGCTGGGGATAAAGCTTTATCCAGCGGCAAATGGGAGGTTATGGCGAGAGGAAATGGCGACGATAGGTATTACAAGATCCAAGTGCCAGGGGAAGGGCATATTCAGGTGCAGTCAGATACGGATCTGCAAATTGCAATCTGTGACAGCAAGAAAAAAGAACTGTATGCACAGGAAAGCTGGAACCGCCTCAATAGTGCAAATCATCGGACAGCCAGTTATTTTTTAAAAAAGGGAACTTATTATATTCGGACCAAGGGAGATACCAAATATCGAAACTATATCTCAAAATTGAGGTATACCTACTATAAGCTGGGGACATCCCCTTATGTATTTCAAAGTGGGAAAAAAGTCAAGCTGTATACCGTGGGGGATGAGAAGGCCACACAATATATCAAATACAAGGCATCTGCAACAGGATATGTTACCATAGCGTCATATGGGGCGGAGCGGGAACAGGTAACATTGTGCAATGCTTCCAAAAAGGCGATTTCCTCAGAGGCAACAATATTCAGCATTCCGGCAAATCCATCACAGACGATTTTATATGGGGTGGAGAAGGGAAAGACCTATTACTTGAAGGTAAATACAAAATGCAGTACAATCACTTTGAAATTGACAGAAAAGCGATTGGCAGAAAAAAGTGGAAATTCCAGGAAAAAAGCAGTGAATCTTCCAACTGGCAAAGCAGTATCGGGAAGTATTGAGATCGGGAATAAAGCGGGCGACTGGTATAAATTTACACTGAAAAAGAGAAAATTTGTCTCAATCACCATGAAGGGGCGCATCAATGATGGATGCCAGTTTTTCTTGTATGATAAGAAGGGAAAGAAAATAGATTCTATTGGAACATACCGGGAGGGTGTGTTAAATGAGGCTTATGAATTGAGCAGGGGAAACAATTTGGAAAAAGGCACTTATTATATCAAGGTGGCAGGGAAAAATACCAAAGCATCTGGGTATTATACCTTAAAATGGAAATAGGGCAGATTGCCAATATTTCATGACAGCTAATTGTGCAGAAGGAGCGTAATTATTATGAAAAAAACAGTTTTGTGGGTATTTGCATGTTTGTTGTTTATTATAGGTGTAAATGCTTTAACAGTACATACCGTATCTGCCGCATCCAATTACCGTTCGGCTTCATCGATAGAAGCGAAAAAAGTAATGACTGGGGATGAGGATATCAGTAAATTTCCCAAGTATACGGTATCATTATCCAGAGAAGAACCCTATTTTGTATACAGTGCAGTGGTGCCACTGGTAATATCAGAGGAGGGAAGGCTTTATTTGGATCTATTGGAGAAACAGCCAGCAGAGAAAAAAGTGGAAGTATTATTATATTATGACAAGAATTGTGAACATTACATGGATGACCAGCAATCTCTCAATACGATTGGAAATTCGAAATCTGTAATGATTGAAAAGGCAGGAACCTATTATCTGAAATTAACAATGGATAGGGAGAGTGACTATGATAAACCTTATTCTGTTACCTTTCGCCCTTATTTTTACAGTACGGCAGATCAAACCTTAAAGAATGGGGTTTGGACAGCGCTTTCAGGGAAGAAATATTATGAGGGCACATACTATAAGATCGTAGTTCCTTCTGACGGGCATATCAATGTGGAGGGAAGGTTTGATGGGAATAACTCAAATATGGACTTTGCTATTTGCAATAGTGACAAGTTTCTGACACATGGATGCAGGCTGATAAATGGGAAATGCAAGAGCTATTTTCTAAAAAAAGGAACTTATTATATTTTCAGAAGTGGTAGTTTTGACACTATGAGCCTGCGATATACGTTTTCTAAGCTGGGGTCATCTCCTTTTACGATCAAAAAAGGACAGTCCTATACCTCGCATGTAGGGGGGAATGGCGAGGAGTATGTGAAATATAAAGCTGCAAGTAATGGTTATATTACCATTACCTGTATGCAGGATCATTCCAATAAAAAGGTCAATTTATGTAATTCTGCGAGAAAAGAAATCTCTTTTGCACAAACCTTATATAAAAAAGGGCAAAAATGTGTCTATGGGGTAAAAAAGGGACAGACCTATTATTTAAAGGTATCAGAAAGCCTGTCCTATAATGAAGGTGAAATAAAATTTAAACTTACAGAAAAAGCCATTCCAGTTAAAAGCGGCAGTTCCAAGGCGAAAGCGGCATCCTTGAAAGCCGGCAACACGGCAAAGGGAGTGCTTGAAGCTGGAGGGAAGACATCCGATTGGTATAAATTTAAGCTGAGCAAGAAGAAAAAAATTACGTTTACGGTAAAAGGAGAGATGAACGGGGCGGCACAACTTACACTCTACAATAAAAAAGGGAAAACGCAAAGTGTAATTGCTGGGCAAGGCGGGCAGTATCAAACATATAAAAAACTGGACAAAGGAACGTATTATGTAAAAGTGTCCAGAACTACGCCCGCTTCTTCTGGCTACTATACCTTAAAGTGGAAATAGGTTGTTCTGGAAATTATATCAGATGAGGGATGGTTCCCGCTTTTAAGGGTGGTGAATACATATGAAGTTTTATGCCCTGCTGTTTACAGCCGGGCATTTGCTCGTACAATGAATAATAAGCAAGAATGCTGGTGGCGTTCTTGAATCACACAGAATAATTGTTTTAGATACAAGGAAGAAAAACGATGGCATAGACGTGTCTACGGCTAGTTTTTGATAGATTCCGTAGATAGCAATGGGAGGGGATGGGGCATAAGCTATCCCAGCCCTTCTTTGGAATACATTGGCTCAATTTGGAGGAAAAGAAGATGTCAAAAGAAGCAGAAGCACAGGCATATTTGGAGGAGATTGGAAAAAACGGCAGCATTTTAGGGCTTGAGAGCATACAGGGATTGATGGGGGAGCTTGGAAATGTACATAGGAAGTTAAAATTGATCCATGTGGCAGGAACCAATGGAAAAGGTTCTGTCTGTGCAATGGTATCATCGATTCTGCAAGAGGCGGGTTTTCGGGTGGGAATGTACACTTCTCCAGCCGTCTTTGAGCGAACAGAGCAGTACCAGGTGAATGGGGCATATATTTCCCATAAGGATTTTGCAGAGGTGATTTTAAAGGTAAAGGCAGCATGTGGACGGATGAGGGCAAAAGGCAAAAAGCAGCCCACAGTATTTGAAGTGGAGACAGCGGCAGCATTTGTATATTTTTACCAGCAGCATTGCCAACTGGTAGTGTTGGAGACTGGGATGGGAGGGGAGACGGACGCAACGAATGTGATTGATAATCCATTGGTCAGTGTGCTGACTTCGATCAGTATGGACCATATGAAATTTTTAGGAAGCAGCTTGGAACAGATTGCAGCAGTAAAAGCAGGGATTATCAAGGAGGGGGGGCTGGTGGTAGCGGCAAAGCCAAGGCAACGGCGTGTACAGGAGATCCTGGAAAACACATGTGCAGAGAGACATGCCAGTTTGACTTATGCACAGACAGAGAACGCAGGAAATATTAGGATTTGTAAAGAAGGGGAGAACATGGGGGCTTTTTGTTTTTCCTATGGCGCCCTTGGACAAGTCACATTGTCTATGCCTGGCGTTTACCAGGTCCAAAATGCAGTCTGTGCCATTGAGGCAATAAAGATGCTGCAAAGGGCGGGATATGTCATCGAGGATGCACAGATAAAGAAGGGGATTGCAAAGGCAAGATGGGAAGGGCGGTTTTCGATCTTATGCAAAGAGCCGCTCTTTATAATAGATGGCGCCCATAACGAGGATGCGGCAGAAAAGTTGGCAGAAACTTTAAAAAGGGGTTTTACAAATTATAAAATAATTTATATAATAGGGGTACTTGCAGATAAGGAACATGAGAAAATGTTGAAAATTATGCTTCCCATGGCGTCCCAGGTATTAACCATTACGCCAGACAGCCCAAGGGCTATGGATGGACGTGCCTTGGCATTGGAAGCAAAAAAGTATCATAAAAACGTTGCCTATTGCCAGGAGCTTTCCGATGCAGTTCGGGCTGCCTTGGACAGCGCAAAACAAGAAAAGAGTATGATACTGGCATTTGGCTCTCTGTCTTATCTGAAAGAATTGCGGGAAGCTCTCAAGGAGAATCAGGTTTATGATAGATAAAGAAAAGATCAGACAGGCAGTAGCCCTTCTGCTGGAAGGGATGGGGGAGGATTGCAATCGGGAAGGTTTAAAGGAGACGCCAGACCGGATAGCCAGGATGTATGAAGAAATTTTTGCAGGGATGGAACAAAGCCCCAAAGAAGCATTGAGCAAAACTTTTGAAGTGCAGGACGGCGGAATGGTGTTGGAAAAAGATATTGTCTTTTATTCCACCTGCGAGCATCATTTGCTTCCTTTTTATGGCAAGGCACATATCGCCTATCTTCCAGATGGAAAGGTGGTAGGTTTGAGTAAATTGGCAAGGACTGTGGAGGTGTACGCTAGGCGTCCGCAGATTCAGGAGCAATTGACCACACAGATTGCAGAGGCACTGATGAAGTATTTGGAGCCCAAAGGCGTGATTGTGATGCTGGAGGCAGAACATATGTGCATGACGATGCGGGGGGTCAAAAAGCCAGGGGCACAGACAGTTACTTTTGTGACACGGGGAATTTTTACAAAGGAACCCTCCTTACAGGATGAATTTTGGCGTATGATGGGACGGTAAGGGGGACAATAGCATATCATTAAAATGAAAGAAAAGGGATGTTTCCGAAATATCCAAGATTCCAATGAGATAATAACATACGATTCGGATGGAATAAAAAATGTTTGAATGACAGAGGTTTTTGAGTGGAAGAAATGAAATATGTAAAACAATTACTGCAGGATAGAGAATATCTGGCATGTGTCAAAAGGCTGGAACAGTTAGAGGCTGACCGGGAGTTCTGCAGGCATGGGCTTTCCCATTTTTTGGATGTGGCAAGGATTGGCTGGATTCTCATATTGGAACATGCCGTAAAAGATGGAATGGAATTTCAATCGTTCTTAGAGCAAAAAGAACAAATTTATTTGACAGCGCTGCTTCATGATATAGGAAGGCTTGCACAACTGGAAGATGGAACGCCGCATGAAAGCGCTGGAAAAGAGATGGCAGGGCGCTTCCTTAGGAAAATTGACTATCCCATCTCAAAACAGCCAGATATTTTGGAAGCCATACAAGACCATCGTGGAACTAGAAAAACAAATGGAGATTTGGCAACTATAATAAAGGAGGCAGATAATCGTTCCAGGAATTGTTTTTTCTGCGAGGCACTAGAGAAATGTAATTGGGAGGAAGAACGAAGGAATTTGTCTGTGTGGTATTAAGATGTGTCAGAAAGCAGTTTTCAGACACGCCCGAAAAAAGAAATTAGGCAATATTTTGTTGTATAGAATATGCATGATTGTCTATGAAGTTTTAATAATATCATAGTTTTGTATTACCTGTTGTACACAGGGCAGAAAGGGAAAGGAAGATGCAGGATAAAATTGCGGCAATGGACATTGGAAACAGAACATTTGATGTGGCAAATCATACTTATATTATGGGGATTCTAAATGTGACGCCAGATTCTTTTTCAGATGGTGGCAAATACGACCATATAGATACAGCTCTTTTTCGTGTAGAACAGATGTTAAAAGAGGGCGCCGACCTGATTGATATCGGCGGGGAATCTACAAGACCGGGATACCAGAAGATTTCTGAAGAAATGGAGATTCAAAGGACAGTGTCGGTGATAGAACTCATAAAAGCAAAATTTGATATTCCGGTATCTATTGATACCTATAAGCCCAAAGTGGCAACCGCGGCATTGCAGGCAGGCGCCGATCTTGTCAATGATATCTGGGGGTTGAAATATGACAGTGCCATGGCATCTGTGATTGCAAAATCCAATGCGGCATGCTGCCTGATGCATAACCGGGACAAGGGAAACTATAAGAATTTTATGGAGGATGTGAAATCAGATCTGGTGGAATCTTTGGAGATTGCAAAAAAGGCAGGGATTTCATGCCGCAGGATACTTCTAGATCCAGGGGTAGGGTTTGCCAAGACATATGGGCAGAATTTGGAAATTATTTGGAAGCTGAAAGAGTTAAAGGAACTTGGCTGCCCCCTTCTGTTGGGCGCTTCACGCAAATCTGTTATTGGACTCACCTTGGATCTCCCGGTAACAGAGCGGGCAGAGGGAACCCTTGTGACTACAGTACTTGCCGTGATGGCTCAATGTGCATTTGTACGGGTACATGATATCCAAGAGAACAGGCGTGCCATTCAGATGGCTGAGGCAATCCGGGAGGGATGGAAACAATGACAGGCTGGGAAGTTGATCAAATTCATATAAAAAATTTAGAGGTGTTTGGAAAACATGGAGTATTCCCAGAGGAAAACCGTTTGGGGCAAAAATTTCTTATCAATGCAACTTTGTATATGCAGACGAGGGAAGCTGGATTAAAAGATGATTTAACAAAATCTATCCATTACGGCGAGGTTTCCCAATTTATGACGAAATTTATGGTGGAGCATACTTTTCGCTTGATTGAGACGGCGGCAGAGCAGATGGCAAGGGCTGTGCTTCTGGAGTTTCCAGCCATGAATAGAATCACTTTGGAAATTTGTAAACCCTGGGCGCCTATTGGGCTGCCTTTGGAGGCGGTTTCTGTGGAAATTACCAGAGGCTGGCACCGTGCCTATGTAGCGGTTGGTTCCAATTTGGGTGAGAAAGAGGAATACATTCAAAACGGCATAGAAGTATTGAGATGGGATGAAGATTGCGTGGTAGAGCGTGTGTCGCAGCTCCTTTCTACAAAGCCTTATGGCGTGTTGGAACAGCCAGATTTCTTGAATGGCATGATAGAACTGCGCACACTTTTGTCACCAGAAGAATTGTTGCACCTGCTTCATGAGATTGAGAAGGCGGCAAATCGAGAAAGAAAGATCCATTGGGGACCAAGGACGTTGGATTTGGATATCATTTTTTATGATGATTATGTGGTGGACCAAGAGAAGCTGCAAATTCCCCATCCAGATATGCAGAACCGGGAATTTGTATTAAAACCTTTGGCGGAGCTGGCGCCTTATTTCCGGCACCCTCTCAATAGAAAAACAGTCAAACAGATGTTGGAGGAGTTGACAAACTGATTTTTTGCTGTTAATATGGTAGCAGATTTCGTAAAAGTGCTGAGATGCTTTGCGAATAAAGAGAAAAGAAATGAGGGATAACATGTTCAGATAATCTATTTTGTATGAAACAGAAGAAATGCAGCGGATATTCAGAGTTGCAGAGCCTGCAAATGCAGTGTGCGCCTGCTGTCAAAAGCTTGCGGCGTTCCCATTGCCGTTTCCGTGCAGTTAAGACAAACTTTTTTCTGTTACCAAAATAGATGGTCAGCATGGAAGATCCTTAGAGTTAAAAAATCCCAGAAGGCAGGAGTGGAATTCTGTCTGTTGGGTTTTGTGTGTTTTAGAGAAATATCCAAAAGGAAGTCCGTTTTCGGTAACAGGAATGCCTGCGCAGCAGGTAAGTACCGGAGGCGGATTTTTTTCTCATATAGGAAATTCGAAAGAATTTCCTATATGAGAAAATAAATATGCACGCTCGTGCGAATAGAAGATGCCACTGCGCAATTGTGCCCGGCGCGGCAAACTTACAAAGAAAGAGGACGATATATGTTACAGTTAAAGAATATCACGATTACACACAAAAAGGATTTGAGGGAACTTGTCAAAGATTTTTCTTTTGTGCTGAATCCAGGGGATAAGGCAGTGATCATTGGTGAGGAAGGAAATGGAAAATCCACTTTGCTGAAACTGATCTATCAGGAAGCCTTGATTGGGGAGTATGCGGAATATACAGGTGAAATCCAGCGTGGCGGCAATTGTATCGGGTATCTGGCACAGGAATTAGACAGCAGCCAAAAAGAAAAGCAAGTGTTGGCATATTTTAATGATGTGCCAGGATTTTTTGATAAAACACCTAAAGAATTGGGGGAGATTGCACGTTTGTTGGGGCTGCGGCAAGATTTCTTCTATGAAGACCGAAAAGTTGAGACATTATCTGGCGGTGAAAAAGTAAAACTGCAGCTTGCAGGGATTTTGATGCAGCAGCCAGACATTTTGCTGTTAGACGAACCTTCCAACGATTTAGATGCCAAAACGCTGGAATGGTTGGAAACGTTTCTGCAGGATTGCCCCTTGCCCCTTATCTATGTCTCCCATGATGAGATGCTGATTGAAAAGACAGCAAATGTGGTAATTCATTTGGAACAGATTCGGCGGAAAACGCTGGCAAGGCATACCGTGGCACGAATGGGATATCAGA
This sequence comes from uncultured Lachnospiraceae bacterium, assembly GCA_951801955.1. Classification (GTDB taxonomy): domain Bacteria; phylum Bacillota; class Clostridia; order Lachnospirales; family Lachnospiraceae; genus Petralouisia. Next base: position 11,708 of record CATOOV010000011.1, read on the forward strand.
AATATATAGGGGAACGGCTGGAAACTTTTGAGCGCCAGGAGCAGCTTGCAAAGAAGGAACGCAGTGAGTATGCAAAACAGATGGACCGTTTTATGCGGGTGCAGCAGAAGGTGGAGCACCAGCAGAATATCATTACCCGTCAGGATCCCCATGGAGGACGCCTTTTAAAGAAAAAAATGCACAGTGTCAAGTCGATGGAGAGGCGCTTTCATCGCCAGTTTGAACAGATGAAAGAATTTCCTGAAACGGAGACGGCTGTTTTCGCCAAATTTTCCGATGAAATTTCGATCCCAAGAAGTAAAATAGTATTGGATTTTACTTTGGAAAAACTGACGGTTCCAATGGAGGGCGGAAACAAGGAAAACAGTGGGGCAGAAAAACAGTGCATAAGCTCATCAGGGAAAAATGAAATAGGAAATGTGCATGCCCCAAAAAAAAGAATATTGTCAGAAAATATCCATCTGTGCGTACAAGGACCAGAAAAAGTGGTGATTATTGGGAAAAATGGGATAGGGAAGACAACATTGCTCAGAAAGATAGCCAAAGAACTGTTGGGGCGTAAGGATCTTAACGCTGCCTATATGCCTCAGAATTATGAGGAACTGCTGGATTTTACAAAAACACCAGTGGAATTTCTGCAAAAGGATTACAGCAAAGAGGAATACAGCCGAATTCGGACATATCTTGGCAGTATGAAATATACTGCTGATGAGATGGAACATGGAATCGGAGAATTGTCAGGGGGACAGAAAGCAAAGCTGTTATTTTTAAAGATGAGCATGGACCAAAATGATGTGCTGGTCTTGGATGAACCTACCAGGAATTTTTCACCCCTTTCCAACCCTGTTATCCGGCAACTGCTGAAACATTTTGGCGGAGCGATTATCAGCATTTCCCATGACCGAAAATATATCCAGCAGGTATGCAACAAAGTATACTGTTTGACAGAACAGGGGCTTGCGTTACAAGATTGACCTTTGAATTTTTCCATGTTTGTGGTATGATAACAAAGCACCAGAGAATTTAAGCAAAAGAGCAGGTGTAAATCATGGAACAGAGTTTTGCATATGAGAAAAAACAAAATGAAATTTGTATTCTGCGCTGTTATGGAACCAGCGGCAGTATAAAGATCCCAGAGGAATTGGAAGGGCTTCCAGTAACCGAATTGTCAGCCTATGCCTTTGCACAGGAAATGGAAGCGGAACCGGAAAACACCAGCGGGCTTCCCTGCATTTGCGGCAGTAAGCTGGAAGAATTATATTTGCCCTGTACCATTGTAAGGCTGGGGCGGTATATTTTTTACAACTGTATCCAGTTTCGGAAGTTTTCTCTTTACAGTAATCTTGCATTTATGGGCGCCGGAGCTTTTACTGGCTGTGAAAACCTTTGTGAATTGGAATTGCGCCAACTGGAAGGAAAATCTTGTCTGCGGGAAATACTACAGGATTTAAAACAGAAGGTAACTGTGGAGTGTTACCAGGGATTTCACACGGCAGAAGATAAAAAACAGGCGGTGCGTGAGGGGCAAAGCCAGCGGGAAGCTGTAGGAAATAGCAAGGGCAATTTATTGTATCGCCTAGTTTATCCTGAATTTTTTGAGGAAGCAGTGGAAAATACCCCTGCAAGGATTATTTCTACCCAGACACATGGGATGGGGATCCAGTACCGAAATACGTTTCGAAATACCCAGGTGGTTTTTCAGGAGTACGACCAGTTATTTGAGACTGGAAAACATAACATAGAATTGGAAAATATTGTAGAGATGACGTGCGCAAGGCTGCGTTATCCTTATGAATTGGACGTATGTGCAAAACAGGCATATGCACAATGGCTGTCCGAACATTTGGAGGAAGGCGCCCAGTATTTTCTGGAACAGGAAGATATGGAGAATCTGCGCTGGCTTGCCCAGGAATTTGTGACAGAAGAGATGCAGGCAAACCAGATGCTTGGCATGGCAAAAGAATGCCGCAAGCCAGAGGCAGTCAGTATGCTGATGGATGTAAAGCATGAAAGATTTCCTGGAAAAAAGAAGAGGTTTACGTTGTAATGTTTGAAGAACAGTTGTTGGAAAAAATAAAAATCTGCAATGAAATATTATCGGGCTGCCGGAATGAACTGTATCTGAATATGAGGTTTTTGGATGTAGCGCTCCACAGCCTGATACCGGAACCGTCTATGGAACAAAACAGGGCGGCAACAGATGGAAGGCTGTTGCGCTATCATCCAGAATACCTTATGGAACAGTATCGTATCGGAAATGTGGTTGTCAACCGAAGCTATCTTCACAGTATTATACATTGCCTGATGGGACATGTATGGAACCAGAGGGGAAGGGAAGACATACAGCTTTGGAATCTTGCCTGTGATATTGCTGTGGAATCCATCTTGGACGACCTCCCTTACCGCTGCCTGAGAACTCCTTCCAAGCCTTACCGGAAGGCAGTTTACTTAGGGCTTCAGAAGAAACTTGCCATATTGAATGGGGAGGGGATCTATTACTTGTTGCAGAAAGCAGAACTTGAGAGCCGCGTTGTGGCACGGATGATACAGGAATTTACAGTGGATGACCATGTCTTATGGAACCAGAAGACATCTCCCAAAGCGCCAATGGAAAACCAAAGCCAATGGAAGGATATCCGGGAGCGGATGGAGACGGAGCTTACCACTTTTTCAAAAGAAGCAGCAGAGGATTCCAAAGGGCTTAAGGACCAGCTTCGAGTGGAGAATCGGCAACGGTATGATTATCGTGAATTTCTGAAGAAATTCTGTGTTTGGAAGGAAGAAATGAAGGTAGATTTGGACAGTTTTGATTATATTTTTTACAATTATGGCATGGAATTATACGGAAATATGCCATTGATCGAACATTTAGAAATTAGCGAGACACAGAAAATTGAAGATTTTGTCATTGTCATTGATACTTCCATGTCTTGTAAAGCAAGCCTTGTGCAGAAATTTTTAGAGGAAACTTATAGTATTTTAAGCCAGTCCGAATCGTTTTACCGGAAATTTTGCGTCCATATTCTGCAGTGTGATGAACGGGTGCAGTCTGACCAGGTAGTTGAAAGTCCAGAACAACTCCGGGATTATATGGAACATTTTCAGGTACAGGGCATGGGAGGAACAGATTTCCGACCGGCATTTGAATATGTCAATGGGCTGCTTGCAAAGAAAGTGTTCCATAAACTGAAAGGTTTAATTTACTTTACCGATGGATATGGAACCTTTCCTGTGAAAAAACCCCTGTTTGACACGGCATTTGTATTTTTCCGGGAGGATTATCTGGACGTCGATGTGCCCCCATGGGCGATAAAATTGATTTTAGATGAGAGGCAGTTGGGAGGTAGAGTATGAATATAAAGCGAACCAAGGAAGAAATTAAAGATACCATAGAGTCGTATCTGTTAAAGGATGAATATGGAGCTTATGAGATTCCTTCCATCCGCCAGCGGCCGATTTTTCTGTTAGGTTCTCCTGGAATTGGAAAGACCCAGATTATGGAACAGATCGCCAGGGAATGCCAAATCGGTTTGGTGGCGTATACTATGACGCACCATACAAGGCAAAGCGCCATAGGTCTTCCTTTTATTTCCAGGAAACAATACGGCACACAGGAATTTGCCGTTACAGAATACACGATGAGCGAAATTGTGGCTTCCATCTATGAGAAAATGGAACAGACTGGATTATCCCAGGGGATTTTATTTTTGGATGAAATAAATTGTGTGTCAGAGTCATTGGCGCCTGCCATGCTTCAATTTTTGCAGTGCAAATCTTTCGGCAACCATAAAATTCCAGAGGGATGGGTGATTGTAGCGGCAGGCAACCCGCCGGAATATAATAGATCTGTCAGGGAATTTGATGTGGTTACGATGGACCGGGTGAAAAAAATAGAGGTGGAAGCAGATTTTGAGGTCTGGAAAGAATACGCTTACAACCAGGGAATCCACGGGGCAGTTATTTCCTATCTGAATATCAGGAAACAGAATTTCTACCAGATGGAGACTATGGTGGACGGAAGAAATTTTGCAACGCCAAGAGGCTGGGAAGATCTCTCAAATTTAATCCAGATCTATGAAAAACTGCATAAGACGGTGGACCGGGAAGTGGTAATACAGTACATTCAATTTCCAAAGATTGCCAAAGATTTTGCGAATTATCTGGAACTTTACTATAAGTACCGTACCGATTATCAGATTGAGGAGATTTTAAAGGGGAATTTAGATGAAGGTCTGCTGAAAAAGGTGGCGCATGCCTCCTTTGACGAGCGGATCAGTGTTTTGGGGCTTTTGATTTCCAGGGTTCATGAGATATTGAAAGCATCTGTACAGACGGAAAAATACATGAAACGGCTGCAAAAATGCTTGTTGGAATACAAAGGGTTAATCCAGGTGATTCCAGAAAGGCTGGGTGGAATCCAGTTATTGGCAAATGTGTATAAGAAATATTACACAGATTATATGGATAAGAAAAAGTCAGAACTTCTCAGCCGGGATGAGGACAAGCAGTACCAAAGGGTATTTGACACGCTGGAGTTATTCCAGCAGACACTTAAGCTTGAGAATATCCAAGGAGGAGAAGTGACGTTCCAGCGGATCAAAGAATTATTTGAGCAAGAAGCAAAAGCTTTTGAGGCACAGTGCCAGAATGCTTCCAAAGTAGTAGAATATGTCTTTGATTTTTTGGAAGGGGCTTTTGGAAACAGTCAGGAGATGGTAATGTTTATCACAGAATTAAATTCAAATCCTGACAGTGTCAGCTTCCTGCAGGAGAACGATTGTGAGAGATATTATTATTACAATAAGGAATTGTTATTTGACGAAAAGAGAAAGAATTTGCTGGAACGAATGTCTTAAGTTACGATGGAGGAAATAAGATGAAAAAATCAACGATCCTGTTTGATCTGGATGGAACATTAGTGAATACCAGGGAGGGAGTGACAAAAAGCGTCCAATATGCTTTGGAGAAATTCGGGATCTATGAGACAGATCAAAAAACGCTACAGCGTTTTATTGGACCGCCTTTGATGGAGTCTTTTCGAAGGGAATATGGCTTTTCTGTGGAAAAATCAAAAGAAGCCATTAATTTTTTTCGGGAACGGTATGAGAAGACTGGAGTATATGAATGTGAACTTTATAGAGAAGTGGAATCTGTTCTTAAGGCTTTCCAAGAAAAGGGGCGCCATTTGAGCGTGGCATCTTCCAAACGGGAGGAATCCTGCCAGCTCATCCTTGAACATTTGCGGATTGCACATTATTTTGATTTGATTGGCGGGGCAAGGCTTAAGCTCGGCACCAGCACCAAAATCCAAGTGCTGGAGGATGTGCTGGAAAGGCTTGGTATCCAGGATCGCAGCCAGGTAGTGTTGATTGGAGATACCAAGTATGATGCCATTGGGGCAAAGGAAGCTGGGGTTGACTGTATTGGCATTACGTATGGCTTTGAACAGGATTTTGATGCAATGCGAAACGCAGGGGTTCTTGGAATTTTTGATTCTTTGTCAGAGGTGGTGGATTTCCTGGAAGAAACATAGAATTGTGTTTTTCTAATTTGCACCCATATTTGTATATTGTCTGTTTCACCATTTTCACACGTGTTTCATATTTGTGAGGAAGGCAGGTTTACTTTCCATATTCGCATATCGCCTGGTTTACAGCGTCCGCAGGACAGCGGTTAAGTTTTTCCAGATGTTGCCGATATACATATCAGCTACGGAGGGCGCTTATTTCTATGGAAGGATGGAAATAGGCGTCCTTTTTCTCATCCTGTAGGATGAAAAAATATACGCACGCGCATAATAGGAAGTTCTTTGGGCTTCCCTAATATTTCAAGATTCGCGAGCGTATCTTATATCTATTTTAAATGGGAAACGGAGGAAAATACCATGTTGGACAAATTACAGAATTATAACGGAACTGGATACTTTTCACAGGCGGTTGCAGATTTTGCCGCACAAATGAAACCAGGAGTGAAAGAAAAGGAAGGGACCGATTCTAAAACAATCGGTGAATTTTCTGAAGAGGAATGGGAAAAACTGTTAGATAAGGTTGACAATGCCATAGAAGAGTATCAGGCAGATTTAGAGGAACGCAAAGAAGAAGCGATGGATAAACAAAAAGAACAGACAGAATCTTATATTATGGGAGCCAGCGCCAACAGAGATCAGGAATATGAACAAAGCGTTATGTTAGGCGGAAGTTTCAAAGTCATGCGTTTTATGAAAATAGACAGTATGCAAAACGATACGGCACACCCTCCCAAGGAGCCGGATATTGAAGATACCGTTGCACATATCACAGCAGAGGAAGCGATTGAAAAATTGCTGGGCAAGAAAAAGCAGGCGCCTTATTCTACAATGGCAGATGAATATGGCATCGTGGAATATAAAGGAGTGGCGTTTCAGTGTGATTATGAAAACAATCGCCTGTGCCTGGGAGATGTGTCAAATAAAGAAAACTGCATTACAGTCCCGCTGGAACAGGGCGGCTGTCTTGTGTTTAACAGGAACAACGTGGATGACCTGGTAAAAGCCATTGGAATGTTTTCGCCAGGGGATGTAAACCGAATTATGCGTGCCATTGCCCAGGATGCGAAGTTAAAGAAGACGCAGTTGGAGATTGAAGACCAAATCAGCGGGGAAAAAGTGCTGAAAGATTCGAAAGATGAGGTGGAAGACACCAATGAAGCAGAAGAAAATCGTGATACAGACATCCGAAAAACGTTAGAGAAGGAAGACACTGAGAGATAGGTTTCGAAATGGCTAATGACAGAGAAGTTTGAAAGACGTCAGAGAAGGAAGACACTGGGAGATAGGTTTCTAAGCAGCCATCTACTAAGCGGTGGGAGAACGAGCTGCCAGAGGATGAGAAGAGAGAGGTTTGATCATAGATGGATCCAAAAAATATCCAATATAGTCCCATATTTAAGTCATGGAATATGATTTACCCCATATTTATTTATTTTGTTGTGACGAATCTTGCCATGTCATTATTTACCATGTTTGCGGTATTTTTAGGGGCGGATCCCCAAAAACAGTACATGATGCTGCAGACGGCGGCAGTGGCAGTGACGATACCTTTTATTGCACGCTATTACCAGAAGGATAAAAAGGAACCCACAGTATTCTGGGAACATATGCAGCTGGAATTTGAAAAGAAGACAACAGCAAAGAAAGTGTGGAATGGAATTTTGATGTTCCTTGCTGGTGCGGCAGCAGGAATGATGTTGAACAACCTATTGATGCTGACTCATTTAGAGGAAATTTCCCAGGGATATCAGGAAGCCAATACACAGTTTTTTGCCGGCGGAATCCTGTTTGAGCTTTTAGGAGCCTGTCTGCTGACTCCATTTTTGGAAGAACTGTTATACCGCAGTGTGGTATATGGCAGGCTTTGTGATATGATGATTTTGGATAACAATGAGAAAACACAGCAAGGACAAAAGCGGGAAAGACAAAGCCGCTTCCTTGCCATGGTGATATCGGCGCTGCTGTTTGGCGTGCTCCATATGAATCTGGTGCAGTTTATCTATGCAGGGATTTTGGGAATCCTGCTTGCCTGGTTTATGGAAAAATGCGGTCACTTCTATGGGGCGTTTCTTGCCCATGTGGGGGCAAACTTAATGGCTGTCCTTCGAGTTGAGACCAGGATATTTTTGTGGATGGAGGCTGGAAAACCAGCATTTTATGGTGCCACGGCAGCACTTGCCATTCTTGCCGTGCTAATGCTTGGAGTAATTCAAATACAGAATCAGACAAAATAGGAGGAGGTTATTATGGTAATCACATATGATTTCACAGCGGTTGACATGTTACATTTGCTTGGCTGTGATAAGCCGGCAGGAAAGGAAGAATTGGAAGCGTTTGAGAAAGAAACAAATCAAAAACTGCCGCAGAAACTATTTGAGTTCCTAAGTGTGGCAATGCACCATCCACTTTTTTCCACAGCAGATATTTGGGCTGCAGACAGAGGTCCCTTCCTCCATTTCTTTTATGAGGAGATTGAAGAAGGAATTGACGATTGTAAAGGGGATTGGGAGGAAGACCCAGAAGTGTGTTCGGAAAATGCTTTCTACCCATTTTCACAGCTCCCTAGGGAACAGTGGTCAGAACATGTTCCCAATTACTTATTGATTGGCAGCGATTATGCGGCTGGGGTAGTGGAGTATGGGATTCGGAAGGAAGATTTGTCACAGGAAAATCCTTCCGTCTATGTGCAGCATGAGGCAGACCCATTGACTGATTGGAAACTTTATTATGATACACTGGAAGGCTACCTTATGCGTGTCCTTTGTGATATTCTTGTGGGCGCTGAATATGACATACCCAAACGGGCGTTAAAAAATGCTGAGTGGGAATTTTATGACTATAGCGGCAAGGAAGAGCTGGAACAGGAATTATCAAAATCAAATATCAGCTTATCAAAAACGAAGAACTATTGTTCTGGTTTTGAAGAGGACGTTTGTTACCGCTGCTGTTACAATGAGGAAGAAAAAGTAGTTTACATTGTGAAAGATGATGTATCTTTGGTTGTATTAGAGATACATTAATAGGTGGCTCTAAAATACACGTCGCATTTATGGAGAGAAAAGGCTTGTGATGATACCACAGGCCTTTTTTTCTATTCCATGTTTGGAATAGCATATTTATGAAAAATTTGAAAAGATATGGAACGATCATTTTTATGATGGATGTATTCTAGTCTAATGAGCCTTGCTTACAGCAAGTAAAATCATCTACAATTCTCACACAATTTTACATCAATTCCTAAAATACGAAAAAATACAAGAAAAATTTTTGGGAAATAGTAAGAGATTTATCGCTAAATTGTATCTAACTACCTATTTGTTATAGAAATATAAAATAAATTATCTGAAAATAATTTAAAAAAATAAATAATTATCAAATTATCTGAAAATAAAACAAAAATAATTGTTTACAAGAAGGGGAAAAAGGTGTATATTATTTTTCAGAGCAACACTTTACTGTGACAAAGCAGGAATCGAACAGGGAGGATGAAAAGATGCAGGAAGCGAAAAGAACAGCAATGGGAATGTATGATCCCAGATTTGAGCATGACAACTGTGGAATCGGTGCAGTAGTAAATATCAAAGGCATCAAGACCCATAAAACAGTGGAGAATGCATTGAAAATTGTAGAAAATTTAAAACATAGGGCTGGAAAAGATGCGGAAGGAAAAACCGGGGATGGTGTGGGAATCCTTTTACAGATTTCCCATAAATTTTTCAAAAAGGCAGCGCAGAGCACAGGAATTGCTATCGGAGGAGAACGGGATTATGGAATCGGAATGTTCTTCTTTCCACAGGATGAATTAAAGCGCAACCAGGCAAAGAAAATGTTCGAGGTAATTGTCAAGAAAGAAGATATGGAATTTCTGGGATGGCGCCAGGTTCCCATTGATCCAGCAAAACTGGGACAAAAGGCAGTGGACTGTATGCCATATATCATGCAGGGGTTTGTAAAACGTCCGGCGAATGTAAATAAAGGGCTGGATTTTGACCGGAAGCTGTATGTGGCAAGGCGGGTATTTGAACAGTCCAACGACGACACTTATGTGGTTTCTTTGTCCAGCAGGACAATCGTGTATAAGGGAATGTTTTTGGTGGAGCAGCTTCGGCAGTTTTTTGCAGATTTGCAGGACAAAGATTATGAGTCGGCAATCGCAACTGTGCATTCCCGATTTTCCACCAATACCAACCCAAGCTGGGAACGTGCGCATCCCAACCGTTTTATTGTGCATAATGGTGAAATCAATACGATTCTGGGAAATGCAGACAAGATGCTTGCCAGGGAAGAAACCATGGAATCCGAACATTTGCGTGGAGAGCTGCAAAAAGTGCTTCCGGTGGTAAATGCAGAAGGATCTGATTCCGCAATGTTGGACAATACCCTTGAATTTTTGGTGATGAGCGGTATGGAGCTTCCCCTTGCCGTTATGATTACCATTCCAGAACCCTGGGCGAACAACGACCTTATGAGCCAGAAGAAAAAAGATTTTTACCAGTACTATGCCACCATGATGGAGCCCTGGGATGGTCCTGCTTCCATCGTGTTCAGCGACGGGGATATTTTGGGCGCCATCTTAGACCGGAATGGACTGCGCCCTTCCCGTTACTATATCACAGATGACGATTATCTGGTATTGTCCTCAGAAGTAGGCGTGCTGGATATTTCGCCCACTAAGGTTGTGGCAAAGGAGCGCCTGCGCCCTGGAAAAATGCTTTTGGTAGATACCGTACAGGGCAGGGTGATTGACGACAATGAATTGAAAGAAAAATATGCAGGAAAACAGCCTTACGGCGAGTGGTTGGACCGGAACTTGATCCGCCTGAAAAACTTAAAGATTCCAAACCAGCGTGTGCCGGAGTACAGTGAGCAGGAGCGGCGCAAAATGCAAAAAACCTTTGGGTACACCTATGAATCTTTAAAGGAGGCAATCCTTCCCATGGCGAAAAACGGCGGGGAGGCAACTGCTGCAATGGGAATTGATACGCCGCTGGCGGCATTGGCAGGAGACCATCAGCCATTGTTTAATTATTTTAAACAGAAATTTGCCCAGGTAACGAACCCGCCCATTGATTCCATCCGTGAGGAAGTGGTGACAAGCACCACCGTATATATTGGGGAGGATGGGAACTTGTTAGAGGAGGCTCCTTCCAACTGCAAGGTGTTGAAGGTAGATCATCCAATCCTTACCAATACAGATTTGATGAAGATTAAGTCCATGAAAGTGGAAGGGTTTAAAGTAGTGGAAATTCCCATTACTTACTATAAAAACACTCGCTTGGAAAAAGCCATTGACCGGCTCTTTGTGGAGGCGGACCGTGCCTATCGGGATGGGGCAAATATCTTGATTCTATCTGACCGAAGTGTGGACGAAAACCATGTGCCAATTCCATCATTGCTTGCGGTGTCTGCATTGCAGCAGTATTTGATTAAAACGAAAAAGAGAACAGCGCTTGCTATGATCTTGGAATCTGGGGAGCCAAGGGAAGTGCATCATTTTGCAACGCTGCTTGGATATGGCGCTTGTGCCATCAACCCATATCTGGCGCAGGATACGGTAAAACAGTTGATCGACCAGCATATGCTGGACAAGGATTATTATGCGGCAATTGAAGATTACAACAACGCCATTCTCCATGGGATTGTAAAAATTGCGGCTAAAATGGGTATTTCCACCATCCAGTCTTACCAGGGGGCAAAGATTTTTGAGGCAATTGGAATCAGCGCGGATGTAATTGAGAAATATTTTACCAATACGGTAAGCAGGATTGGCGGTATCACTTTAAAGGATATAGAAGAGGATGTGAATGCGCTCCATTCCAGCGCATATGACCCTTTGGGATTGGAGACAGATTTGACTTTGGAGAGCCGCGGGCGCCACAAAATGCGCAGCGGTGCGGACAGCCATCTTTACAATCCGCTGACCATCCATCTGTTGCAGGAATCTACCAAACGGGGAGATTTCCAGTTGTTTAAACAATATACCAATGCCGCAGATGAGCAAGAGAAGAAGGCAAATATCCGCGGAATGATGGCGTTTAAATTTCCGAAAAAGGGAGTGCCCATCGAAGAAGTGGAGAGTGTGGATTCCATTGTGACACGCTTTAAGACAGGCGCCATGTCTTATGGCTCTATTTCCCAGGAAGCACATGAAACCCTGGCCATTGCCATGAACCGCCTCCATGGAAAATCCAACAGCGGAGAAGGTGGCGAGAATCCAGAACGTTTGGTGACAGGCAGGGACGGCATCAACCGCTGTTCCGCCATTAAGCAGGTTGCATCCGGCAGGTTTGGAGTCACCAGCCAATATTTGGTAAGCGCAAAAGAAATCCAGATCAAAATGGCACAGGGGGCAAAACCGGGAGAGGGCGGACATCTTCCTGGGCAAAAGGTATATCCATGGATTGCGAAAACGAGGCTTTCCACCCCAGGGGTATCTCTGATTTCCCCGCCGCCCCACCATGACATTTATTCCATTGAGGATCTGGAACAATTGATTTTTGACTTGAAAAATTCCAACAAACAGGCGCGGATTACGGTGAAGCTGGTCTCAGAGGCAGGCGTGGGAACCGTTGCCGCAGGCGTGGCAAAAGCGGGGGCGCAAGTGGTGCTGATCTCCGGTTATGACGGAGGGACAGGCGCAGCTCCAAGCAGTTCCATCCACAATGCAGGACTTCCCTGGGAGCTGGGACTTTCAGAAACGCATCAGACATTGATTCTGAACGGGTTGCGCAATAAAGTGCGGATTGAGACAGATGGCAAACTGATGACCGGAAGGGATGTTGCAATCGCGGCAATGCTGGGAGCAGAAGAATTTGGTTTTGCCACAGCGCCCTTGGTCACGATGGGATGTGTCATGATGCGTGTCTGCAACCTGGATACCTGCCCGGCAGGGATTGCCACCCAGAACCCAGAGCTGAGAAAACGTTTCGCAGGCAAACCGGAATATGTCATCAACTTTATGCGTTTTATTGCAGAAGAACTCAGGGAATATATGGCAAAATTAGGCGTCCGTACCGTGGATGAGTTGGTAGGGCGCAGCGATTTGCTCAAAGTCCGGGATGATTTAAATGAAAGGGAAAAAGAACTGGATCTGTCCAGGATCCTGAACAATCCTTTTGCGGGACCCAAAGAAAAAGTGATCTTTGATCCAAAACAAGTGTATGATTTTGAACTGGAAAAGACGAAAGATGAAAAAGTATTGTTAAAACAGTTAAAAACGGCATTGGAAACAGGTCAAAAGCGCAGTATTGATGTGGAAGTCACCAATACAGACCGCTCCTTTGGCACAATCTTTGGATCTGAGATCACACGGAAGTATGTTGACAGCTTGGAAGAGGATACGTTCCTTGTGAAATGTACTGGAGCCGGCGGACAGAGTTTTGGAGCCTTTATTCCAAAAGGATTGACTTTGGAGCTGGTGGGAGACAGCAACGATTATTTTGGCAAAGGGTTATCCGGCGGGAAATTGGTCGTATATCCTCCAACGGGAGTGAAATTTAAACAAGATGAAAATATTATTATTGGAAATGTTGCGCTCTATGGAGCCACCAGCGGAAAAGCATTTATCAATGGCGTTGCCGGCGAGCGCTTCTGTGTCCGCAACTCTGGCGCCAACGCAGTGGTGGAAGGAGTAGGCGACCATGGCTGCGAGTATATGACAGGCGGCAGGGTGGTAGTCCTTGGCAAGACAGGGAAAAACTTTGCAGCAGGGATGAGCGGCGGAATTGTCTATGTGCTGGATGAGGAGAATGATTTGTATACCAGAATCAATAAAGAGATGGTATTTTCCCAGGAAATCACCTCAAAATACGACGTCATGGAATTAAAGGATATGATCAAAGAGCATGTGGCATTGACAAATTCTCACAAAGGAAAAGAAATATTGGATCATTTTAGCCAGTATCTGCCAAAGTTCAAAAAAATTGTACCTTACGACTATAATCGTATGATGATGGCCATTGTCCAGATGGAAGAAAAGGGATTAAGCTCAGAACAGGCACAGATTGAAGCATTTTATGCCAATATGAAAAATTAAGGAGGGACGTTAAGGTGGGAAAACCAACAGGATTTATGGATTATAAAAGACAAACAGCAGAGGCGGTATCACCAAAAGAGCGTATCAGGAATTTTCATGAATTCCATACCCCTCTGAGCCAGGAAGAACAACAAAAGCAGGGGGCGCGCTGTATGGCGTGCGGAGTGCCCTTTTGCCAGTCAGGCATGACGCTTTCTGGTATGACTTCCGGCTGCCCGCTGCACAACCTGGTGCCGGAATGGAATGACCTGGTTTATACTGGAAACTGGCAGCAGGCATACAACCGCCTGAAAAAGACCAACAATTTTCCAGAATTTACCGCAAGGGTATGCCCGGCGCTCTGTGAAGCGGCATGTACCTGTGGACATTACGGGGACGCAGTGTCTGTCAAGGAAAATGAGTTTGGCATTATCGAACATGCCTATGCGCAGGGGTTTGCTGCTGCAAAGCCTCCCAAAGTGCGCACTGGGAAAAAAGTAGCGGTGATTGGTTCCGGTCCGGCAGGGCTGGCTGCCGCCGACCAATTGAACAAGCGTGGGCACCAGGTAACGGTATATGAGCGGGATGACCGTGTGGGAGGGCTTTTGATGTATGGAATCCCCAATATGAAACTGGAAAAACATATAATTGACCGGAAAGTGGCTGTCATGAAGGAAGAAGGCGTGGAATTTATCACTGGTGTCAATGTAGGCAAGGATGTGAAGGCGGCGAAACTGTTCAAAGAGTATGACCGCATCGTGCTCGCCTGCGGGGCGAAAAATCCCAGGGATATCAAGGCGCCTGGGCGGGATGCAAAAGGAATATATTTTGCAGTGGATTTTCTTTCTGCCACCACAAAGAGCCTGCTGGATTCAGAACTTAAGGACAACAAATATATTTCCGCAAAGGGGAAGAAAGTGGTAATTATCGGCGGAGGCGATACTGGAAATGACTGCGTGGGCACTGCAATCCGCCATGGCGCGTCTTCTGTCACACAGCTTGAGATGATGCCGAAAGCGCCTGACACAAGGGCAGAGGATAATCCATGGCCTCAATGGCCAAAAGTTTGTAAAACAGACTATGGACAGGAAGAGGCGATTGCGATGTTTGGGCATGACCCCAGGATTTACCAGACAACGGTCAAGGAATTTTTAAAGGATAAGAATGGAAACCTCTGTGGGCTGACAACGGTAAAGCTGGAAGGCAAAAAGGATGAGAAAACCGGACGGATGACAATGGCAGAGGTGGCAGGCTCTGAGCATAAGATGGAAGCAGATCTGGTTTTGATTGCAGCAGGGTTCCTCGGTACAGAGAAATATGTTGCAGATGCGTTTGGCGTAGCTTTGGATGAACGGACGAATGTAAAGACAGAGGCAGAACATTTTGAGACCAATGTTAAAAATGTCTTTACCGCAGGGGATATGCACAAGGGGCAGTCTTTGGTGGTATGGGCAATCCGGGAAGGCAGGGAAGTAGCAAGGGAAGTTGATATAAGCCTGATGGGATATACCAATTTAAAAGCTTAGGGAAATGGCTGTCGGCTAAATATCAATGTATTACTCCGGCGGTTAAATGTCGATGAATTTTACGCAGAATAAATTTTCATCAGCAAGGCGGAAGAGTGAGTTGTAGCGAGTGCTACAACGATTGATGACAACGTAGCAGATGGAAATTTAGACAAGTAAAAACGTCGATATTTAACCGCCGGAGTAATATTTTGCTGTATCAATATTGAAACACTGGAGTAATAGACGGAGGCCTTGTGGTTGTTTTTACAGCCGCAGGGTTTTTCTTTTGGGGTTATTTATCTTCATAGCAACCTTTGCAATGAACAATGTAAATATTGATATATTTCCTTTCCTAATTTGCGTTGCAATTATTTTAACCATATTGTATGTGAAAAACAAAGAAATTTTGTGCAAAATATATACCCAAGGGGTCCCTGCCTTGCCATTTGGCGTTTTATAAGGTATAAATAACGGCGAAATAAAGAAATAATTTGTATAAATTGTTGAAATACAATGGAAAAGTGATACAATGGTATTGTATAAAAAGACATATGACAGAGCATGCCGGAAAAACTGGCGTGTATCTTGCAGCAGGAATACAGAGGCGTTCCTGTAGGAGAGGACCAGGAGAGAGGTTATGGGAAAGACAACATCAATTAATCTGGTAGGAAAAGAAGAATTTGAATATATTATGGAAGTATTTGCCAGATGTACCGATGATTATTTATTTTTGTTTGATCTGGATAAAGATGAATACAGTATTTCTAAACGGGCGTTGGAAAAGTTTGATTTGCCTGCAAGTCATTTTTCCAATGTCGGGGAAGTGCTGAAAAAGATTATTTATCCAGAAGATCTGCCAAGGCTTTTAGAAGATCTTGACAGGCTAGAAAAAGGCATGGGAGAAGAACACAATTTAGAATACCGCTGGGTTGACCGATATGGAAAGATCGTTTGGATTAGCTGCCGGGGTGTCGTGATTCAGGACAATACGAAGGAAGAAAAGACAAAGATTTTGATTGGCAGGGTGACGGAAATCGGCAGTAAGCGCAAAGCAGATGATGTGACGGGGCTGTTTGCAGAACGGCAGCTCCAGATTGACTTTCAGGAGATTCAAAAACAGGGAATCCAGAAGAACGGCGTACTGCTGCGTTTGGGCGTGGATAATTTTAAGGAGATTAATGAGCGGTATGGGATGGATACAGGGGATTCCGTTTTGAAAATGATTGCCCAATGTATGGAGAGGGTCAGAGGGGGAGACCGTTGTTATAAGTTGTATGGAGATGAGTTTGTACTTTTGATGTACGGGAGGGATCCGCAGAAAGCGAGGAAAAAATACCATCAGATCAGGGTTTTGATTGAAGAACAGCGCAAACAGCAGGGGTATCAGAATTTTTATACGATTTCCTGCGGCGTTGTGGCATTTTCTTTTCAGGATATAGAGTTCGACAGATTGTGCAGTGATTCGGAATTTGCCCTGAGCATGGCAAAAAAGAATGGCAAGAATTGCTCTTATATCTATAAGGAAGCAGACTATGAAGCTTATGTAAAGAGTATTATGATACAAGAAAAGCTTCGCTATTCCGTCAACCATGATTTTGAAGGGTTTGAGGTATATTATCAGCCCATTGTCTCAGTAGATACCGGGCAGGTAGTGGGGGCAGAGGCACTGCTGCGCTTTTATTGTGAAGAATATGGAATCCTCTCCCCGGCAGTGTTTATCCCTATTTTGGAAGAAAGTGGACTGATTATACCGGTGGGGGAATGGGTTTACCAGACGGCAATGCGCCAGACATTGGAATGGCAGAATCTTTTACAAGGTTTTCGGATCAATATCAACTTGTCTTTTATCCAGATTTGTAAATCGGACGTGGTCAGCGGGATTATAGCGTCTATTGACGAATTGGGAATCGATCCAAGCACGGTATTGTTTGAATTTACGGAGAGTGGGATGATTTCATACGATGATTCCGTACAGCGCCTGTTGGATGTGTTAAACAAGAATCAAGTAAAGATTGCATTGGATGATTTTGGAACGGGTTATTCTTCCCTTGCCTACCTGCAGAATTTAAGGGTAAACCTGCTGAAGCTGGATCGGGGATTTACTTCAAAAGCGGTGACGAACGATTTTAATTATAATTTGATTGGCCATATCGTCGATATGGCGCACAGCATTGGTATGAAAGTCTGTTTTGAAGGAATTGAGACAGAAGAAGAGCTGCAGAAACTTAAGAAATTAGAGCCAGATTACATACAAGGATTTTATTATGGGAAACCGGTAGATCGAGAGAAATTTTATCAGGAAAATTTAAAGCAGTTTAAAACGTCATAAAGAATGTTGCTATGTCGCAAGGTATAACTTTTATTTCATATCTGGAATAAAAGTTATACCTTTTTTTCCTCTTATAGGAAATTTTGTAAAATTTCCTATAAGAGGAAAAACCCTCTGGGCAGGGTGCGCACGCGTGCGAAGAAAAGATGTCACTGCATGACCGCACTTGGTGCGGCAAAGTGTGCAAACCCATCCCAATAATGGGGGATAGGTAGGCTTGCCCACTTTGTTTTGGTTCTCTCTGTCCAAAAATATAGTTATTTCGTATATTTGTCTGCAATTTCCATAAATTTATCATGATGTTCCAGGATGAATTGGTCATATGTCATATTTTGGGAGGCAACCTCTTTTCCAAGTTCAACCAGGAATTCTGGAATTTCAGATTCCTGCATAACACCTAAATCGCCGCCAAAATTTTCTTCTCCTTGGAATTCGCAGCCGTTTTCGTAAACTGCAAACGCGGGTTTAGGTCCTTCTGGAGTCTGTTTTACGCCGCCCCGGAAGCCCAAAGGCGCGATCTGGTGTGCAGAACAAGAAGAAGGACAGCCGGAAATATGGATTTGGGGAAGCGTTCCATCTGGAAAATTTTCTTTTTGCACTCTCTCTACACAGGCATGGAGCAGGCTCTGGGAATCCCTGGCGCCTACTTGGCAGATGGAAGCTCCAATGCAGGCGATGGAGGCTTCAAAGGTATTTTTTGCGCTGTCTTGTGTTATTTCCAGGATTTTTTGTGCCTCTGAGGCAGTGAGGTTGATGATATACATTCCTTCATCGGGAGACAGGCGCACCAGCACATCCTCCATTGGAAGGATTGTATCATACAGCCTGCGGAAAAATTCTGGTTTGGGGCTGCCTCCAACCGGATGGTAAGAAACGGCATAAAGCCCAGCCTGTTTTTGTGAAATCACTCTGGGATTGTCCAAAGTATTGCCATCGCCCTGTTTGGTAATTTCTTTGGATGAAATAGAAAGATCCAGGTTTTCTTCTGTAAGTACCTTGTCCAATTTTTCCTGGTAAGCTTTGATATATCCTTCTGTTCCCAATGTTTCTTGCATAAAACGGGTACGTGCTGCTGCACGGTTTTCATAGTTGCCGTGTGCAAGGAACGTATCAACCATTGCTTTGATGTAGTAAAGGATCTTAGATGGCTCAATATCGGAAGCTACCAATGCGCCCATGCGCGGGCTGCGCCCAAGACCGCCGGCACTGTAGACGTCAAATTTTCCGTTTTCCTTTGCCACAAATCCCAAATCACGGAAGGTAGCATGGGTAACGTTTTCTTTGCTGTTGGAGAAACAGACTTTTAATTTCCGTGGAAGTTTTACTTTTTTGATAAAACCTAACAGATAATCTGCCGCTTCCTTTGCATAGGGGAGAACGTCAAAATATTCTCCCTGCTGGACGCCGGAAAGAGGGGAACACATTACGTTCCGAGGAAAATCGCCGCCGCCTCCCCTGGTGATAATTTCATGGTCAAAGGCTTCTTCCACAAGTGCACATACTTGATCTGCGGACAGGTTGTGAAGCTGGAGGCTTTGGCAGGTTGTGATATGGGCAAGGGAAATATCATATTTTTCAATGCTTTCTGCAATAAAGAGCAATTGTTCTTTGGTAACTTCCCCTCCAGATAGACGCAGCCGGAGCATACTTGCATTGCCCCCTCTTTGGGCATAACTGCCGAATCCGCCGGAAAAGCCTTTGTACTGTGCCACATTAATTTCTTTGTTGTAAAATTTTTCAGTCATTTCGTGAAATTCCTTTAAATCTCCACGAAATTCTGCTGCATGATTTCTCATGGTGACTTCCTCCTGATAAAATATATTGGTATTGAGTGTTTTAGAAGATGTATGTTAAAAGTATTTCTGATATTGTTCACGATATTCTATCTTGTGAACAATAATATTTTACCAGATTTTACATATAAAAGGAAATTATAAATATTTATAAAACGATAAAATTATGTTATAGTTATACGGTGTACCAGTTACAAATTATGATTTGACTATATGGTTGGAAATGATAAGGAGAACGTTATGCTTGACAGCCGAATTTACACATTTCTGGAGGTCTGTAAAACTTTGAATTACACCAGGGCGTCTGCGAATCTGCATATTACACAGCCGGCAGTTACCCAGCATATCCGATATTTGGAAGAGTTATACCAAGTTCCTTTGGTGGCAGTTCGAGGGAAAAAAATATATCTGACAGAACAGGGAAAACTTTTGGAGCGCCTGGCGGCGTCTATGTGTGCAGACGAACTGCATATTCAGAAGGCATTGAAAAACAGTCTCTGCCAAAAAGAAAAACTGGTTCTGGGCGCGACCCTGACTGTGGGAGAATTTGTAATTCCCGCCGTATTGGGACGGTATCTTGAGGATTATCCAGATACCGATATTTCTGTCACGGTAAAAAATACGGAAAACCTGCTGGAAATGCTGGAAGCAGGAGAGATTGAGTTTGCAGTCGTGGAGGGGAGATTTGACAAAAGCGCTTATTCCTACCGTTTAATTTCCAGAGAGAATTATATTGGAATTTGTGGCAGGAGTTTTTATCAGCAACAATGCATGACGGGGAACTTTCCCATGGAAGCGCTGTTTCAAAGCCGTCTCATTGTCCGGGAAAAAGGTTCTGGGACCAGGGGGATTTTGGAACAGTTTTTGCAGACCCACAACCAATCCTTGGATAAATTTAAAAACCGGATTGAAGTGTCGAATATGGGAGCAATCCGAAAATTGGTAGCCCAAAACTGTGGCATCAGTTTTCTGTATGAGGCGGTAGTGGAACAGGAATTGGAGACAGGGGTTTTGTACCAGATTCCAGTGGAGGGTTTCCAGATTCAGCGGGAATTTAATTTTGTGTATTTGAAAAACAGTATTTTTGGCGAAAAATATGATACAATATGCAGGTATTTTGAGAAATGGAGATGAAGAGATGAGAAAAGCAATATTTTTTGATATTGACGGAACGATTTGGGATGAAAAGCAGAACATTCCAGACAGTACAAGAGAAGCATTCCGAAAAATGAAGGAACAGGGACACTATTTATTTATCAGCAGCGGAAGGACAAGGGTGTTTATTCCAGATGAGGCATTGATGCCTTTGGGGTTTGACGGTATTTTAGCTGGATGCGGCACCTATGGGGAGTTTCAGGGAGAAGTGAAATTTTATCACAAAATTTCTCTGGAGGATATTCAACGAGCCAATGCATTTTTGCGGAACCTCGATGCTGCATATATTTTGGAAGGAAGGCATTTTTTGTATTTGGATGCAGAGCGTTTTCCAAAAGACTCACCTTTTCCACAGGAGCTGAAAGGGGCTTTGGGGGAAAAAGTAATCCGGGTTTCTGGAAATGAGGGCTGCCTTGAAGTCAGCAAGTTTTGTGTAAACTATTTAGAAGAGGACAAAAAGCAAAAAGAGCTGGAACGGGTTTTAGGGCAAGAGTATACCGTGATCCACAGGGGAGGGAACTTTATGGAGATTGTGCCAAAAGGCTTCCATAAAGCCACCGGGATCCAGGAGATTTGCCGGATACTTGGGATTTCTCATACAGATACCTATTCCTTCGGAGACAGTACCAATGATTTGGACATGCTGGAATACACGGCACATTCTGTTGCAATGGGGGATGGGATGCAGCAGGCGAAGGATGCGGCGGAATATGTGACGGCGCCCTTGTGGGAAGATGGCGTTTACCAGGCTTGCAAACATTATGGATTGATTTGATTTTAATACATAATTCTTTTTATTTGCGGCAGTATAATATTGTTACTCCAGGGGTGAAACACCGACGTGGCAAAACTTTGAGAAAATCAAATACTCAGCAGCGAACCAGACATTAATCCAATGCCCTAATGTAAAGTTCAACGAGACATTACATGAGTAAAATATAGGAGGTTTGTAATGAAAAATATTGCGATTGTGACAGGTGCGAGCAGCGGCCTTGGAAGGGAATTTGTTAAATTGTTGCTAAAGGAAAAATCTTTAGATGAAATTTGGGCAATTGCCAGAGAGGAAAAAAAGCTGCAAAAATTTCAGAAAAAATTTGGCGAAAAGGTAAAAATTTTTGCCATTGATCTTTCCAATTTAGATTCTATTATTGAGTTTGGAAAGATGGTCATTCGAAAAAAGCCCAATATCAGATACCTGGTCAATAATGCAGGCTATGCAAAATTTTGTTCCTATTCCGATTTGACAGTGCGTGAGACGATAAATATGGTTGATGTAAACTGCAGCGCGCCTATTGCAATGACATTGGTATCCCTGCCTTATATGAAAAAGGGAAGCCATATTTTAAATATTTCTTCCCAGGCTTCTTTTCAGCCCCTTCCCTATCTGAACGTGTATAGTTCCACAAAAGCTTTTTTGAGGAATTATACGCGGGCGCTCAATGTGGAATTGAAACGGAAAGGGGTGAGCGCAACGGCAGTATGCCCAGGCTGGATGAGTACCAGGCTGTATGAACGGGCAAAGATAGGGGCGCAAAAGACAGTAAATAATTTTTCGGGAATGGTTTCCCCAGATAAGGTGGCAAAAAAAGCCCTGCAGGATGCCAGGAGCAGCAAAGATATGTCTGTCTATGGGGGGTATACCAAGGCATCGCATCTTGCCGCGAAAGTGCTGCCACAGAAAATAATGATGAAATTGTGGAAGATACAGCAAAGATTCTGATACAGTTTGTTTATAAATATTTTAGAAAGTTTAAGAATTGGAACATTGACAAATATTGGGAAAAGGAATAGTATTGACTGCAAAACGAAAAAACAGGGAACAAAGGAGAGAGAAATGGGAAAAATATTGAAGTACCTGGGCGAACACAAATCAGCAGTATTTGCCATTTTCTTACTGTTAATCGTGCAGGCGTACTGTGATTTGTCACTGCCCCAGTATATGTCTGATATTGTAGATATTGGCATTCAGCAGAGCGGGATAGAATATGCTGTACCAGATGAGATGAGAAAGGAGACATTAGAAAATCTCTGTCTTTTTTTGTCAAACGAAGATGCAGGGACGCTGAAAGCTTCCTATCAGGAGAGTTCCGAAGGAACCTATAAATTAAAAGTTCAAAGCAGAGAAGAAATGCAAGGGCTGGAAGAACTTTTGGGTATGCCTATGGTTGTCATGTCTTCCATGGCACAGGAGCAGGGAATGGATTTGGACACCATAAAGGCGCTTTTGGACAGTGGGCAAATGACAACAGAGCAAATTCTCCAGAAGGAAGAAGAAGCAAGGGAAAACATGGGGGATATGGGCGATTCCATTATCTCCCAGCGTGCAAGGCTGGTAGTCAGACAAGAGTATGAAGCTTTGGGGTATCATATGGAGGATTATCAGAATCACTATATGCTGTGTACTGGCGGAAAAATGCTTGCCATGTCAGTGGTAATGATGCTTGCCTCCATTTTGGTAGGGCTCCTTGCGTCCAGGGTGTCTGCAAAATTGGGTATGGATCTTAGGGGCAGGGTGTTTAAAAAAGTGGTCGGTTTTTCCAACAATGAGATCGAACAGTTTTCCACAGCTTCGCTGATTACAAGGAGTACCAACGATATCCAGCAGATACAGATGGTTGCCGTCCTCTTGCTGCGTATGATTATGTATGCGCCTATTATTGGGATTGGGGGCGTGCTTAAGGTGGCAGGGACCAAGACAGGAATGGGCTGGATTATTGGCGTTGCAGTAGGAAGCATTATTCTTTTGGTGGGCGTGCTGATGTCTGTGACAATGCCGAAATTTAAAAAAATGCAGACCTTGGTGGACCGGCTTAATTTAGTTTCTAGGGAGATTTTGACAGGTGTTTCTGTCATACGTGCATTTTCCAGGGAAAAATTTGAGGAAAAACGATTTGAAGGCGCCAATCGGGATCTGATGAAAACCCAGCTTTTTACCAGCCGGGTAATGTCTATGATGATGCCGGCAATGATGCTGATTATGAATGCTATTACGGTTATGATTGTTTGGTTTGGCGCCCAGGGCGTAGATTTAGGAAATCTCCAGGTAGGTGATATGATGGCATTTATCACATATACCATGCAGATTGTTATGGCATTTTTGATGATTACGATGGTGTCTGTGATGCTGCCCCGCGCTGGCGTAGCGGCAAACCGTATTGAGGAGGTAATACAGACAAAAGAAACGATCTGCGACCCGTCAAATCCTGTGGAAAATCTTGAGGATCAGTGGAAGGGAGAAGTGGCATTTGAGGATGTATCTTTCCGGTATCCAGGTGCCCAGGAGGATGCCGTCTGCCATATTTCTTTTACTGCAAAACCAGGAAAGACCACGGCGATTATCGGAAGTACTGGGTGCGGGAAGTCTACGGTTTTAAATTTAATTCCGAGATTTTACGATGTGACGGCAGGAAAGATTACCATGGACGGCGTGGATATTCGCAAAATGAGCCAGAAGAAACTCCGTGACTTGATTGGGTATGTACCACAGAAGGGAATGCTGTTTTCCGGGACGATCGCTTCCAATATCCAGTTTGCTGGAAACGTCACAGAAGCGCAGATGGAGGAAGCAGCAGAGATTGCCCAGGCAAAAGCGTTTATCAGTGAGAAAGAAGAACAGTTTGAGAGTCCGATTTCCCAGGGAGGCACCAATGTGTCTGGCGGTCAGAAACAGCGCCTTTCCATCGCCAGGGCAATTGCAAAAAATCCCAAGGTATTTCTCTTTGACGACAGTTTTTCTGCATTGGATTATAAGACGGATGTGGTCTTAAGAAAGGCATTGCAGGAAAAAACGGGTAATTCTTCTGTGATTATTGTGGCACAGCGGATTAGTACGATTTTACATGCAGACCAGATCATTGTTTTGGAAGACGGTCGGATTGCAGGGAAAGGAACCCATGAGGAGTTGATGGATACCTGTGAGACTTATCAGGAAATTGCAAAGTCCCAGCTTTCTGAACAGGAATTAAAAACAAGTACTCGAAAGGATCCAAAAGATGGGGGAAATCAGGAGGAAGCAGGGCAGGAATGGAGAGCAAATCCTCCAAAGGATGCAAAAGGGTTTCAAAAACAGGGAGAAATTCCAAAGGGACAGGAGAAAGCCGACAGAGGAGGTGCAGACTGATGAGTGAACAGAAAAAGACAGGCGCAATGGGACGTGGACCACATGGACCAGGAGGTATGGCTCCAGGAGAAAAGGCAAAGAATTTTAGAGGAACGGCAAAAAAACTTCTGCAGTATATGGGACGTTATAAAATCGGCGTGTTTGCGGTACTGGTTTTTGCGGTGGCGTCTACCGTGTTTGGCATTACGGGTCCAAAAATCTTAGGAAATGCTACCACAGAACTTTTTAATGGGCTGGTGGCAAAAGTATCTGGCAGTGGAGAGATAGATTTTGCAAAAATTGGAGAAATCTTATTATTTTTGCTGGGGATTTATGTGTTCAGCGCTTTGTGTTCCTTTGTGCAAGGTTATATTATGACAGGCATTACCCAGAAGATATGTTTTCGTTTTCGGGAAGATATCTCAGAGAAAATTAACCGGATGCCTATGAAATATTTTGAATCCCGGACTGTGGGAGAAGTGTTATCCCGTATTACTAACGATGTGGACACTTTAGGGCAGGGACTGAACCAGAGTGTGACACAGCTAATTACTTCCGTTACCATGCTGATCGGTATTTTAGTGATGATGCTGAGCATCAGTCCGGTCATGACGCTGATTGCCATTGTAATCCTTCCAATCTCCGGCATTTTAATTGGGATTGTAGTAAAATTTTCACAAAAGTACTTTGTGGCACAACAGAAATATTTAGGCAAGATCAATGGACAGGTGGAGGAAGTATACAGCGGGCATAATATTGTAAAAGCATTTAATAAGGAAGAAGATATGCTGCGTGAGTTTGATGAGACCAACGATATTCTTTTCCAGTCTGCCTGGAAATCCCAGTTTTTATCAGGGATGATGCAGCCGATTATGAATTTTGTAGGAAATCTTGGATATGTTGCCGTTGCGGTGGTGGGCGGTATGCTTGCGATCCGGGGAAGCATTGAAGTGGGAGAAATCCAGTCCTTTATCCAGTATGTACGCCAGTTTACCCAGCCGATTTCCCAGGTGGCGCAGGTGTCCAATATGCTGCAGGCTACGGCAGCGGCGGCAGAGCGGGTGTTTGAGTTTTTGGAGGAAGAGGAGGAAGAAGTGTCTCCAGTACATCCAGTAAAAATGACAGAGATGGAAGGCAGGGTTACCTTTGAACATGTCCAGTTTGGCTATGACAAGGATAAGGTTATTGTCAATGATTTTAACTGTGATGTGGAGCCAGGGCAGATGGTGGCGATTGTGGGACCCACCGGGGCGGGAAAAACAACAATGGTAAAGCTTTTGATGCGTTTTTATGATGTGTTAAAAGGAAGTATTCGGGTGGACGACCATGACCTGCGGGAATTCCACCGCAGCGACTTGCGGGAAAATTTTGGCATGGTGCTGCAGGATACCTGGCTGTTTAAAGGAACTATTATGGAAAATATCCGTTATGGAAGGCTTGACGCCACAGATGAAGAAGTGATTGCCGCAGCTAAGGCGGCGCACGCGCATCATTTTATTTCCACGCTTCCCGGCGGTTATCAGATGGAATTAAACGAGGATGCCAGCAATGTATCCCAGGGACAGAAGCAGCTGCTGACGATAGCGAGGGCGATTTTGGCAGACAATCCTATTTTGATTTTGGATGAGGCGACTTCTTCTGTGGATACCAGGACAGAAGAGCGGATTCAAAAAGCGATGAATAATCTCATGAAGGGCAGGACGAGTTTTGTGATTGCCCACCGCCTTTCTACGATTAAGGATGCAGATGTAATTTTGGTCATGAAAGACGGCGATATTATCGAACAAGGAAATCACCAGGAACTTCTGGCAAAGAACGGTTTTTATGCAGAACTTTACAATTCCCAGTTTGAGGCGGCATAGGGCTGCCTCAAACTGGGAAATTTGAGTTCCATGAAAACCTGTCGAAAGCATTGAAAACATTGCATAAAGATGATATACTATCATAGGAAAGATAACACATTGGAGCCGCATAAAATAAGGCTTAGGATTCCGACAGTATGTTTCACTAAGAAAGAAACCTTATATGAAACTGCGTTCCTATAAGAATGTAAAATTAAGCGGAAAGACGCAGAAACTTTGCAGGGCATGGAGCGGCGCGAAAAATGTGAAAGGGAAGAATTGAAATGGGTGCACAAGCACAGCATTGAAAACAAAATGAAGAGGAACAAAAATGAGAAAATACAGCAGGAAGATGAAAATGGTTTTGTTATTACTCGCAATGGTTTTTACCACAGGGAGTCCCCTGCCGGTAATAAAGGCGGAGGCTGCGGTAAACCCATCTTTTCCAACAGAGATTAACGTAACGTATGAAACCAGTAAAAATGCTTCTAATGTAACCGGATATTTAATCGATCATTTTCCAAAAAATGGAAAGGTGAAAAATTTAAAGTCTCTTTAAAGGCAAAGAAAGGATGGGAATTGTCATATATTATTTTCTATAATGGTAAAACGACAAAGGACATTAAAAATAACAGTACGGTGACTTGTAAGGGCAGTGGGAATTATGTCCATGGAGGTTTTCGGAACAAAAAAACGGGCATATGGCAGATTGTAACCCTATGGATGGACTAAACGGGCACAAGGGGCTGGAATGAGGAGTCGAAGTAATCGGAAATAGTTGGCCAATGTCATTTGTTAGAACAGGTTACATGGAAGCCTTAATATGAAACTTCGCTGTCTGCACTTAACTTGATACACCACGGCAAACACATGAGTACATAAATTGTAAATACGCCCCTTTTTTGATAAAATAAAAGAAAAGGGGCGTTGTTTATGGAAGAAATTATTAAAGTGGATGGAATATATCGAAGATGTGCGCTGGGAAAGATGGCTACGATTCTGGAACTGTTAGAAAGACTGCATGTAAAGGGGGCAGACCATTACGATAGATGCAATGGGAACACAGACAGCGATAGTGGAAAAATCCGTGGGAAGAGACTGGATTTGTCGTATCTCTGCTTTGTGTTCGATTGACTTATTTTTGACAACATGATAGGATAAAATCCAAAACCGCCGATGGCGTTTTGACGATGGCGGGCCTGCCATGCACCAGAGGCTGTATCAGATGGGAGTTTCAATCTCATACTGTTCTATGGCTCGCCATTTGTAGGAGCGAGAGTTATCTACTATCTGGTATACAAGAGAAAAAAGCAGATAAGAAAAGAGGAGAAAGGATGGAAAAAAATTTTAAAGTCATTAAGAAAGATGGGACAAAAGAAGATTTTAATGTACAAAAAGTTGTGGTTGCGGTGAATAAATCTGCTTACCGTGCACTGATTAAGTTTACCGATGAGGAATTAAAATTTATTTGTCAGTTTGTGGAGGAAAAGGTAGAATCCATGGGGTTGGAACAAATCAAAATTGCCCAGATGCACAATATCGTGGAGGGGGCCTTGGAAAAAGTGAATCCGACCGTGGCGAAAAGTTATCGGGATTACCGGAATTACAAACAGGATTTTGTCCAGATGTTAGACGAGGTATACAAAAAAAGCCAGTCTATCATGTACATAGGCGATAAAGAAAATTCCAATACAGACAGTGCGTTGGTGTCCACAAAACGGAGTTTGATTTTTAACCAGTTAAATAAAGAATTGTATCAGAAGTTTTTTATGACAACCGAAGAGATACAGGCGTGCCGGGATGGGTACTTGTATGTGCATGACATGTCAGCAAGAAGGGATACCATGAACTGCTGCCTGTTTGATGTGGAAAATGTGCTGCGGGGTGGCTTCGAGATGGGAAACCTCTGGTATAATGAACCAAAAACCCTTGATGTAGCATTTGATGTGATTGGTGATATTGTGCTGAGCGCTGCAAGCCAGCAGTATGGGGGATTTACAGTGCCAAGCGTGGAGAAGATTTTGGAGCCTTATGCAGAAAAATCTTATGTGAAATACAAAAAGCGTTATCAGGAATTGGGGTTAAGCGAGCAGCGGGCAGAAGAAGAAACCATGAAAGATATCACCAGGGATCTGGAGCAAGGCGTCCAGGGCTGGGAGTATAAGTTCAATTCCGTTTCCTCAAGCCGGGGGGATTATCCATTTATCACCATGACATTCGGCACTGGGACAGGAAGGTTTGCCAAAATGGCGTCAATAGCCATGCTGAATGTCCGAAGAAAGGGGCAGGGAAAGGCAGAATGTAAAAAGCCAGTCTTATTTCCCAAACTGGTATTTTTGTATGATGAGAATCTTCATGGGCCTGGAAAGGAATTGGAAGACGTCTTTGAAGCAGGAATTGAGTGTTCTAGGAAGACCATGTACCCAGACTGGCTGAGCCTGACAGGTAAGGGTTATATTGCCAGTATGTACAAGCAGTATGGGGAAATCATCAGCCCTATGGGCTGTCGTGCATTTTTGTCCCCCTGGTATGAGAGGGGTGGGATGAATCCAGCGGATGAAAAAGACCATCCCGTGTTTGTAGGGCGTTTTAACATCGGCGTAGTCAGCCTGCATTTGCCCATGATATTGGCAAAATCCAGACAGGAGAGCCGGGATTTTTATGAGGTGCTGGACTATTATCTAGAATTGATACGGCAGCTTCATATTCGAACCTATGCGTATCTGGGGGAAATGCGTGCAAGTACAAACCCGCTTGCCTATTGCGAGGGCGGTTTTTATGGCGGTCACCTTGGGATCCATGACAAGATCAAACCATTGTTAAAAACGGCAACAGCATCGTTTGGTATCACCGCATTCAATGAGCTGCAGCGGCTGTATAATGGGAAATCATTGGTGGAGGACGGACAGTTTGCCATTGAAGTGTTGGAATATATCAATGAAAAAATCAATGAATTTAAAAAAGAAGATGGGAATCTGTATGCCATTTATGCAACGCCGGCAGAGAATCTTTGCGGGCTGCAGGTAAAGCAGTTCCGCAAAAAATATGGCATTGTGGAAAATGTTTCTGACAGGGAGTATGTCAGCAATGGTTTCCATTGCCATGTGTCAGAGGATATCACGCCCATTCAAAAACAAGACTTGGAGTACCGTTTCTGGGAACTGAGCAATGGGGGGAAAATCCAATATGTAAAATATCCTATCGATTATAATAAGGAAGCAGTCAAGACGTTGGTGCGCCGTGCCATGAAGATGGGATTTTATGAAGGGGTGAATTTATCCCTTGCTTACTGTGATGACTGTGGGCATCAGGAATTAGAGATGGATGTATGCCCGAAATGCGGCAGCCGTAATCTGACCAAAATTGACCGGATGAATGGTTACCTGTCATATTCCAGGGTAAAAGGAGATACCCGCCTCAATGACGCGAAAATGGCGGAGATTGCAGAGCGAAAGAGTATGTAGGGAAAATAGGTTGAGGGGTAAAAACATATAAGTATGTAAGGAGATGTGAAATGAGATACCACAATATTACAAAAGACGATATGCTCAACGGTGACGGGCTTCGTGTAGTCTTATGGGTGTCCGGTTGTTCTCATTGCTGTAAGGAATGTCAGAATCCTGTTACCTGGGATCCAAACGGCGGGCTTGTGTTTGACAAGGAGGCAAAACAGGAAGTGTTTGCGGAGCTTTCCAATGATTATATTTCTGGGATTACATTGACAGGAGGAGATCCGCTGTATTATGGAAATCGTTCTGATATATTGAAACTAGTAAAAGAAATCAGGGAAATATTTCCAGCAAAAACCATTTGGATGTATACCGGATTTGTGTGGGAAACCATCGCAGGATTGGATATTATGAAATATTTGGACGTGCTGGTAGACGGGGAGTTTGATGTGGAACAAAAAGATACGCAGTTATACTGGCGTGGCAGCGCCAACCAGCGTGTCATTGATGTTCCAAAGACTCTGAAAAATGGGGAAATTATATTGCATTGTGAATAAAAATAAATATTTAATATGCTGCCTGGCGTGTTAGAAGGTAATCCTTGGGGCTGTCGAAAAATAAGAAATTTCCACAACATATAGTATAAATATTGGCAGTATTGTTATTATATGTTGTATAATCCCTGCATTTTGCGACAGCCCGTTCGGGTAATCTTTTAAGGCTTTCCATGAAAGTATTTTCCATAGTCAGATGCTTCAACCACACATAAAAAGACATATGGCATACGAAAACATATATCAAAAAACTATCTGAAATTTATTCCCGCGAGCAATGTACCCAAAGGGCATTTAGGAAAATAACAATGTTTCCATGGATATTTGACGGCGCTATGCGCCAGTGGCGCATGTGAGGCATGGAGCGAAACGGAATGCAGACAGCTGCGAGGGTAGGTGCCCTTTGGGTGCAAATCCCCCGCCCCTTGGGGCGAACTTGCGTAAAACAAGCTAAGACATGCCCCGTCAGCTTGCTGCGGGGTATTTGGCTTTTCCGTGTCAGCCGTATTATAATAAGCTGTTGCGGCATCATTTGCTGCTTTTACACGCTCAACCATTCCCTCTTTATAAATATCTGCATAAAGAAATTGTATACTTTCCACTCGTTCTTCTGATTTGGCGCTGTTTCTTTCTGATTTCAAAGGTTCCAATACAAAATCTATAGCATAAAATGGAGCACCTCCTTTTTTCATCAGACGTTTGATTTCTAACATAATCTCTGCCGCTCGTTCTATACTTACATCTTTATCCTCTATATAAACGGTTAAATGACCTGCCTTTGCGCCAAGTTTGGGAATATCATATAAACCATCTAATTCCAATTCTTCCTCTACCAGCCCATAAGTGGGAATTTCCTTATTTTGCTCAGAATCTCTAGAAGTAAATTCCAAATCTCCAAACATAATTTCACCAGTAAAAGGAAATGCAGGACTTTCAAAAATAGAATCGGTTAGTTCCCGATAGGCCTGTTCCAGCCTGCGGGCAGTATTTGAACCACTGAGTACCATTACTGTGTAGTTATCTTGTTTCAGGTTTCCTAACATATCAAAGGAAAGTGTAAAATAGCTGTCAGCACTACTGGGTGATTGTATCGTAACATAATAATTTCCATCTTTAAAACTATAATTAATTTCTTTGACAGTAAAATCAGTATTTTCATAATTTTTAGCTAGATAGATTTCAGCTCTCTTTTCAGCAATTATTTTGGAAATAGGATTACCTGACAGGGCATTTGTAAAAATACTCAATCCGATGATCAATATCATAGCCGTTAAGAAAGCAGCCGCTTTTAATAATTTCTTTTTCATTTTACTCCTCCTTTCGGAAAGCATAATGCAACAGACCAGCAATAAATACGCCTATCCATGCAAAAATGCAATAGAAAATTGTCCAGATCAGCATAGAAGCGAAATCAAGATTTTCACGTTCTTTCATGAAACCCAAAATATTTATGGCGCTATGTGTAATCAAAAGCAAAATTGGAAGATTGTACAATGCTTTCCAGCGAAATATCATATATCCAAGTATACCAATTACGGGCATAATGAAACTGTTATAAAACATATCAGCTCCGGCCGTCAGTCCTAACCCGAAAAAAATTCCAAACATCATAAGCAAGATAGAAAAAAATTGTACTTTCCGTCTAAATTTTTGGAAAGCTTTTTCTGCATTTACAGTTGGGGGAAGTTCTCCACTGTAAAAAGCATTGCATGCAACGCAAGACTTCATGTGCAGTTCAACTGCTTTTTTACTTTCATTGCTTGCAATGCCATCCCTTACCAATGGTATTAAATCCATACACAAATCACAAGTAATTTTATTCATGGTCAAATCCCTCCTCTTTTAATATTTTTCTTATTTTTGCCTTTGCTCGAAAATCAATCACCCTGGCAGAACTTTCAGAGATGCCATACTTTACTCCGATTTCATAAAAGGAAAATCCTTCTATTCTCATAAGGACAATATTCCTTGTCCGTTCTGGTTCTGCCTCCAACAATGTATAAATCCGCTCTGCTAATACACGAATTTGATAATTTTCCTCCATAGTTTGGTTAAAAGTTTCATAAAATTCTATCAGGACTTCTGTTTTTACTTGCGTTTTTTTCTTGCGCAGATAAGAAAACCACTTATGCCTTGCAATTGCAAAAAGCCATGTTTTAATATCAGATTCTCCTCGAAACTTGGTAATAGATTTCACAACTTCCAAAAACACTTCTGACGTTAAATCCTCGGAAAGTGAAGCGTCATGACTAAGGCTATATAAATAAGTATAAATATCTTTATAATGGTTTTTGAATAACTCTTTTAGCACTTCTTGCATTTCACTCCTCCTTTCATAAAATTAGTGTCGATTTTTTCTGATTTGTTACAACATATTTTTAAAAATTTCAAAATAAATTTTAACATTGAAAAATTCTATTTTTCTATTTTGTAATCAGCCCCTTGACATTTCCATCAAAACTGATTATAGTATTCCTGAATAGAAATACTATAAGAACTTTTCCTATGATTTTTCGTTGCTAGGAACCAGACAGCGAGAAGGAGGCAATGGCTATGATGGAAGAAAAAAGACTGGTGGAGCCTTTGATGTCTTTTGGTTTGACTAGGCAGGAATCCCTGATTTATCTCGCATTGCTGCGGGCTGGAAGCAGCAATGGCTATGAAATTGCAAAGCGGACCGGAATTTCCCGCTCCAATGTATATAAAGCACTGGATGGATTGGCAGAAAAAGGGGCCGCATATATCAGTGAGGGCGCCTCTAGGAAATATACCGCGGTGGAGGCAGAAGAGTTTTGCCAGAATAAGATCTGCAGCCTAAGAAGGAAACAAGAATTTTTAATATCAAATCTTCCCAAGGAAAAAGAGGAACTGGATGGGTATATTACCATTCGTTCCGATGAGAATATCGCAGATAAAATTCGAAATATGCTGCAAAAGGCAAAAAAGAGAGTGTATTTGTCTATGGCGTTTTCCTTGTTGGAACAATTCGAGAAGGAATTGGAAGGGTTGGCGGCAGAAAATATCAAGGTCGTGGTATTGACAGATTTTCCAAAAACCAGCGAGAACCGATGGAAGTTTTTTTCTGGGAAAGCAAAAGGGGTAAAAGTCTATGTAACTTCTGATAAGAAAAACCAGATAGGGATTATCACAGATTCTAAGTATGTGCTTACCGGTGAATTGGGGAAGGGAAAAGAAAGCACTTGCCTGTATACTGGGCAGACGAATTTTGTACAAGTCTTCAAAGATTCCATGAAAAATGAAATTCGCCTATTGGAGTTAGAAGGCAAAAACCAAAAATAGATGAAATGAATACAGAAAACAAAGGAGCATCAAATTATGAAGAAAGAACCATTTGTAACACAGGAACAATTACAAGAAATTGTAAAGAAATATCCTACGCCGTTTCATCTGTATGATGAAAAAGGCATCCGTGCCAATGCATTGGCATTGAAAAAAGCCTTTTCCTGGAATAAGGGATTTAAAGAATATTTTGCGGTCAAGGCAACCCCCAATCCATTTTTAATTAATATTTTAAAAGAATGCGGCTGTGGATGTGATTGTTCATCGAAAACGGAGTTAATGCTTGCCGACGCGCTGCACTTTGACGGAAAGGACATTATGTTTTCTTCCAATACTACTCCGGCAGAGGAGTTTCAGTATGCAGATGACATTGGAGCCATTATCAATCTGGATGATTTTACCCATATTGATTTTTTGGAAAAAACCATTGGGCATATTCCAGAAACCATTAGCTGCCGCTATAATCCAGGGGGTGTATTTAAGATCAGCAACAGTATTATGGACAACCCTGGAGACGCGAAATATGGTTTTACAGAGGAGCAGTTATTTGAGGGCTTTCGGCTGTTAAAAGAAAAAGGGGCAAAATATTTTGGGATTCATGCATTTTTAGCAAGCAATACTGTGACCAATGAATATTATCCTACGCTGGCAAAGACGCTGTTTGAATTGGCAGTGAGATTAAAAGAAGAGACTGGGGCAGATATCCGCTTTATCAATCTTTCTGGCGGAATTGGAATCCCATACCGGCAAGAGGAAGAACCAAACGATATTTATGTGATTGGCGAAGGGGTCCGCAAGGTTTATGAAGAAGTGATGGTTCCGGCAGGTATGTCGGATGTGGCGATTTATACAGAACTTGGTCGGTTTATGATGGGTCCATACGGCTGTTTGGTGACAACTGCCATTCATGAAAAACATACCTATAAAGAATATATTGGCTGTGATGCCTGCGCGGTGAATCTGATGCGTCCTGCCATGTATGGGGCATACCATCATATTACTGTTATGGGAAAGGACAATCGTGTGTGTGACCATAAATATGACATCACAGGTTCGCTCTGTGAGAACAATGATAAATTCGCCATTGACCGGATGCTTCCAAAGATTGATATTGGTGATTTGCTGGTCATCCATGATACTGGAGCTCATGGTTTTTCTATGGGTTACAATTACAATGGAAAATTAAAATCTGCCGAGATCCTGTTGAAGGAAGATGGAAGCGCCCAATTGATTCGCCGTGCGGAGACACCAGAGGATTATTTTGCAACCTTTGATTGTTTTGATATCTTGAAGGATTTAAGGAGCACAAATGATTGAACGTAAAGATATTTTATCTATTCCATATCTGAAAAAGACAACGTTTACCGGAAGCCGTGAGGGACTGCGCTTCCGGTTTGCGGTTGTGAAACAAGAGCCAGAGAAAAAAGAGGGGGAGAAAAAGGAAATTCTAGAAGTTACGGCATGGGAAGGTCCTTATGCATTTGATACCGTTTTAGAGGAACAGAAGATAAAAAGGGAAATGGATTTTTCGGAAGAAGGGATTCAAAAGGGTATTGACTGGCTGAATGGTCTTTGGGAAGAAGATCCAGAGAGATGGCGGGCAGCAAAGACCAAATGGTAAAACCAAGATGTTCCAAGCGCCAGTGGCATTTGATAGGCAACGGTCGAGACAGGGGGTAGAAAGATCCTATCCCGTCAGCTTTCTGCAGGATTTGTTCCACGCCGAGCACAATTGCACGGCAATCGTTTCCCCTTGTGCGCGTGCGCACCCTGCCCAGAGGGCTTTTATTTTCGTTAAAATTTCATAAAATTTCCTATAAAGATTCGGGTGTCAAAAGGTGGTTCCTAAAAACCTTCTTGACAAATTGCACAAAGAAATACAAATGTTGTTCCGTTTTGCACTCATTTGTGCAATTTGCCAATATTCCTTTTGAAAACCACCTTTTGACACCCAAATCCTATAAAATAAAAAATGCCGAAACTCTCAAATAATACAAGAGCCTCAGCATTTGGGATACTGCCGGCAATGGGACTTGAACCCATACGTGGTTGCCCACAACAGATTTTGAGTCTGCCTCGTCTGCCATTCCGACACGCCGGCATTTGTCCACTGACCTGAACAAATAGTATTTTAGCATATACACTTTGAAAATGCAAGTGTTTTTTTGTTTTTTTTAATTTTTGTCATCAAGTAAGGATTTTGCTTCTATCTGTAATCTGTTGTTGTCAGCAGGGCTGATCCGCACCCCATACAAAGAAGTTTACTTATTCTTTATTTTTTTTGTTGGAATAATTAGAAAAATAGAGTATAATATTGGAAGAAATTAGAGATTGAGAGACTCTGTTTGATGTTCACAATGGTGAAGAATGTAGAGGAAAAATCGTGATTAAGAGAATTTATGTAAGAACCAGGTCTTTAAAGGAAGGCATGAAAATAGATCAGGCAATTGTAGACCGCAGGGGAAGGGTTTTAATTGCACGAGGCGCGGTACTGAATAACTATCTGATTGATTCCTTGCTGAAGCTTGGGGTTACAAGCGTTTATATACGAGAGGGAGAAGAAGATCCAGAGGAAGAGAAGATATCGCTCCAGGCACAGGCAGTCATCGAGAAAAGAAGGGTGGAGGATCGGACAAAGGTTAAGTTGAAGGAGAGTGTCAAAAAACGTGTGGCAGAGGGGATACAGTATTTGTATCACAATACAGAGACACAGGATTTCACGGATGCTACCAATCATATCGCCAATGATTTAATGCATGCGATCACAGATAATGATGCAATCGCTGTTGATATTGGCGCGCTCAAAATCAGCGATGAATATACTTTTAAGCACAGTGTGGATGTTGCAACCATGGCAATGATTGTTGCAAAGCAGTATGGGCTGAATAAGGGTCAGGTATATGAGATTGGAATTTCGGGGCTGCTTCATGATTTGGGGAAATCAAAGATTCCCAATGAAGTGTTGAACAAACCGGGAAAGCTTACAGATGAAGAATTTGAGATTATGAAACAGCATTCTGAATATGGATACGGGATTTTAAAGGGAAAAGAAAATATTTCCAACCATGTGTTAATGGGAGTTTTACAGCATCATGAGAAGATGAATGGAAAAGGTTATCCTATGGGAGTATCGGCAGATAAGATGCATCTTTATGCTAAGATTCTGTCTGTGGTAGATATCTATGATGCCTTAGTCACAGAACGGTCTTATAAGAAGGCATTTTCTCAGAGAGATGCGGTTGAGATGATTATGTCAATGACACAAGAGCTGGATTTGGATGTAATGAAAAGTTTTCTGGAAAGTATGATTTTATATCCGGTGGACTCCATTGTGCAGCTCAGCAATGGAGAGAAAGCAAAGGTTGTGGAGAACAATCCAGGATATATTTTAAGGCCTACCGTGGTAGGAATTGAGTCTGGAAAGATCTATGAACTGGGAAAGGATATGAGATGCAACAATATTATTATTCTCTAACACGACAGAATATTTTTATGAAAAAGGCGGTAAAATATATGCAAGTGATAGTATAGCCCTTTGCGTAAATTTATGAAAAACCGTTCTGGTTATTACTGGAATGGTTTTTATATCATAGGAAACTGCTTTGCATTTCCTATGATATAAAAAATAAATATGCACACGCGCACAAGAGGAAAATGTTGTAATACAAATGTGCTCGGCGCGGCAAAGTGCACACGCGCACAAAAGGAAGATATTGCTGCGCAAATGTGCGCGTCGCGGAACAAAAGATGCGTTAGCAAAAGAAATTGTTCGCGGAGGTGCGTGAAACGCACTTTTGTTCTTTACCAGCATATCAAACATCTCCTTTAGACATGCTTCTTGAGAGCAGAAAAGGTTTCGGGACTGATAACATGCTCCATTCGGCATGCATCCTCCAAAGCAATTTTTTCGTCCACTCCAAGGCTGATAAGCCAGGAAGAAAGAAATTTGTGGCGTTCATAGATCATATCAGCAATCTCTTTTCCTGTTTCTGTCAGAGTGATATATCCAGCCTCAGACACCACAATATGCCCTTTTTCACGCAGATGTTTCATTGCCACACTGACGCTGGATTTTTTATAACCTAGCTCTACCGCCACATCTATGGAACGAACCACAGGAAGCCTCTGGCTTAAGATTAAGATGGTTTCTAAATAATTTTCAGCAGATTCATTACTTTTCATGAACAATCCCCTTTGTCATTATTTTGATATGTTTGTGTACCAGCCATATAGGAAAGGAATAAATGCGGTATTCCCTATGTGTATCCTGTCAAAGCCTGTACGGTAAACGTGTTTTTTGTATTTATCTTACCAAAAAAGAACGCTGATGGCGTTCGCGAACATAAGTATTCTGTCCTATGTCATTAGTATACTGAAAGAGCGGGAAAATAGCAAATGGTTTTAAAGTTTTCATAATAAAACAGACTTCTATTCTGAAGTGATACTTAACCGCCGGAATAATATGATTCTTAAAGGCAACTTTTGAGAAAATTACCAAGATAAACTTTTAAAACAACTTTTTGGCGCGTAAGCCATAAGAAATGGAAAAAACAGCAAAAAAGTTATTGACAACTAATAGATGTTAGAATATACTAACTACAGGAAGTTTAATAAAACTGTTATAAAATTTAAGAAAGAAGATGATGACTATGCCGTTGACCATGGCGAGGACAGGAGAAGTCAATACCATCAAAAAAGTGGGCGGAAAAGAGGAGACCAGAAGGTTTTTGGAAAACCTGGGGTTTGTAATCGGAGGCTGTGTGACCGTTGTATCTGAAATTGGCGGAAATATGATTGTAAATGTAAAAGAGTCAAGAGTTGCTATCAATAAAGAATTAGCAAATAAAATAATGATTTAAGGAAGGATGCAGTATGAAGACATTAAGACAAATTCCCTGTGGGAAGACAGCGAGAGTTTCAAAATTGCATGGAGAAGGACCCGTAAAACGCCGTATTATGGATATGGGGATTACCAAGGGTGTGGATGTATTTGTGAGAAAAGTGGCACCGCTGGGGGATCCCGTGGAGGTTACAGTCCGAGGGTATGAGCTATCTTTGAGAAAGGCAGATGCAGAAATGATTGAGGTGGAGTAATCTTTGGGTTTGAACATTCTGTACCAGCCTGATAAAATCTCTGCAAGAGACGTGCCAGGAAATGGGCAGATTATTTTTTGATTTTGGGTTAGAAATAACTAATTATAGTAAGAACAAACAAACATCAAAGTGAGAATGCCGAAAGGCAGATAGGAGTTTTGAAATGTCGATAAAAATAGCATTAGCAGGAAATCCAAACTGTGGAAAAACAACATTATTCAATGCGCTCACCGGCTCCAATCAGTTTGTAGGAAACTGGCCTGGTGTTACGGTTGAGAAAAAGGAAGGGAAGTTAAAGGGGCATAAAGAAGTAATTATTATGGATTTGCCTGGCATATATTCCCTATCCCCTTATACTTTAGAGGAAGTAGTGGCAAGAAATTATCTGATTGGGGAACGCCCAGATGTTATTTTAAATATTGTGGACGGAACCAATATGGAACGTAATTTATATTTATCGACCCAGTTGATGGAATTGGGGATTCCAGTTGTGATGGCTGTCAATATGATGGATCTCGTACAGAAAAACGGCGATCAAATACATATCAAGAAACTGAGCGAGAAGCTGGGATGCCCGGTTGTGGAGATATCAGCGTTAAAAGGAACTGGAATTAAGGAAGCGGCAGAAAAAGCGGTGTATCTGGCACATAGCAACAGCGGGACAAAAGCGGTACATGAATTTTCACCAGAATTAGAACGTGTGCTGCATGCAATTGAAAATAAGCTTGGACCAGAGATATCCCAGGAACAGAAGCGTTTTTTTGCAGTGAAGTTATTGGAAAAGGACAGTAAAATTCAAGCACAGATGAAACAAGCGCCAGATGTGACAGCGGAAATTGAGGCAATTGAAAAGGAACTGGATGATGATACAGAAAGTATTATTACCAATGAACGCTATATATATATTTCTTCTATTATAAAAGAGTGTTATAACCGGCAGAGAAAGGGAACCATTACGATTTCTGATAAAATAGATAAATTTGTAACCAACCGTCTTCTGGCACTTCCTATTTTTGCAGTAGTTATGGCTTTGGTTTATTATATCTCTGTAACCACAGTGGGAACTTGGGCGACAGATTGGGCGAATGACGGTGTGTTTGGCGATGGATGGAATTTATTTGGAATGGAGGGCTTGTTTATTCCATCTGTTCCAGAAATCATTACCAGCGCATTGGAAGCAGTCCGGTGTGCAGATTGGCTGCAGGGGTTGGTTGTTGATGGTATCGTAGCAGGCGTGGGCGCTGTGTTAGGATTTGTACCACAGATGTTGGTGTTGTTTTTGTTCCTTGCTTTCTTGGAAGCCTGCGGTTACATGTCGCGTGTGGCATTTATTATGGACCGTATTTTCCGTAAATTTGGGCTTTCTGGAAAATCATTTATTCCAATGCTGATTGGAACCGGATGCGGGGTTCCGGGAGTTATGGCAAGCCGTACCATCGAAAATGACAGGGATCGCAAAATGACGATTATGACGACCACTTTTATTCCGTGTGGGGCAAAGCTTCCCATTATCGCGCTGATTGCAGGGGCATTTTTCCAGAATGCTTGGTGGGTGTCCTGGAGCGCATTTTTTGTAGGGATTGCGGCAGTGATCTGTTCTGGCATTATCTTAAAAAAGACAAAAATGTTTGCAGGGGAGCCAGCGCCATTTGTTATGGAACTTCCCGCGTATCATCTTCCTACTGTGGGAAATGTGTTGAGAAGCATGTGGGAGCGGGGTTGGTCCTTTATCAAGAAAGCAGGCACGATTATTCTCTTATCCACCATTTTTATATGGTTTACCACTTATTTTGGATGGGTAGACGGACAATTCCGTATGCTGGAGGATATGGAAATTGACCATAGCATCCTTGCCTCCATTGGAACCATATTTGCATGGATTTTTGCACCTTTGGGATGGGGGGATTGGAAATCAGCAGTTGCGGCAATCACAGGACTGGTGGCAAAAGAAAACGTGGTAGGAACCTTTGGAATTCTCTTTGGTTTTGCAGAAGTGGCAGAAGACGGTTCCGAAATTTGGGGAACACTGTCTGGACATATGACGGCAGTGGCAGCTTACTCTTTTCTAGTATTTAATTTGTTGTGCGCGCCATGCTTTGCAGCTATGGGAGCCATTAAGAGGGAAATGAACAATATCAAATGGTTTTGCTTTGCCATTGGTTATCAGTGTATCTTAGCTTATATTGTTTCCCTTTGCATTTATCAGATTGGCACTTGGGTTACAACAGGGATTTTTTGCCTTGGAACGGTGGTGGCGCTGGTTCTTGCAGGAGGGTTTCTTTACTTGTTGTTCCGTCCAGCAAAAGAAGGCAGTGTATTTCGAGTGAAAGGGATAGCGTCTTTATGAGTATTGTAATTATCGGAGGGCATGACCGCATGGTCTGCCAGTATAAAAAGGTATGCAGGGAGCATAAGTGCAAGGCAAAGGTATTTACACAGATGTCGGGAAATCTAAAAGAAAAAATTGGAAGACCGGATTTAATCGTACTTTTTACGAACACGGTATCCCATAAAATGGTGCGCTGCGCCTTGTTAGAAGCAGAGCGGGCAAATGCCGAGATTGTGCGCTGCCATACCAGCAGCAAAAATGCTCTGGAAGAAATTTTAATGGATAAATGCAGCGTTTTTGGATCAGCATGATTATTTTATCGTTGGATGGGAATACTTAAATTGACAATTGCGAAGCCTAATTATTGTATGGATTTCATATACAATTCAAAAAATTGTATGATGAAGATATTGAAAGAAAAGTATGGTAATTGTATATGAAATTTTGATAATTTA
The DNA here is from genome assembly GCA_951801955.1 of uncultured Lachnospiraceae bacterium. Lineage (GTDB taxonomy): Bacteria > Bacillota > Clostridia > Lachnospirales > Lachnospiraceae > Petralouisia. The sequence goes on from CATOOV010000011.1 coordinate 53,155, forward strand.
GTAGTTTCGCTATTACCTAAATACATTATAATGAAAAAAGGAGTATGCAAAATGGAAAGATATTTATGTGAACCCTGCGGTTATGTGTATGACCCCGAAGTGGGCGATCCTGATCATGATATTGCCCCTGGAACAGCGTTTGAGGATTTACCGGACGATTGGGTGTGTCCCTGGTGCGGTCTGGGAAAAGAAGTGTTTGTAAAAGAATAGGAAAGTGAAAAAAGAGGTTGTCTTTGTCTTTTTTGCCTAAGCAAGTGAAAGAGGCAAAGACAGTATTTAACCCAATTGCGGTATAGTCATTTTTGGCTATGCCGTTTTTTCCCTTATAGGATTCGAGTGCCAAAAGGTGGTTCCATAAAACCTTCTTGGCAAATTGCACAAAGAAATGCAAACGTTGTTTCGAGTGTCCAAGACAGAAGAATTTCTAAGTGTTCTGATGATAGAAACGAAATCTTTACGCAACCGGCTGATATTCGCCATCCATGGCTCAGATCAGCCTTTTCCAAACATCGTGTTTGGAAATTGCTGTTTCAAAAACAGAACACAAAGAAATTCTAACTGTCAGGACAAGTCACAACTTTTTGCATCCATTTGTGCAATTTGCCAACATCCATTTCGAAAACTACCTTTTGACACCCGAATCTTATAAAACATTTTCATGTAACCTGTGTGTCTGATCTTTCCTTCCAAGCGTTGCTGCTTGGATGGCAAATACATATAAAAATTATGATGATATGATGATCTTAAGGTTTGGTGATTGGGAACTGGAAGAGTTAGAATCTGGACTGCTGAAAGCGATTTGCCATACCTTGGGATGTAAGAAAAGCGATTTAGAAGATAAAATATTGCTTATCGACGGATTCTTAGAAGTGTTGGGGATACCAGTCATTTTATATATGGCGATTATGTCCAAGGTGGAGATACGTGAAAACCCTACAAAGCCAGAGCTGTACCAGCGCATTTTTGCAGAACAGGGAGGGATCTTTGACCGATTTCACCAGGAAGGAACGCAGTATTCCACAGGGGCGCATGTCTTAAGGGATCCAGAAAATATAAAAAAGTACTTGGGATTTTTACAGGATGCTGCGTTTCAGATGTTTCAGAACAATGATTTGGTTTTGTCAAAAGGATCCTGTAACATTCCAGAATTGGAGTTTCAGGGAAATTGGGTCAGCGTCCTGGAATTTCCCATCAAACATTTATTTGAAGATCCACAAACGAATATCGAATTTATCCATAAGTCGATCTATGAATATTTTGTGGCAGAGTGTCTCTATCATTCCATAACTTATACAATCAATGAGAAGGAATCTGTGGAAGATTTGGCAGGTACCTTTGGAGATATGTTAAAAGACAATCATTTATCGTTGGAGATTCTAGAATTTTTAAAATGGAAAATTAAGAATGGTGAGCAGAATAAGATTTATGATTATGTAAATGAAGCGTTTCAGATTATGTTGCAGGATGGAATGACCTATTATATGGAAGGCAAATGCAAGAAGGTGCTGGAATGTGAAATCCGTATCTTTCAAAATATGCTTGAAATTCTGCATTGTTGGGAGTGCCGTATAGTAGGTTCTGATGCATTGATTTCTTATATTAGGCGTGTCTGCCAAGATGGTTTAAATTTAAATAGAGTAGATTTGAGAGGAGCAGATTTGAGAGGAGCAAATTTAAGAGGAGCAAATTTGAGAGGAGCAAATTTAAGTATGGCAAATTTACAAGGTTCCATTTGGAAAAAAGAGGATATTAAAAAAGCGCTTCCCAACATACAAAAAGCAACATTTACATATCTTATCATAGAAGAGCAGGGAAGACGAAAGAGAGTAGATAGAAGCGATTTATTTCCAAATGGGTAATAAGTTTTTTTGTGCAACATGGTTTTCATTATATGAGTTCAAGAGCGCCATCGGCGTCCTTGCTACGGGGTGCGGGGAAGCTTCTCTGACAAACGCAAATCTGTATCCCTGCTTCTTTGCATTGCTACGGCAGTTGCTTGTTTTGTTGTTTGCCAGTTTTTGTAGAAACATGTAGTAATTCCGATATTTGTGGCGTATAATGATAGTGAAGTTATAAGCGTGTAAATTTTTCTGGATTTTAAAACCGAAAATCAGGCTTTTACAAATTTTTATGCTTATGAGGATTTGGGGGTTTAAAGGTGGTTTTCAAAAAAGGTTTTATGGGACCACTTTTTAGCGCCTGAAACCGATAAGAAAAACAGTCCGATAAAAAAGAACCATCGGATTTACAATATATTATAAAGGCAGGAGGAAAACAACATGGAAGGTTATTTGAGGGCGGCAGCAGAAGAAGATGTGGATTTGCTGTTTGCATGGGCGAATGAACCGCTGGTGCGCCAGAACGCATTTTCTACAAAAGAGATTTTGTATGAGGAACACAAAACATGGTTTGGACGGATCTTAAACGATAAAAACAGCAGGCAATATTTGTATGTTTATGCAGGGGAAGCCATCGGACAAATCCGAATTCAAATCGATGGGCAAATAGCTGAAATTAGTTATAGTGTCTGTGCGCAAAAACGCGGGCAGGGACACGGAAAAAGGATGCTCCAATTGCTATGTGAGAAAGTGAAACAAGAGTTTCCAGATGTGAAACGATTGGTTGGGCAGGTAAAACCAGATAATATCGCTTCACAGGCGGCATTTCGGAATGCCGGATTTCTGGAAAAGGCAGTTGTCTATGAGCAGGTACTTGACGTGGACAGAAATGATTGAGCATCAATATAAAATTATGAAGGAGATGTCGCAAAATGGGAAATTTCTACAACATATCGTGCAGATAGTTGCTATATGATTGTTATATGTTGTACAATCCCTGCATTTTGCAAAATCTTCTTCCATATCGTAGGGCAAATCTTTTGTAATCTCAAAATCAAGCCATTCTGAATCGTGATACATCTTCCACCCTTACAAAAATGTAAGAAAAATACAAAAAATGTAAGCCAAAGTTAAGGCATGCCGTTTGATATTCTTGTATACTGTCTTTAGAAACAATCAGTGCAGGGAAAAATCAAAAGCCTGGTTGTTATAGGATCATGTTCAAGGGCGCCATTGGTGTTCTTGCTGCGGGGTGCGTGTCAGCTCTGCTGATAAAACCAAGTGTAATAGAAAAGGAGGATATCATGGCAATATTAGAAGTCAATAATGTAAAGAAAGTATATACCACCCGTTTCGGAGGAAACCAAGTGCAGGCATTGTCAGACGTAAGTTTTTCAGTGGAAAAAGGGGAATATGTGGCGATTATGGGGGAATCAGGTTCTGGGAAAACCACCCTGTTGAATATCCTTGCCGCTTTGGATAAGGCGACAGCCGGGCAGGTACTGTTAAATGGCAAAAACCTTTCTGCCATTCGGGAAAAAGAGCTGTCAGGGTTCCGGCGTGAAAACCTCGGTTTTGTATTTCAGGATTTTAATTTGCTGGACACCTTTAGTTTGCAGGATAATATTTTTCTTCCCCTGGTGCTCGCGGGCAAAAACTACAATGAGATGCGTACCCGCCTGATGCCCATTGCGGAAAAGCTTGCGATCAATGAAATATTAAGTAAATATCCTTATGAAGTTTCAGGAGGACAGAAACAGCGTGCGGCAGTGGCGCGCGCCCTGATTACAAATCCCCAGTTGATTCTTGCCGACGAGCCTACAGGGGCGCTGGATTCCAAAGCGGCAGAAGGGCTGCTTGCGATGTTCCAGAGCATCAATGACGAGGGACAGACCATATTGATGGTAACACACTCGATCAAAGCGGCAAGTTGTGCAAAACGTGTGTTGTTTATCAAGGACGGTCAGGTGTTCCATCAGATTTATAAGGGTTCCAGCAGTGATGAAGAGATGTACCAGAAAATTTCTGATACCCTTACAGTAATTACGACAGGTGGTGGAAAGCATGAGTAAATTTTTTTATGGAAGGTTAGCGTTTAGCAATTTAAAGAAGAATAGCGGGCTGTATCTGCCTTATATCCTGGCGGCAATCGGCACTGGCGCTATGTACTATATTATGGGGGCGATTTCTAAGGATGAGGGCATTCAAAAGATGCCTGGGAGTATGGATATAAAACTCATACTGGGATTAGGCTGCGGTGTGATTGCGATTTTTGCAGTGATTTTCTTGTTTTATACCAACAGTTTTTTGATGAAGCGGCGAAAAAAAGAGTTTGGTTTGTTTAACATCCTGGGAATGGAAAAACGCCATATCGGGAAAATGATGTTTTGGGAAATGCTGATGGTGGCAGGCGTGAGCATTGTCTGTGGAATTGTAGCTGGCATTTTGCTGAACAAATTGGTGGTTTTGGTACTGATGCGGCTGGTGGATTTGGAGGTGCCATTTGGATTTAGTATTTCTGTAGATGCTATTGTAAATATGGTAATCTTGTTTGTATGTATTTTCGCAGTAACGCTGGTTTATAATTTGTTCCAGGTACAAAAGGCAAAACCGATTGAACTTCTGCAAAGTGCCAGCCAGGGCGAGAAGGAGCCAAAAACCCGCTGGTTTCTTGCCATCGTGGGGGTGCTTTGTCTGGGAGCAGGGTATGGAATTGCACTTTTTGTAGAGGATCCTATGAGTACGCTGCTGTTATTTTTCCTGGCTGTCATTTTGGTTATGGCAGGCACTTACTGTCTTTTTACAGCAGGAAGTATTGCCATATTGAAGCTGCTGCGGAAGAATAAAAACTATTATTATAAAACCAGCCATTTTACTTCTGTTTCTGGTATGATCTATCGAATGAAGCAGAATGCAGTGGGGCTGAGCAATATTTGTATTTTGAGTACTATGGTTTTGGTTATGATCTCTGGCACTGTTTCTTTATATATGGGAGTAGAAGACACTATGAGGGAACGTTATCCAAAAGAGATTAATCTGACCGGGTATGGCTTGACGCAGTCAGGCAAGGAGACGATCCATGAATTGACGAAGCAGGCAGTGGCTGAACAGGGAATCAAAATAGAAGATATGATAGAGTATGATTCCATATCTTTTTCTGTATATAAAGATGGAGAGACATTGAATCTTTTGGATGGAAAGGGTGGAATTCCAAAGGGAAAGATGAGCATTTTGGAATGGATTACCATGGATGATTATGAAAATCTGGGCGGGACGCATGCAGAACTCTCTGAGGATGAGGTTTTGGTCTATGCATTGCATGGAGATACGAATGATGAGAAGTACCGCTTTCAGGATAAATCTTTTCAGATTAAAGAATATCTTTCGGAATTGTCCATTGCTGGTACAACGTCAAATGTAGTCTGTGATGCATATTTTGTAGTTGTAAAGGATAAAGCTGTGTTACAAGAGCTTTATGAGAGGGAACATGCCGTTTATCAGGATCGTGCAAGCGATATACAATCTTTGGTTTCGATGGATGTCACTGGAGGAGAGGAACAGGAAATTGCCTGTGTAAAACGGATCTGGGAGTTAGTGGAAAGTTATAACCAGCCTCTGCCAGAATCAGACCAGATCGACCTTCAGGCAACCAGCAGGACGAAACAAAAAGAAAGTTTTTTGGTATTCTGCGGTGGTTTTCTGTTTCTTGGAATTTTTCTAGGATTTGTATTTTTGATGGCAACCGTGTTGATTATTTATTACAAGCAGATTTCAGAAGGGTATGAGGATAAGGCACGATTTGAGATTATGCAGAAAGTAGGAATGAGTAAGAAAGAAGTGAAGGCATCCATACGCAGCCAGATTTTGAAAGTATTTTTCCTTCCCCTGGTGATGGCATGTATCCATCTTGCCGCAGCATTTCCAATGATGAATCGGTTGATTTTGTTGTTTGGTATGTCAAATGCGCCATTGTTTGCCATCTGCACAGTAGTTACCGTGGGTGTATTCGCAGTGATCTATTTGATTGTATATGGAATCACGGCAAGGTCGTATTATAAAATCGTGGGCTAAATAACGCCATATCAAGTAGGGAAATACTTCATAACGAGGTGTTTCCCTATGACTTTGTTTTAAGAAAAATGCCGAAATCCGGCGCAGGTTCTTGCCACATAACATAAAATAGTATAAGATAGCTTTGCAGTGATAAATCAAATACCCCAAAGCAAGCTGGAAGGGTATCAAAATAGAGAATGCAAGGAGGATTTGCAAATGAATATTGTGGTGCTGGCAGGAGGTTTAAGCACAGAACGTGATGTATCTTTTGTAACAGGAAATGAAGTGGCAAAGGCCCTGAGAAAGAACGGGCACCAAGTGATTTTGCTGGATGTTTTTATGGGCTATAGCGATAAAGAGGAAGATCTTACAGGGGTGTTTGACCGTGCCCAGGAAGTTAGTATTTCAGTAAAAGGGATCTCAAAAGAGGCGCCGGATCTTGCAGCAGTGAAAAAGAGCAGAAAAGATCAAAGCGACTGTTTCTTTGGACCCAATGTAATTGCTATGTGCCGGATGGCAGATATTGTGTTTCTTGCCCTCCATGGAGAAAATGGGGAGAACGGAAAAGTCCAGGCAGCGTTTGACCTGTATGGCATTCAATATACCGGCAGCGGTTATCTCAGCAGCGCCCTTGCAATGGATAAAGGTCTGTCAAAGCGGTTGTTTACGGCAAATCAAATTCCCACTCCTTTGGGAATTTCTATGAAGAAGGAAAACTGCCAATGGAATTTTGAAGATACAGGATTAACGTTGCCTTGTGTGGTAAAACCTTGCTGCGGGGGTTCTAGTATTGGAGTTTCCATTGTTCGAACCAAGGAGGAATATCAAAAGGCGTTGGAGGAAGCTTTCCAGTGGGAAACGGAAGTAATCATTGAGGACTATATCAAGGGAAGGGAATTTTCGGTTGCCGTCATTGATTTTAAGGCGCTGCCAGTTATTGAGATCGCCCCGATTGAAGGATTTTATGATTATAAAAACAAATATGCTGCGGGCAGCGCTGTAGAAACTTGTCCGGCAGAGATTCCAGAGGGCATCACAAAAGAAATGCAGCGCTGTGCAGAGAAAGTGGCAGAAGTTTTAGAGTTGGATACATATTCCAGAATGGATTTCCTGTTAGATGAAGAAAACAATTTCTATTGCCTGGAGGCAAATACCCTGCCAGGCATGACTCCCACCAGCTTGATTCCCCAGGAGGCACAAGCAGTTGGAATGGATTTTCAGCAGCTCTGTGAACAGATTATAGAGATTTCTATGAAAAAATATCAGTAATTAAAGAAGTTTGCCAGGGTGCCGCTGTAAGTTGGCGCCTTTTGCAGGAGTTTGCCAGGGTGCCGCTGTAAGTTGACGCCCTTTGCAGAAATGGAGGAGACCATGAGACATATGACGTTGGAACAGATCACGAGAGCCTGCCATGGGACTTATATAGGGGATCTTGGGCAGATGCAGACGGAAATAAAGGGAGCTGTCACAGACAGCCGGCAGGTGGAGGAGGGATTTTTGTTTATACCTATCAAAGGCGCAAGGGTGGATGGACATGATTTTATTCCAGATGTGGTGGCACAAGGTGCCGCGGCAGTTTTGTCGGAAAAGCAACTTGAAGGCTGCAGGGCGCCTTATATTAGGGTGGCATCCAGTGAACAGGCGCTTAAGGATATTGCAGAATATTACCGCGAACAGCTTGAGATTCCCATTGTGGGAATAACAGGAAGCGTGGGAAAGACCAGTACCAAAGAAATGATTGCGTCTGTGCTGTCCCAAAATTATCAAGTGTTAAAGACGGCAGGAAATTTTAACAATGAAATCGGGCTGCCTTTGACACTTTTGCGTATCAGGGAAGAACATGAGGTGGCAGTGGTGGAGATGGGAATTTCCGATTTTGGAGAAATGCACCGTCTCGCCAAAATGGCTAAGCCAGATATCTGTGTGATTACCAATATTGGGATTTGCCATTTGGAGAATTTGAAAACCAGGGATGGGATTTTGCAGGCGAAAAGTGAAATCTTTGATTTTTTAAAACCAGGGGGGCATATTGTGTTAAATGGAGAGGATGACAAGCTTTCTACGATTACACAGGTCAATGGTGTCTGTCCTTTATTTTATGGATACGGGGGACAGGAAGATCCGATAGGGATGACTGGGAAAGAGGGATGCGCCAGCGGGAAAGAAAAACAGATCTATGCAGACCACATTGAAAACTGCGGGTTAAAGGGAGTGAAAGCTCAAATCCATACGCCCAGAGGCGAGATGCAGGTAAATATTCCGATTCCAGGGGAGCACAATGTATACAATGCTATGGCTGCCACGGGAGTAGGGCTTTCCCTGGGTATGGAACTTTCCGATATCAAAGCAGGAATTGAAAAGGTGGAAACGATCGGAGGACGCAGTAACCTGATCGAGCTGGGGGGGTTGCTGCTCATTGACGATTGTTACAATGCCAATCCTGTCTCAATGCGTGCTTCCCTGGATGTACTTAGCAATGGGCTTGGCCGGACGATAGCTGTGCTGGGGGATATGGGAGAATTGGGTGAGGAGGAGAGGCGGCTTCATTATGAGGTTGGCGCATATGCGGCAGAAAAAAATATCCATACGGTTTTCTGTGCTGGGGCTCTTTCAAAACAATTGGCACAGGGAGTAAAAGATGTGGACGCAGGCTGCACAGTATTTCATTTTGCAGCCCGGCAGGAAATGACAGAACAGCTTTTGAAGTATTTGAAAGAAGGAGATACTGTCCTGGTGAAAGCCTCCCATTTTATGGAGTATCCAAAAGTGGTGCAGGCGATCAAAGAAAAATTTTTCTGATTTGCCGTGCGTACAATCTCACGTCAAATCAGAAACGCTGCGCCTTTGATGGACATGGGTTCCGGTTAGGTATCTGTCAGCAAAGCTGGCTCGAATGCAACGCCAAGAATCAAAAATGAATCTAGGAAATCTAAGATGTGGACATCATGGACTGATGTTGTTTCAGCATTTCTTCAATTTTTTGTTTGGTATAGGCGCCGGAGAATTTCCGCTGCTCCTTATCCAAATCTTTTAAGTAGATTGGCTCGCCGTATTCCACGATTACATGGCATTTGCGCATAAAAGGCATATGTTTTTCCCAGATCTCGTGGCTGTTGGTGATGGCAATAGGGATGATTGGGCAGCCGGTTTTTTCTGCCATTTTCAGGCTGCCTTCCTTAAAGGGAAGCAATCCCTCTTCTGGATGGGGATTCCTGGTACCTTCCGGGAAAATACAGATGGATATGCCATTTTGTATTTGTTCGATTCCGGTCAGGATCATTTTCATCCCCGCTTTCATATCTGAACGGTCTAAAAAGAGGCAGTAGAGATGCTTCATCCAATTGGAAAGCAGCGGAACCTTCCTCATAAAATCTTTGGAGATATATCCGGTCAGTCCTGGGCATCGGGAATATGTGATCACAATGTCAAAATAGCTCTGATGGTTGGGGATATACAAGACGGCCTGGTCTTTTGGAATCCGGTCCTCACCAATGATGGTAAGTTTCGTTCCGGTTATAAATAGGATCACCTTGAACGCCCATTGCACAATGCGCAGGCTGCTGATGTCCGCAGCATACTTGTTAAATTTTTTTATTACCCGTTCCATAAGCATAATTGGAATAGAAACAATCAGAAAAATAATTAAAAAAACACAAACAAGAATGAATCGTATCATGTCATTTACCTTTCCTACTGGAAAATATATTCAGGCATGGAAAATTGCCCCTGCTGTATATTATACAAAGGTATTTTGAAAAATACAATCATAAATATGGGGAAAATTATATACAATATGAGGAGAACGTATAAAAATGAGAGGTAGATGCCAATGAAAACAATTAATTTTCCAGGAAGAAGACTTGTATTTTTCATATCAGTTGTGATATTATTGCTGGGAATTGTGTCAGCAGGCTGCGGAGTGGAGGAAACAGACAGTCAGAAATTGGAGGATCTGCCCTATACCATTCTGGAAGAAAAAGAAATTCCCCAAGAATTTTTGACCGTGATAGAAGAGAAGAAAGAGAATATTTTTAAGCTGACCTATTCGGATAAGGAAAATTTGTACATAGCGGTTGGTTATGGAGTCCAAAATACGGGAGGTTACAGTATCTCCGTAAACCAATGTTACCTGACAAAAAATGCCATTTATTTTGATACTACATTGTTAGGTCCTTCCAAGGGAGAAAAGGTAAATGAGGTAAAATCATATCCTTATTTGGTAATTAAGACAAAATATTCGGAAAAAAGCGTTGTTTTTGAGTAGAAAACACAGTAGGAATCTGATTTTAAATATGCTAAGATGGTAGGCGAGGAGTGATACAAATGAAAAATATCATCCTGATTGGAATGCCAGGCGCTGGTAAGAGCACTGCGGGAGTGGTGCTTGCCAAGGTGCTGGGTTATCAGTTTGTTGATACAGATCTGCTGATTCAGAGGGAGGAAGGACGCCTCCTTTCTGAAATCATACATAATGAGGGTATCGAAGGTTTCCTTGCCATTGAAAACCGTATCAACGCAGGCATCTGCGAGGATCAGTCTGTGATAGCCACGGGTGGAAGCGTGATATACGCAAAAGAAGCGATGGAACATTTGAAGGAAATTGGGACAGTGGTCTATCTTAAGCTTCCCTATGATATTTTGGAAACCAGGTTAAACAATATCCGGGGCAGGGGCGTAGTACTAAAAGAAGGACAAACCCTTTTTGAATTATATAGAGAACGGGCAAACCTGTATGAATCCTATGCTGATTTCATTGTAGATGAAACAGGTTTGGATGTGGAAAAAACTGTTGAAAAAATTTTGGAGCAGTTAAAAATTAACGCATGATTTTTATAGGAATCGTTCATAATAAAAATAGAGACATGCCACAGGGAATTAACATCTTTGGGGCAGGCACAGAAAGCGAAAACCTGCATAAGATAAGCTAACAGGGAAAAGATTTACAAATTGATAAAGTATGTTATAATAGTACATAAAGTTTTGTCAGAAACATGACAGAAGTAAAAATATGTTACTATAATAACTTCTTGTACGAAAACAGAGCATAAGAGGTGCAAAATGGAACAATATGTGATTAGAGGAGGCAATCCGTTAGTTGGAGAAGTGGAAATCGGAGGAGCAAAAAATGCGGCTCTGGCGATTTTAGCAGCGGCAATTATGACGGATGAAACCGTAACGATAGATAATTTACCCGATGTACGGGATATTAATGCTTTGCTTCAGGCAATGGGTGATATTGGGGCAAAAATAGACAGGATAGATGCGCACACTGTTAAAATTAATGGTTCTTTTGTAAAAGATATTCCAGTAGACTACGATTCTATGAAAAAAATCCGTGCGTCTTATTATTTGTTAGGTTCTCTCCTTGGAAAATACAAGCGTGCGGAGGTGACGCTTCCTGGCGGGTGCAATATTGGAAGCCGTCCAATGGATCTGCATATCAAAGGTTTCCGAGCCTTGGGGGCACATGTAGAGATTCGCAATGGAGCAGTAGCGGCAGAGGCAGAGCGGCTGAAGGGAAGCCATATCTATTTAGATAAAGTGTCAGTGGGCGCTACGATCAATATTATGATGGCAGCGGCTATGGCGGAGGGAAAAACGACCATTGAAAATGCAGCAAAAGAACCTCATGTGGTGGATGTGGCGAATTTTCTGAACAGCATGGGGGCAAATATCCGCGGCGCTGGGACCGACGTAGTTCGTATTGTTGGTGTGGAAAAGCTTCACAAGACAGAGTACTCTGTGATTCCTGACCAGATTGAAGCAGGCACGTTTATGTTTGCGGCGGCAGCCACCAAGGGAGATGTTACAGTCAAAAATGTAATCCCCAAGCATTTGGAGGCTACCACTGCAAAATTGCTGGAGGCAGGCTGCGAGGTGGAAGAGTTTGACGATGCAGTGCGTGTCGTTGCGTCAAAACCACTGCACCACACACAGGTGACCACATTGCCTTATCCTGGATTCCCTACTGATATGCAGCCCCAGATGTCAGTGGTATTGGGGATTGCCCAGGGAACCAGTACGGTGACAGAGAGTATCTTTGAAAATCGGTTTAAGTATGTGGACGAATTGACCCGTATGGGTGCCGATATCAAAGTGGAGAGTAATATTGCGATTATCCATGGCATAAGGAATTACACTGGCGCCAGGGTCAGCGCACCGGATCTCAGAGCGGGTGCGGCGCTTGTAATTGCCGGACTGTCTGCCGAAGGAGTTACTGTTGTAGATGATATTCAGTATATCCAGCGGGGGTATGAGGCTTTTGAGGAGAAGCTTGAGAGTCTGGGTGCACAGATCAAAAGGGTAAGTTCTGAAAAAGAGATTCAGAAATTCCAGTTTAAGGCAGGATAAGTTTTTCAGGTATAAAATGATAGATGAGCGGGAATGGTAATAAAAAATGCACATACTATTTGTGCAAAGGAGGACACGATATGTTATATCCGATTTTAACGCCATCCCGTTTTTTATGTGATTTAAGCGGTATCTGGAATTTCAAACTGGATAAAGGAAATGGTTTTGAGGAGAAGTGGCAGGAAAAACCTTTAAAAGATGCTATGACTATGCCAGTACCAGCTTCTTACAATGACCTAAAAGAAGGAATTGATTTTCGGGATCATTATGGATGGGTATTTTATCAGCGGAAGATTTCGCTTCCCAGCGCAATTACAGGGGAACGTGTGATGCTGCGCTGCGATGCAGTAACCCATCATGCAAAAGTATACCTGGATGGCAGCCTGATTTGTGAGCATAAAGGCGGATTTCTCCCCTTTGAGACGGAAATTACCACGATGATGACAGAAGGAGAGCACCTTTTGACCATTGCAGTGGATAATGTGATTGATTATACCACCCTCCCAGTGGGAGGCAAGGGTGATATGCTCGGCGGGCTAATGGGCGGTATGGGTGAAAGTGAAGATCGAAAGCCCCAAAACCATCCCAATTTTGACTTTTTTAACTATTGTGGTATCACACGTCCTGTAAGAATTTATACTACGCCCAAGGAGTATATTCGGGATATTACGTTGGTTTCTGAAGTAGAAGGAGACAGCGCCGATATTTCCTATTATGTGGAAGCATCCTGCAGTGATTCCAGTTCTGCAGTTGAAACAGGCCATTTGCCTTGTACAGTGGAGGTTTTTGACCGGGAAGGAAATAAAGTAGCAGAAAGTTGTGGTCAGGAAGGTGTCCTGCATATAGAGCAGGTACATTTGTGGCAGCCTTTGAATGCTTATCTGTACCAGGTAAAAGTGACGTTTGGAAAAGATGAATATACGCTGCCTTATGGGGTTCGTACCGTACGTGTGGAGGGAGAAAAATTTCTTATCAATGAGAAGCCCTTTTATTTTAAGGGATATGGAAAACATGAAGACACATTTCCCAATGGCAGAGGCATTCATCTGCCTATGAATACCAAGGATATCTCTCTGATGAAATGGCAGGGCGCCAACAGTTTCCGTACCAGTCATTATCCTTACAGTGAGGAGATGATGAGGCTTTGCGATGAAGAAGGGATTGTTGTGATTGATGAGACGACTGCAGTCGGCGTCAATCTGCAGTTTGGCGGCGGAGCTAATTTCGGCGGTGAGAAGATTGGGACATTTGACCCAGAACATGGCGTTCAGACCCAGGAGCATCACAAAGAGGTGATTCGGGATTTGATCAGCCGTGATAAAAACTATGCCTGTGTGGTAATGTGGAGTATTGCCAATGAGCCGGATTCTGCCTCAGAGGGGGCATATGAATATTTTAAGCCATTGTATGACCTGGCAAGGGAATTGGATAAACAGAATCTGCCGCGTACCCTGGTGAGTGTCCAGATGGGTGAGCCAGAGAAAGATTGTTCTGCACAATTGAGCGATGTCATCTGTCTGAACCGTTATTATGGTTGGTATTTTGGAGGACCTGACCTTGTAGGACCAGAAACTGCCCTGCGCAAAGAGCTGGATTATTGGAAAAAGGTTGGAAAACCAGTTTTATTTACGGAATATGGGGCAGATACGGTAATGGGATTTCATGACACTACGCCAGTGATGTATACAGAAGAATACCAGGTAGACTACTATAAAATGAACAATGGCGTCTTTGATGAGTATAGTATGGTGGTGGGAGAGCAGGTATGGAATTTTGCAGATTTTGCTACCAGCCAGAGCCTTCTGCGGGTTCAGGGAAATAAGAAGGGAATTTTTACTAGGGATCGAAAACCCAAACTTGTGGCACATTATTTCAAAGACCGATGGAAAAAAATACCAGATTTTGGTTACAAAGAATAGGAACAGCAACATGCATGGCTAGCGCATGAAAAGGGCTGCTGTATAAAGAAGGTACAAAACAGGATATAGGGATTTTCTGTAAGAAAATGCTATATCCTGTTTTGTTCTCATATAGGAAATTCCTCCGAGTTTCCTATATGAGAAAAGCCCTCCGGACATGGTGCGCACACGCACAAGGGGAAACTATTGCTGCGCAAATGTGCGTGGCGCGGAACAAAAGATGCGTTGTTGAAAATAATTGGTTGCGGAGGTGCGTGAAACGCATTTTTGTTCTCATATAGGAAATTCCTCCGAGTTTCCTATATGAGAAAAGCCCTCCGGGCAGGGTGCGCACACGCACAAGGGGAAACTATTGCTGCGCAAATGTGCGTGGCGCGGAACAAAAGATGCGTTGTTGAAAATAATTGGTTGCGGAGGTGCGTGAAACGCATTTTTG
>CATOOV010000012.1 GCA_951801955.1 uncultured Lachnospiraceae bacterium
TCATAAGGCTGGACTGCTACATTTCTTTCCTAAAATTGGTTATGGTTTATTGACTTTTCTTATAAAAGACGTTACTATATATTCGGTAATCGGAAATTCCCAAATTTTGAAAGATGAAACAATCATTTTGTTTATGAAAGGAGGCTTTTATAATGAAAACAGTACAAATTTCTTTAAACTCCATCGACAAGGTAAAATCTTTCGTAAATACAATCACTCAGTTTGAGTTTGATTTCGACTTGATTTCTGGAAGATACGTGATTGATGCAAAATCCATCATGGGTATTTTCAGCCTTGATTTATCAAAACCGATCGACCTCGCTATCCATGCAGAGGCAGATATGGACGAGGTAATGGAAGTATTAAAGCCATACCTGATCTAATACTTCCAGCATCCTTGTACATCCCCCATGAACAAAAATTCATGGGGTTTTTTATACAGTTATGCCTGCACAACAATGGTCTCTGCCGTCTCGATGGCTGTGTGTACCATCTCGTCAATCTTCTCTTTCAGATGTGTTTCTGAGCGCCGGATCACTTTCAAACTGGGCTTTGTCACTGGATGTTTTGCTACAAAAATAGTACAACAGTCCTCAAATGGCAATATAGAAGTCTCGTAGGTGCCAATTCTTTCTGATACCTCAATAATCTCTTGTTTATCAAAACCAATCAGCGGACGGTATACCGGCATGGTACATACCTCATTGGTTGCCGCCAAAGACTGCATGGTCTGGCTTGCCACCTGCCCAATGCTCTCTCCTGTAATCACCCCCAGGGAACCTGTCTCTTGTGCAAAATGCTCTGCAATCCGCATCATATAACGGCGCATAATAATCGTAAGCTCTTCATGGGGGCACATTTCATAAATATACATCTGTATCTCTGTAAAATTTACTACTTTCAGATAGATAGGACCCGTATATTTCGCCACGATCTTTGCCAAATCCACCACTTTCTGTTTGGCACGCTCGCTGGTATAGGGCGGTGCATGAAAGTAGACGGCATCTATCTTTACCCCGCGCTTTGCAACCATATACCCTGCCACTGGGCTGTCAATTCCTCCAGACAAAAGCAGCATCCCTTTTCCATTGGTGCCCACCGGCATACCGCCAGGTCCTGGAATCACTTCCGAATAAATATTGATCTTTGCACGAATCTCAATATTCACCACAATCTGCGGATTGTGCACATCCACCTTCATCTCAGGAAACGCTTCCAAAATCTTTTCACCCAAAGCAGCATTGATTTCCATAGATCTCATAGGATAATTCTTTCGCGCCCGGCGGGAATTGACTTTAAAGGTTTTTTTCTTATCTGGGTAACGCTTGTCTAAATATTCAATTACCTCTGCCGCAAGCTTTTCAAATCCCTCATCTTCTGCAAGCACCATAGGGCAGATACCCACAATGCCAAATACACAGCGAAGACTCTCAATTACCTCATCATAATCATACCCAGCCAGCGCTTCAATATAGATCCTGCCCTGCTCTTTGGAGATCAAAAAGTCCCCTTCTACTGGTTTTAATGCATATTTTATCTGATGTACCAGCGCATCCTCAAACAGATGGCGGTTTTTTCCCTTAATTCCAATCTCCCCGTATTTTATCAAAAATGCTTTAAACATAAGCTTTCCTTTCTAATGCCTGGTAAATTTTTGAAGCATGGGCACCAGTTCTTTTAGATTTTTTACACAGTACTCCACTTCCTCCAATGTATTTTCCACACAAAAACTAATGCGCACTGTAGAATCCAGATATTCCTTCTTTACCCGGATTGCCGAAAGGGAAGCGCTGAGTGCAGGCTTATTGGAAGCACAGGCGCTGCCCGCTGACACATAAATATGGCGTTCCTCCAATGCGTGAAGCAGCACTTCGCTTCGCACGCCGTCCACGCTGAGGCTGACAATATGGGGTGCGCTGTCCCTTCCTGTATATCCATTGACATGTGCCCATTCCAGCCCTTCCAGCCCCTGGAGCAATGCTTCCTTTAACTGGTATAAATGCTCCTGTTTTGTCTGGAAATCTTCATATGCCTCCTGTGCCGCCTGTCCCAGCCCTGCAATCCCTGGCACATTTTCTGTGCCGGAACGCATATTTTTCTGCTGCCCGCCGCCAAAAATAATGGGTTTTAGCTTTGTCTTTTCCCTGACAACTAAAAATCCGCTTCCTTTTGGACCATGAATTTTATGACCGCTGACAGACATCAGGTCAATCCCCATCTTCTTTGGATGAATGACATATTTTCCATATGCCTGGATGGCGTCTACATGAAACAATGTGTCAGAATTTTTATCCTTTATCACCTTTCCTGCTTCTGCAATAGGCTCCACCGCGCCAATCTCATTATTGACATACATGATAGATACCAAAATCGTCTCTGGCGTTACCGCTTCCCTGAGCTGTTCTAAGGAGATGATTCCATTCTGATCCACATCCAAATATGTCACCAAAAACCCTTGTTCTTCCAAAAATTTCATGGGCGCAGATACTGCAGGATGTTCCATTTTCGTAGTGATCAGATGTTTTCCCCTGCGCCGGTTTGCCAAAGCGGCTCCCAAAATGGCAAGATTATTGGATTCCGTTCCCCCAGAAGTAAAGATCAGCTCTGACTCATTGATTTTCATCGTCTTACAGATCTTTGCCTTTGCATCCCGGATATACTGCTCTGCTTCCATTCCTTTTCCATGAAGTGAGGAAGGATTGCCAAACTTCTCTGTCAAAGCCTGCACCATAATATTTGCCGCCCCTTTGGAACAACGGGTAGTCGCTGAATTATCGAAATATACTTCCATCGTCTCCTCCTAATCCTCCAACGCATAGATCAACATGGAAAGCGCGCAAAGCCCTGCGGTTTCTGTACGCAGAATACGGCTTCCAAGAGAAACCAATTCCATATTTTCTTTTACCAGTTCAATCTCCTGGGAGGAAAAACCGCCCTCTGGACCGATAAAAACCCCAACGGAAGCCCCTCTTTTGATCGCCCCAAACACTTCCCTTGTATAAGCCATTCCCCGCTGATTCTCGTAGGGGACAAGACGCACATCCAAATTCTTTGCATACTCTGCCGCCGCACCAAACCCCATGGGAATTTCCACCGACGGAATGATGCTGCGCTTGGACTGCTTTGCTGCGCTCTCTGCAATCGCCTGCCATCTTGCCTGTTTTGCTTTTGCTTTCTTTTCATCAAGCTTCACCACACAATTCCTCATGGCAACCGGAACAATCTGTGATACTCCAAGCTCCACGGCTTTCTGAATGACCAGCTCCATTTTATCCCCTTTGGGCAGCCCCTGGAACAATGTAATCTTCACTGGAGGCTCCGTACCCTCTGCCTCTTCCAAAATATGCAGGATAATCTGCTCGCTTACTATCTCACAGATTTCACAGTAGAAATCCCTGCCCTCCGTATCGCTGACGCGCACACGTTCCCCGCTCTTCATGCGCAGGACGTTTCGGATATGGTTCACATCCTTGCCCATAATCATAATATCCCTGCCGCAAATCTGCTTCTGATCTACAAAAAACTGAAACATTTGTCTGCTCCTGTCCTATTTTCTTGCCGTAATACTGACCCATTCGCCCTGATGGTGAATTTCCAAAATCTCAAGCCCTGCCTCCAAAATTGCCTGCGTTACCACTTCCTCTTTAAAATCAATAATCCCGCTGGTAATATAGATTCCGCCTGGTTTTAGGTGGCTTGGAATCAAAGGCGTCAGCAGAATAATCACATCGGCAAGGATATTCGCAACTATTAAATCATATCCTCCGCCTACTTTTCCTTGAAGCTCCCGGTCATCAATCAGGTTCCCATGATATAAATTGATATTTTCTTCCGAAAGATAGTTGACATTTATATTATCTGCGGCAGCCTGCATACATACGGGATCAATATCCGTCCCGGTAACGCTGCCGGCGCCTAACTTCAGACAGATTAAGGATAAAATGCCGCTTCCGCATCCTACATCCAGTACCTTGTCTGATTCTCTCAAATATTTGGAAATCTGCCGGATACAAAGCTGCGTGGTCTCATGTTTTCCTGTCCCAAAAGAAGTTCCTGGGTCGATCTCAATGATACAGCGATAACCGTTTTCCTGCGGCGGCTTTTCCCAGGTGGGCTTAATGTAGATATCCTCAATGGCAAAGGGTTTGAAATATTGTTTCCAGTTGTTGATCCAGTCTTTATCCTCGGTCTCTGCCTGGCTAACCTTCCCTGTCCCTATATCTATATACCTGCGCATACGTTCCAGCTCTTTTTCGATCTGAGCAGCAAGCCCTTCCTGTTCATGATCTGCGTCCAAAAAGAAACTGACATAGGCAATCCCATCATCTTTGGGAAGCTCTGGCAAGATATCAATATACATTTTTTCTTTGTCTTCCAAAGAAAGCGGCACATTGTCCTCAATCTGGACGCCCTCTACCCCAAAGTCAGCCAGCATACAACTGATAAAATCCTCTGCCTGGGTGGTTGTCTGAATGGTGTATTTCTTCCATTTCATAATTTCCTCCATCAAATCTGGTTTAAATCCTCTGCCAACTGCACGCTGAACATCGCCGCCTGATCTGCGTTCATATGCCCCTCATAGTCACTGAAGGCTTCCAGACTGTAATCAAAATTTTTTATTTTACGTTCTGGGAGATTATAATTTATAAATACTACTCCCTGTTCCTCTAGATAAGAACTGAAATAAGTATCCAGTTCCTGATATTTTTTCTGATGCTTTTCCAATGTCTTCTCTGGTACTGGCGTGACAATTACCACCAATTCAATGTCCTTATCCCTGCAGAAACCGGCAAGCTTTTCAAAATATCGGAAAGAATCCTCATTTTTATTTTCTTCTGTCCACAGCTCCAATTTTTCCTCTGGTTTTGTCTGGAATACCGGGGTATTCTGCATAAACCAGTCCCGATAGCCCTGTGCCGGGCTTTGGAATGCCGCGATCCCATATTTCTTATAATCTTCACTCTGTTTACAGGCGATAATTTCTTTGACCTTTCCCATTTGCCCCCGATAATAAAACCAAGGAAAGAGCGTGGCACGAAAATCCAGCTCCAACATTTTTGCGGCAGTGTATTCCAATTTTACGAAAGACCAGGGCATCTCATAATATATTCGGTTAAAATCCCCTCTCTGTCCTTCCTGGGTGCACCAGTACCCCGCATCCAATTCGTACACGACCCGCTTGGGAACACTCTTTTTACATACCTGTTTTAAGAAGTAGTAGGCATCCCTGGGATATTCCCCTCCCATGCACAAATTCATACAGTTCCTTCCCGTATGCTCCTCCACCACGTTAGGACTGATTCCATTCAGCCCATGGGAAGTACCTAGGAAGATTGTATCGTATTCCTCTACAGCAATCTGGTGCATCATCACACGCACATAACTATAGGGCACCAATGCATAATTCATTACCAAATTTGCCGCTGTCAGAATCAGTACAATGCCTAACACTTGCAGAATGATTTTCTTAAAACTGCGCATAAATAAATCCTCCCGCCTCTCCTGCCGGCTGTCCCAAAGCCGGAAGCAGCAAAATCAATCCCGCAAACAACATACATTTCAAAATCCAATGCTGTTTTACGTAAAATCCTTCCAGATCCCTGCCCTGTTCCATAAGCAAACTAACGATAAATACCGCCAGACAGCCCAAAAGGATCACCATAAGAAAAATAAATGTATAGGTTGTCCCGCTCGCCTCCCCGATCTGGATGGTGAGAATTTGTGACAAGTCAAACCGTGTCACTGCATATTTCATCATGCGAAATGCCGACTCTACATCATAGGCACGGTCGAAAAACCAACTGATATTCACCAACAGGAAAGTCCTTAAAATCTGAAACAAATGAAACCCTTTGCTGTTGTCAGAAATATGGAGCGCCTGCTTCCATTTGCGGTATCTTGGAGCCATCAGACCACTGAATGCAATAATCAAACCATTATACATGCCATAAAAAATAAATTTCCATGCGGCGCCATGCCAGATACCTACCACCAAAAACACGATGATATTTGCAAGGCAGATGGGCAGGACCCGTCCTGTCTGCTTGCCAAACACCTTTTTGGCAAATTTCGAAAAATGCCTCATCCAGCCAGACAGTGATACGGGATAAAACACATAATCTTTCATCCATGTACCCAGGGTAATATGCCAGCGGTGCCAGAAATCCGTAATGGAAACAGCAAAATAAGGACGTTTGAAGTTCTCGTCCATTTCAATCCCAAATAATCCTGCAATGCCGATGACTACATCCATTCCGCCGGAAAAATCACAGTAAAGCTGGATACTGTAGGCAAGAGCCCCTGCAATGGCAAGCCCAGAATACAGCGTGGGATCCTCAAAAATAGCATCCACAAAGATCACTGCGTTATCTGCAATCACCATTTTCTTAAAATATCCCCATAAAATTCGAAGAAGGCTCAGCTCAATCCGTCTTCCATCAAAAGAATGGGACGCAAAAAGCTGTGTTCCAAGACGCTCAAACCGTCCGATGGGACCTTGCAGAATTTGGGGAAAGAAGGAGACAAACAAGGCAAAACGGAACAGGTTATGTTCCGCCTTCGTTCTCTCCCAATATAGATCAAGAATATATCCCATGGACTGAAAGGTATAAAATGAAATACCCAAGGGCAAAAGCAAATCCAATTCGCCCTGGCTGCTTCCAAACACCATATTTACGGTCCTTATGGCAAAATTTGAATACTTCAGCACAGCAAGCATACCAAAATTCAACAACAATGCCGTAACCAGAACCTGTCTTTTTTTCCGCCTGCATACAAACCTGTCTTGTTCTGCCTGTGCCACCTTCTCTAAAAGAACTCCTGCCATCCAGGTTGTCACCGTGGTAAATACCAAAAAACAAGTAACTTTGACTCCTCCGGTGACATAGTAAATATAACTGAACACAAGAAGCCAAACCCATTGGAATTTCTTGGGAATCAGGTAATATCCTGCTGCCGCCACAAGCACAAGCAGCAGAAATTCCATTGAAATCAGCGACATCATACACCGTCCTATCCTACTGTAATCTTTGTACCATTGCCCACAGTGCTTTTGCTGAATTAAAATTTTCCGGGATTACTTCAGAAGGTGTGATTGTAATTCCAAACTCATCCTGCAACTCACTGACAATGGAAAGGATCGCAAAGGAATCCAAAATTCCATCATCAATCAATGTTTCACAATTTTCAAAATCTGCATCTGGCTGAATATCTTCTAAAATTTCCAATAACTTTTCCATCATTCTCTTTCCTTTCTATCTCAATATGTTCTGTTTGATCTTTACAAATTCCAAAGGAGAAACCTTTGGCACAATCTCCATTAAAACCTGCAATTCATAAGCTCTTTATTTTGTACTTCCATCTATCCTACAATGCAAGAACGCCACCAATTATGTTTCTATTGCCGGACCGTTCAGCATGTCTGTAGGCTGTGACTTGCGAAGGCAGCGAACCCCCTGCTTTTTGGAATAGCACAGCACACTGGGAAGATCCCTGCTTAAAAAGAGATTAATCCCTTCTGTCACAGAGTAAGCCCCCGTCCGCTCAAACACAAGCACATCCCCCACCTGGACGCCAGTCAGGGGAAGCTGTTTTACAATCACGTCTGCTGTCGTACATAAGGATCCGCAGATATTCCACTTTTCTTCTGTCTGCGTTCCAGGTTTTTGTACACCAGGCATCGCGGCAAGCTGTACCATTCCCTGATTCCATGCGGCGCCGCCCCTGGAAATATGCTGTACAAAAGGAAGTTTCATCGCCATGGTCTGACCATAATAGTTTATATGGTGGATTCCGCCATCCACAATTCCATAAATTTGTCCGCCAGTCTCTTTCCTCTCTACAAGGGTAGTCAAAAAACTACCGCAGTCTGCTGTCAGAAACCTTCCCATTTCCAGCGTAACCTTGCCCTGGAATTTCATTTGACGTATGAATTCCATAAAGTCCTTTAGCTGTTCCTCCAAGCACTCCTTGGAATCTGTCTGAAAATATGGCACACAAAAACCAGGTCCATATTCCAGTTCTGAGATCTGGGCTCCCTGCTTTTGAAGCTCCAAAATCCATCCGTCTAATTTCTCTAATTCCCTCTGAATCATTGCCAGCTTTTTCTGGGTTCCAGAATAATACTGGATTCCAAGAAGTCTCAGCCCTGGATATTTTTCCTTGCTGGCAAACACTTCCTTTGCCTGCTCAAAATCCACACCAAACTGATTTCCGCTGCTGATTCGCACCAACACTTTTAACGGGTACCCAGATTCCCGTGCACATGAGGCAAGCAGTTCCAACTGCTGCAAGGATTCCACAGTAAAAATTCCCCGCCCCTGATATTTTGCTGCAATCCGAAACATATCCGCTGGTTCCTTATTGACACCAGAAATCACCAGATGTTCTATGGGAAGTTTTTGTCTTTCACAGATACGGAATTCTCCGGGAGAGCACACTTCAAACCTCTCCACCAGCCCTTCCATGGCGCCTACAAGAAAAGGATTTGCTTTCATGGCATAACACAGCTTGACCTGCTTTTGCTGCAAACATTTTTGAATTGTCTCTACTCGTTCACGCAATACATCCAAATCAAACACATAGGCAGGTGTGGCATATTCCCTTAAAATTTCTTCTATTGTCTGCGTATTCATCCCTGCTCCTCCTGATACGATTTTCTCAATGCCTCCCTGTCAATCTTACCATTTTTGGTAATGGGAAGCCGCTGCCTGCTGCAAAATATATTTGGAATCATAAACGTTGGAAGCTGTGTGCGCAATACGCGGACAATCTCCCTTTTCTGCACATCGCCCTCATAAAAGGCAATGAGCTTTGAGGAAGCTTCATCAAACAGGCAGCACACCCTTTGAATTTGTTCCACCCGCTCCATTGCCGCCTCAATCTCTCCCAACTCAATCCGGTGTCCCATATGCTTTATCTGAAAATCTTTCCGGGTGGCATAACACAGCTCGCCCTGTTCATTATAATACCCCAAATCTCCGGTCCTGTAAATCTTTTCCAGATAATGGGCGTTTAACGGATTTTGGACAAATGCTTTCTGTGTCTGTTCCGGGTTATTGTAGTACCCCAAAGACAGGGCGGTACCACCCACACAGATTTCTCCTCGGACGCCTGGCGCCTCCACCAGCTTGTCCTTGTCATCTAACAGGAACACTTTCTCATTTTGAAAGGGCCTTCCAATCGGAATCACCTCGCCAGGACAAAACTCACGGTCAATGATATAATACGTACAATTACATGTGATCTCTGTAGGTCCATAAAGGTTTACATACATGGCATCTGGCAGATAACTTCGCCAGATATTAAAATGACGCACTGGCATCACTTCCCCGCTGAACAACACTTTGTTCACGGTCTCTGGCACTTTATAGGTAAAACCATTCAATTCGCTGACAATACACAGTGCGGAAACTGCCCAGATCAAGGTAGTCACCTGCCGTTCACACAGGTAATCCAATAACTGTGTGGGAAAAGAAAATGCACGTTTTGGAATAATCTGCATAGTAGCTCCCGTTTTCAGGGTACTATAGATATCCTTTACCGATACGTCAAAATCAAAAGGCGCCTGGTTTCCAATCACATCCGCATCCGTAATATGGAAATTTTCTGTAAAATAATTGATAAAATCAATTACCGACCGATGGCTGACTACCACCCCTTTGGGAACCCCAGTAGAACCAGAAGTAAAAATTCCATACAGCGGCGCTGTATCTGTCATACGCCTTCGAATATTGTCAAGGGTTTCCCTGGATACAGCGGCGTGTTCCAACTCCTGTAAATCCAATACCTGAAAACCTTTCTCTGGATTTCCTGCCATTCGAAGGCTGTCCAACTTTTTTTCTTCCTTGATATTTGTAATCACCAAAGGCTGCTCCAAAGTTTCCAGAATCTGGGCAATCCTCTGTCTCGGCTGCGTCACATCCAGCATCACATAAAAACAGCCGGCTGAGACAATTCCCATAAATGTTGCTACTGCATCTACGCCCTTTTCCATCCACACTGCTATGGGAACTCCTTGCTGCACCTGCCCTGCCAGTGCACTGCCGATTTTATCTGCCCGTTCCTTCAATTCCTTCCAAGTACAGGAATTTTTTTCATCTGCAAAAGCTGTCTTGTCTGGATATTTTTCTGCCGACTGTTCTAAATAATCTAATACATTTACCATTTTTCTGTCACCAATCTGTCTTGTCATATTCCCCAGCTTTTTCCTATTAACTGGGCTTTTTACTTACTTTCCCAATGATTGAACTGCCCATTGTCAAAAGCCAATGGGCTTCATGCCCTTGGACACTTATCTACAATCTCCACTGGCATAACTTCGGGCTGTCCCTGCCCTATTCCAACACTCACTTTTGTGAGTGTTGGACGGGATCCACGTCAGCTTTCGCTCACATGACCTAATATTTTTATGCGGTAAACTGCTTTTTCAAACTTTCATAAATCCTGTTTATCATCTGTAACGTCTCCGTATCTCCCGTCAAATTGTCTGGATGATAAATTTTAATTAATTCCTTGTAACGCTTCTTTAATTCCATTTCATTTTCCACACCAGAGAAAAATATTTCCGCTCCGGAACAATGATAAGATGCCGTTCTTTCCTGGCGTCTGGTGCTTTTATGATAAGAATGCCTCCTTGCCGTTTCAAGGTCTTCTTTCTCTTTTGCCAATTTGCGCAGTTCCTCTTCTAAAATCTTCCATTTCATTTGAAACAGACGTGTTTCCTCTGCCAAACGTTTTTCTTCTAATTCCCTTTTGAGATAAAACTCTTGCCGTTCCTGTTCAAATTTACGCTTGTCATCTTCCATTTTCTGTCGAAAGATACGCCGCTCTTCTGCAAGGTCTTGCTGAAATTTAATTTTTTCCTCTGCAAGTTCCCTTTGAAACCTGCGTCTCTCCTCCGCAAGCTTTTGCTTTTCCTCCCACTGCTGTTTTGACTGAAAGCCCTCTGGCATGGCACTCTGCTGTAAATCATACTGTTGTTTCTCTGGGAAACCTTCTGATGTCAGCTTCTTCCCAAAGTCCCACTGCTGTTTCTCTTGAACCCCCTCTGGTGTCAGTTTCTTCCCAAAGTCCCACTGCTGTTTCTCTTGGAAACCCTCTGGTGTCAGTTTCTTCCCAAAGTCCCACTGCTGTTTCTTTTGGAAACCTTCTTGCCTTGGTTTTTGCCCAAAATCCCACTGCTGTTTCCCCTGAAAAATTTCCACCACTGGCTCTTGGGGCATTTTCCCCATCTGCCATTTCGGTTGACTCATTCCCCTTGCCTCCTTTGTACTCTAAAAAGAATCCCACTTGCGAGATTTACTGCTTGCGATGGGTACTGCAAGTCACATGGACATCTGTTTCACACCGACCGCAGCGAAGCGCAGAAACAGGCACGCAAATTTCTGAATGGAACAAAAGTGCGTTTCACGCACCCCCACGGTCAACTTCTTTTGCTCACGCATCTTTTGTTCCGCGCCGCGCACAGTCACGAAGTGAGTTTTTCCACTTGTGCGCGTGCGCATATTTATTTTCTCATATAGGAAATTCGGAAGAATTTCCTATATGAGGACAAAAGTGCGTTTCACGCACCCCCACGGCCAACTTCTTTTGCTCACGCATCTTTTGTTCCGCGCCACTGTCAAAACACGGATCCTATTTTGAATTTCTTTCCTCCAAAGTGGGCTTACCCTGTATTCCATCGAAGGCATCCGACTTACAGAGATATTCTCATTGGTCCTTGATCTAAAAAACGTATTTCTTCCATTCTACAATATTATACAGAAAATAGCAATCTAACATTACGCGATAGGAATGCCTGCTTAACGGAATTTCAATGATTTTGAATTGCTATATGCTCCATAAATCTTTGTCCCACTTACTGTTCGATAAGTGCGCAGCCGGAAACTATAAGTTTTTCCCTTTTTTAACCCTGTCTTGGTATAAGTTACAGTCTTTCCATTGGTGATCGTCTTAACTTTCTTATATCCAGCCTTTCCAGTTTTCATAAATACCTCATAGCCGCTGGCGCCAGTAACTTTTTTCCAGGTCAATTTTGCTTTACTGGTCCCACTCTTTTTTACCTTGCTTAATTTTGCAGCAACAGGAACCGTCGCTGTTTTCACACTGCACTCCTTAGCCGCATAAATTTTCTTTCCATTGACAACCCGGTAAGGCTTAACTTTTAGTATATAGTCTGTTGCCGATTTCAAATTCTTATAAGTATAGGTATTTTTACTGGTATATTTGGTAGAAACCTTCTTGCTTCCCTTATAAAATACCAAGCGGTAACTGACCTTAGACGCTTTTTTCCATGTAAATGTCAAAGAATCAACCGTCTTCTTCTTAACTTTTAAACCAGACACCTTTTCAGGCTTCTGGGGCTGCAACATAGGAATGTCTTCTGTATAAGTATTTCCGCATATATTACAGGTATACGCTTTTAGCCCTTTCTGTGTCTCTGTAGCTTCCTTTGTTACCCTGGAAGTGTATTGATGTCCAGGGCAGCTTACGGCAACTTCCACTTCAAGATCCGAAACTTCCTTATAATTTGCAACATCCTCTGGAACATACTTTACTATCCATTGAAATGTTCCCTCTTCTTTCAGCTTGGTGGAAGGATCTGTCTGCCAGGAAAACCCTTTCGGCAGCGCTACATCTTTCAAGGTGGCGCCGCTCTTCCCCTTTAACCCTGTGGGAACCGTATATTGGGGAACTGCTTTCTCTATTTCCAATTGGGTATTTCCATAGAAAATTTCATATCCCAACCTCTCTACTTTATACAATACCTCATATACTCCGGCATTGACCATTTCTGGCTGTTGTGCCGAATAAATTCCATCTGCCCCCGCATACTGGACAAAATCTCCGGCTTGAAGTCCGTTGACTGTTATTTGTTTTGCTGTCCCATCATAGACAGTCTTCACTGCTTCTGCAGATACATCTTTGATTTCCTGCGGTTTCAGCTCTGGCAATCCGTATGTGAGAACTAATTGTTTACTGCTTAAATTCGGTGTTTGCTGAAGCGCATAGCACAACTGTTCCCCACGCACGGTAAAGCCAAAAATCAATTCCCCGGAGGGAATCGTAGGTTTATATACTTCTGTAATCGTTCCATCCACATCCAGCCTTTGAATTGTGGTTGTGGTATTGAAATAAATCCGGTTATAAACCTTGGACAGATACATAAAACTATTAGTATAATAATTCCAGGTAGCAGGCTCCGTATATACCTTTTCTTCCGTTCCATCCAAAAGCCCTGTTCTTTTTACCAGATCTGTCTGGCGGGTGTCTTTATGATAGAAAGAATAATACCAGTCCCCTTGAAGATAATAGATGGATGAATTGATATCCGCCCAAAATTGTGCATCATAAAGGATGGAATCTGCCGTACGTGTCGTCACCCAGCCATTGTGGTCGTGGGCAGCGTCTGAAATGGCTGAATCACTAAGCAGGAAGTATTTGTGGGCAACCCTCCCAATGCTGTCCCAGGTTGGATCGTCCCAGGTGGCGTCTACATGGTACCACTCACCGCCGATCTGTATCATATTCCAGGCATGGTTCATCTCATCACTGCTCACCAGTTCGCAGGAAATCCCCAGCCTGTTTTTCATAAGATACAAGTATGCCTTTCCATAACCATCGCAAACCGCCATGTTTTCAACCAGGGCGCCGTATGCTGTATGGGAAACTGCAGGCACATTGTTATTTAAAAGGTTTTCATAATCGTACTCACAACTCTGCACCAGGTAATCATGGACCACCAATGCCTTCTCCACATCGCTCATGGAAGAATCCACCTGGGCCACCGCTTTGTCCGCTGCCTTGTGAAATGCTTGTTTCTTTGGCAGAACCTCTTCGGGCGTATCAGTATAAGTAATCTTGAAAGACATTACCCTATTTGTACTAGAATTATAAGAATAACTTATTTTGCCTTGTACATAGAATAATTGGGGATTATTATTTAAAATCTGAAAAAAAACAGTCCCTGCCTCATCCACTGGAATCTGATATGACGAGATATCAATTTGTGTTTCAAATTGTTCCAATGCTTTTACTACATATTCCTCTAGTGTCTGTTCTGAAGCTTTCGCACCATATGACCTTGCTTTTGCCACTGGATAACGCTCCTCTGGCTTTTGATAATACTCGCCACGATAACGGTTCCCTTCTGTCAAAGTAACGCTCTCTGTCTGGATATCCGCTGCTGTGGCCTGTACTTGGACTGCGCCCACAAACAAAAACAACATCATCAAAAACGGCACTACATATTTTTTTCTCATAAATTTTCCTCCTAACCGCCATGCCTACACAAATCCAGCTATATTACTTTTTCCAATTTTTGTATTTCTATCTATTATATAATATGAAACCTGGATTTACAAGAAAAAATCTCGCAAAGTGGGATTTTCCGCCCGAGGCGGACCAATTAAGCGATATACTTCCCCCCGCAGTACCCTTGCTTCGCTGGGGCAGGTCCTGCGATCCTGCCTGGAGGGCTTTGG
The DNA here is from genome assembly GCA_951801955.1 of uncultured Lachnospiraceae bacterium. Lineage (GTDB taxonomy): Bacteria > Bacillota > Clostridia > Lachnospirales > Lachnospiraceae > Petralouisia. The sequence goes on from CATOOV010000012.1 coordinate 14,484, forward strand.
TCATATAGGAAATTTGGAGGAATTTCCTATATGGATTCAGGTGTCAAAAGGTGGTCTTAGAAAAGGATGTTGACACCTGAATCCTATATGATAAGAAAAAGCTGGAAACTGTGATTATTTCTTTCACAGTTTCCAGCTTGTTATCCATTTGTATCTGTGATATCCTCAAGGGTTTCCTTGATTTTATCCATAAATCCTTTTTTCTTTGTATGTTTCTCTGCACTTGCCGTGCCGTTCTGTTTCTTTAAGGATTGCCCGCTTGCCTCGTCAAACTTCCGCAGCGCTTCTTTTGCCTCCTCATTTAAGCTGGTGGGCACCTGGACTACAAGGGTCACATAGTGATCTCCTCGGACAGAGGAATTACGCAGGGAAGGAATTCCCTTATTCTTAAGGCGTATTCTGGTGTCAGTCTGGGTACCTGGCTTTACATCGTATAGAATATCCCCATCAATGGTACTGATGCGCACCTCGCCGCCCAATGCTGCCTGTGCAAAAGAAATAGGAGCGGTGGAATAAATATTCATGTCCTGGCGCTGGAAAATTGGATGTCTGCTGACATTAACCTCTACCAACAAGTCGCCTCTTGGTCCTCCGTTGCTGCCTGGTTCCCCTTTTTCCCGGATGCGGACGCTCTGTCCATTGTCAATCCCCGCCGGAATAGACACTTTGATTTTGCGCCTCTTGGAAATATAGCCGGTCCCGCGGCAGTCTGGGCATTTTTCCTTTATAATCTTTCCAGTTCCATGGCATTCAGGACAAGTCTGGACATTTTGGACCACGCCAAGGAACGACTGCTGTGTATAGACCACTTTTCCTTTCCCGCCGCACTTGTTGCAAGTCTCTGGGCTGGTTCCTGGCTTCGCCCCTGTGGTATGGCAAGTAGTACACTCATCCTTCAAGGTAATTTCAATTTCTTTTTCGCAGCCAAACGCCGCCTCCTCGAAGGAAATACGCACAGCGGCACGCAGGTTCGCGCCTTTCATGGGACCATTGCTTGCCGAGGAACGTCTTCTTCCCCCGCCAAACAAATCTCCAAAAATATCTCCAAAGATATCTCCCATATCCATTCCAGAGAAATCAAAACCGCCGGCTCCGCCGCCCATACCGCCGTCAAAGGCGGCATGGCCGAACTGGTCATATTGGCGTTTTTTATCTGGATCGCTTAAGACCGCATAAGCCTCAGACGCTTCTTTAAATTTTTTCTCTGCTTCTGCGTCCCCAGGGTTCATATCAGGATGATATTTCTTTGCAAGTTTCCGGTATGCCTTTTTAATTGTGGCATCATCGGCGCTTTTGTCTACCCCCAGGACTTCATAATAATCTCTCTTCTGTTCTGCCATGATTATACTTCCTTATAATCTGCATCAACCACATCATCGTCCGCGCTACTATAGGCGGCAGATTCACCTCCCATATCAGGACCTGCACTTTGTGCGCCCTGTGCCGCCTGTGCATTTTCGTACATTTTTGCAAATACTTTCTGTGCGCTTTCCATCAATTTTTCCTTAGCGGCTTTCATCTCGCCTACCTGGTCATCTGTCATTTCATCTGCATTGGGATGAGCTTCCACCATTGACTTCAATACGCCCAAATCTGCCTCCACTGCGGATTTATCTGCAGCGTCAATATTGTCTCCAACCTCTTCCAAAGCTTTCTCCGTCTGGAATACAAAGGAATCTGCATCATTCCTGGTGTCAATTGCTTCTTTCCGTTTCTTATCTTGCGCCTCAAACTCTGCGGCTTCCTTCACTGCCTTCTCAATATCTGCATCAGACATATTGGAACCTGCGGTAATGGTAATGTGCTGTTCTTTTCCAGTTCCCAGATCTTTTGCGGATACGTTTACAATGCCGTTGGCATCAATGTCAAACGTAACTTCGATCTGGGGTACTCCACGTCTTGCTGGGGGGATTCCGTCCAGGCGGAACTGCCCTAAGGACTTGTTGTCTCTTACAAACTGACGCTCACCCTGTACCACATTGATATCAACCGCTGTCTGGTTATCTGCTGCTGTTGAGAAAATCTGGCTCTTCTTGGTAGGAATCGTGGTATTGCGCTCAATCAGCCTGGTTGCCACTCCACCCATAGTCTCAATGGACAGGGACAATGGCGTTACATCCAACAGAAGGATTTCGCCTGCGCCTGCATCGCCTGCAAGCTTACCACCCTGGATGGAAGCTCCAAGAGCTACACACTCATCTGGATTCAAAGATTTGCTTGGCTCTTTGCCAGTCAATTGTTTTACCTTGTCCTGTACTGCTGGAATACGTGTGGAACCACCTACCAGCAATACCTGGCCCAATTCAGAAGAAGTAAGCCCTGCATCCTTCAATGCATTCTGTACTGGTACGGCGGTGCGCTCTACCAAATCATGTGTCAATTCATCAAATTTTGCCCTTGTCAAATTCATGTCAAAATGTTTGGGACCTTCTGCAGTTGCTGTGATAAAGGGCAAGTTGATATTTGTTGTGGTAGCTGACGACAGCTCTTTTTTCGCCTTCTCTGCTGCTTCCTTCAAACGCTGTAATGCCATCTTATCACTGGAAAGGTCAATACCTTCTGCCTTCTTGAACTCAGCAAGCATATAGTCTGTAATTTTCTGGTCAAAATCATCTCCGCCCAGACGGTTATCTCCAGAAGTAGACAATACTTCAATCACGCCTTCCCCGATTTCAATAATAGAGACATCAAACGTACCGCCTCCTAAGTCATATACCATAATCTTCTGTTCTTTTTCATTATCCAGACCATATGCAAGGGCTGCCGCAGTAGGCTCATTGATAATACGCTTTACATCCAGCCCTGCAATTTTACCAGCGTCCTTGGTTGCCTGACGCTGTGCATCATTAAAATATGCCGGTACGGTAATGACTGCTTCTGTTACTTTTTCCCCTAAATAATTTTCTGCGTCCGCTTTTAATTTCTGCAAAATCATTGCAGAGATTTCTTGGGGGGAATATTTCTTTTCATCAATCGCCCGCTTGTGTTCTGTACCCATCTCCCTTTTAATAGAAGAAATGGTTTTTTCCGCATTGGTAACAGCCTGACGTTTTGCCGGTTCACCTACAAGACGCTCTCCTGTCTTTGTAAACGCAACCACAGAGGGTGTTGTCCTTGCTCCTTCTGTATTGGCAATAACCACCGGTTTACCGCCTTCCATAACTGCTACACAGCTATTTGTTGTTCCTAAATCAATACCAATAATCTTGCTCATAACTGAGACCTCCTCATAAAATGGTTATCTAATAAATTTGTTATTAAGTATCAAATGTCCTTATTGTACCACGGCAACCATGCTGTGCCGAACCACACTGTCACGGTACATATAGCCTTTTTGCATCTCCTGTGCCACTATGCCGGATTCAAATTCTTCACTTTCCACCTGCATCACTGCATTGTGAAAATCTGGGTTGAATTCTTTTCCCACTGCCTCAATCGGCTTTACCTCCAGGCTTTCTAACTCTGTCATTAACTGTTTATATATTTTATCCATTCCCTGTACAAAAGGATCTTCCTTTGCATCTTCAGGAACAGCGGATAAACCTCTCTCAAAATTGTCTACCACAGGAAGAATTTTCTCAATGACGCTTTTGGCTCCCACTTCAAACATCTGGGCCTTTTCTTTCTCCGTCCGTTTGCGGAAATTATCAAACTCTGCCATCTGCCGCTGTACCCGGTCTGTCAGTTCTGCAATCTTCTCTTCCTGTTTATTCTTTTTCTCTTTCTTTTTGAAAAATCCCTTTTTGCCAGTGTCTGCTGCCTCGTCTGCCGACAATCCTTCCGATTCCTCTTCTTCTGCAGCAGCTTCCTCTGCTTTACAGTTATCTTCATTCACGTCTTCTGAATCTTCTTTGTCCATTTCTAACTCTTCCCCCTGGCTTACATCCCCTGCCTGGGTTTCCCCCTGCTGTACCTCTTTTTCTAAATCTATCTCTTTATTCTCTGTATTCGCCATATCAACTCACCTTTCTGTTCTTCCTATTGCTCTTTATTCTTATGAAACACAGCGTCCAACTGACTTTTTAAAGTTTTCAGATTATCCATGACATTCTCGTAATCCATACGTTTTGGTCCTATGATCCCGATCGTTCCCTGCATCCCCTCTCCCAACTGATAGGTTGCCGTCACCAAGCTGCAGTCCTTCATATTCTGTATTGGCGATTCATCGCCAATATATACTTGAATCCCTGTCTGTTCCTGGGAGGCAAGGGTTTCATTTACCAATGTAACCAACTGTTTCTTTTCTTCAAAGGCATTGAGCAGCTCGCTTGCTTTTTGGGAATCATTTAATTCAGGATATTTCAATATATTTGTAGTGCCGCTGGTATAGACTTCCAGTTCCTCATCCTCCTGGAAAACTCCAGCAAGCGCATCCAATACATCGCTTACAATATTGCTGTGGATTCCTGCCTGTTCTTTTAACCTGGCAATCGTCCCAAGATTAATCTCTTCTGCTGACAGCCCATTTAAACTGGTATTCAATAAAATATTCAACTTTAGCAATGTCTCATTATCTAAGGCTTCCCTGGTTGAAATCATCTTATTCTTGACCAGGTTTCCTTCTGTCACAATAACGGCAAGGAGCTGTTTGTCATCCACCTGGGAAAGCTGTAAAAATTTCACCTTATTGCGGTGATAAGAAGGAGCTGTAATCATAGCGGTGTAATTGGTATTTGCAGCAAGAACTTTCGCCATCTGCTTTAACACCTGCTCCATCCGCTCTGTGTGCTCTATCATAAACTCCTTCATCTCTGTAACTTCTTGATTTTTTTCCTTCATCAGATTATCTACATAAAAACGATATCCCTTGTCAGAAGGAATCCTGCCTGCCGAAGTATGGGGCTGTAAAATATATCCAAGTTCCTCTAAATCTGACATTTCATTACGGATCGTTGCCGAACTCAAATTTAAATCTGAATATTTTGAAATTGTTCTAGAACCTACAGGCTCGCCTGTATCCAGATAATTACGGATAATCGCATTTAATATCTTTGTTTTCCGTTCATCCAGTTCCTGCATTACAATCCTCCGTTTCCGCTGCTCGAGCGCCATCCCCAAAACACCGGCGGCGTTTTGAATTTTGTTAGCACTCAATCCCAAGGAGTGCTAACATCCATGTACTTAAGATAGCACTATCATTTTTTATTGTCAATAGTATTTTGCAATTTTATAATTTCTTTAGAAATATTGGAAGGGATTTCGTTCCCACACTGAGCACGGACGCTTTCGCAACATTTTCCTCATATTAGAAAAGACAATACAGCCCTAATAAACTGTATTGCCTTTAGACATCCATATACTCACATTTTCTGTTTCCCAAACATTTCTAAATATTCTTGTGCCTTGCTCAATGGGATATCCACTTTCTTTTGCAGCCTCTTTCAAATGGTGACCTCAGATAATCCAAACTCAAGCCCTGTTTCTAAATCTCTTCTGACTTTCCTTCTGCCCTTCCTTCTATATTTGATTTCTTCAAATATTGTCCACATATCCGATTCTCCTTTCACCTCCCTATCCTGTAAATGGTAGTCCAGCCTGCAGTTTGCCGCCCCTGCCACTGTCATCACCACGGATTTCTCAACTTATGTTCCCTCGCATAATCCACTGCCTGGTTCTTGGTTTCTTCTAGTGTCCCCTCTTTGGACAATAAGATGCCAAACAAATAGGAAAAATCCCGCAACCCTTGATATTTCAGGTTGCGGGATTCTCTATCATCACAAACATCCAGTGATACAAGTCAAATATCCATGGAAACATGGCTATTTTCCTAAGTGCCCTTTGGGTACATTGCTCACAGGAATAAAACATTTCCTATTTTACCTTTACGGTAATCGTTGCTTTTGCTTTCTTATTATTTGCCGCGGTAACTGTTATCTTAGCAGTTCCTTTCTTCTTAGCAGTGACCTTACCTGTCTTGGAAACGGCTGCAATCTTAGACTTATTTGATTTATAAGTAAACTTGGAGCATACGGTTCCTTTTGGAAGCGTGACTGCTATCTGGAAGGTCTTGCCTTTCTTCAAAGTAACCGTTTTCTTATTTAAGGTAATCTTACTTGGAATACCTTTTACGGTTACTTTACAGGTTGCTTTTGCACCGCCGGGCGCTGTCGCCGTAATCGTCACAGTACCAGCTTTCTTTGCCTTTACCACGCCTTTTTTCTTATCTACGGTTGCAACTTTTATGTTGCTGCTCTTAAAGGTAATCTTGCTGGTTTCGCTGTCCACGTTTGCTTCCGCCTTCACTGTAACGCTTGTTTTCAGCCCGTCTGTTGCCTTGGTGCAGATGGTAGCAGGAGAATTGCTTACGATTGTAACTGTATCTGCCCGCAGAACCGGCGTATTTTTAATCTTGCTGTTAAGGAGTTTGTCTGCACGGGCACTCCACTTAGCAATCAGCTTATTCAAATCTTCTGTTGTCTCATTGCCTTTCAGCTTATATGTTACCAGGTTTTTCATCTGTGTTTTGACACCGTCACTGTAGTTATTGGTCGCTGCCGCAGCATCTAATTTTGCCTTTAATTCTTGTGCCTTTTCCTCAAAACTTCTGGTATCAACCGAAATATAATCGATAGGATGATAATTGTCAACACTTGGATCTGCATTGTAAGTGTCAATCAGGGTATTGTACTCTTTGACAGTAATCGGAATCATACCGCCATGGCATCCCACATCTCCGCCTGTGCGTCCGTAACCGCTGGCAAGTTTCTTAATACTGTTTGGATCATCTAAGTCTGTAGTCGTATATGGTTCATAACGGACACTCATATCGCCGTAAAAATCAATCATGATGCACCATTCATCCCGGTCAATAAATTTGAACATGGTAGCGCCTTCATAAGCTCCTATCTTAGATTCCATTTCCTTATTTTCAATTTTGGTAAAATGGTTTCCTACGGACTGGTCTTTAAACCAGTTATATACAATGTCTGCTGTCTTAATCTGGTTGGTATCACCAGTTAATTTTGCAAGATCCGCTTTACTGCCATAGCTGACGCCATCCAAAGTAAAGGGGGTAATTCCTTCCGCATTCGCCTTCGTAGCGTCATAAGCCGCCTGCCCTTGTTCCCCCTCATATTTCGGGTCAAGGACACTGTCAGCTTTCATCAGCTCAATATGGTTATTGGTCTCATCTTTCACAAGACGGTACAAAGTGCCATATGGGGTTTCTTCTCCATTATCATCCATTCCTGCTACCCAAAGCTGGGAAGTATCAATATTGCCATATCCGCTGTTGCCGCCTCTTCCATTTTTGCCATAGTTCTTATAAAATGGTTCCTGTTCATATAATTTGGTTGGTCCAAAGGTTTTAAAATCTTTGGTCTCATTGCAGTACAGACGGTCCCTCGCCGATCCATCTGCATCCACACGTGCAGACCAGTATACCAGATAATTATCTTTTACAGGATTATAAATTGCCTCTGGCGCCCATGCCATACAAGCGCCAATTTCACTGCCCACATCAATATACCGTCTCTCCCAATGCACCCAGTCTTCGGTTTCATAGACGAAGAGGCTGGTACTTCCTACACCATAGGTTGAAGTCAATCCCCAGGTATCCCCAGCTAGCGTATTATTTTCTTTATTCCCATGATACTGGGTGGAATGGGTATTTAAATCGGTAGCAAGAAGCCATACCTTGTTGGAATCACTTCCATCTTTCTTACAGCCCCGAATTAAATAGGGATCACGGATTCCCTGGTCGTCTCCCTCAAAGGGGAACAATACGGTAGCATCTCCTTTTGTAGTTGCCTCAACATCTGTCCCCTCTGCTACCTTATAATTGACGCTGTTTGGTCCGCAAGATTCAATCGAGTCTGCATAATCAGAACCTGTCTTGAAAATCGGATTAAAACCATTCAATGCCGTCCAGTTCAGCCCATCTTCACTTAAGAAGAAATGCACCTGCTGCACATCCGTATATTCATGTGCCGATGTTGCAGGATTCTTCGTATCTGCAAAACAAACATACACATACCCGGCATAGGAATCATCTGACAGCCCTGCACGAACCGTAAAGGGGAAAAATGTCTCATACGTCTGGCCATCTGCCGAAGTTACGACTGCCTTCAGGGTAATATCCCTGTCCTCCTTGCCAGTATCTGGATCCTTATCGCCAGCTTTCGGCCTTGTAACCTTTAAAACCTTTTTGCCATCTACTTCCTCTACTTTGGCATATTCTTCATCTTCCTTATCTAAGCTATAGGCAATGGTCGCGCCTTCCAACCCCTCTATGGTTGTGGGAAGAATCAAATCGCCAGTCAGAAGCTGATTAATATCTGATTCCCGGATATTAAAGTTTTGATCCACGATCGTCTCTAAATCTGCTGCAGCCTTTACACCCAGACTGGCAGTCGGCAAAGAACCGACTGCCATGCCTGCGGTAAGACAAGCAGCAAGTAAAATGTTCACGATTTTACGTCTCATTCACTTACCTCCTGTCTGTGATCCCCTATTTCTTTTTGATCGTAATGGTCTTTGTCATAGTAACCTTTCCAACTTTTGCGGTTACTTTTACTTTACCTGCTTTTTTCGCGGTAAGTTTACCCTTGGAGGAAATCTTTGCCAACTTTGTTTTGTCAACTTTCCATGTTACTTTGCCAGAAAGCCCTTTTACCTTTAAGGTAATGGATTTCTTTACTTTTACAGAACTAGCGCCTGTGATTTCTCCGACTTTGACCGTAAGTGTCTTTGTAATATTCTTTCCTGCCATGGCAACCTTTACATAAACTTTTCCAGTTCCTGCCTTTTTCGCAGTGATCTTTCCTGTCTTTGAAACGGAGACAGCGCCAGTTGCACGGTAAGTTACGGTTGCTTTTACGCCTTTGCTCTTTGCTGTTTTGGACGCGCCCTTATAAGTAACCTTCACTGTAGTGGTCTTGCCTTTTGCCAGGCTGGTTGCGCTTGCTTTTGCAGTTACTCCATTCTTACTGCTCTTTAAGTCAAGATCCACTTTTACAACTGTCTGGTATTCCATTGCAAAACTATCATATTTTGCAGTTACGGTTGTTGTAATGACTGCATACCCTACCTTTGATTTTGCAGTTACTTTACCAGTATTCGGATCTACCGTTGCAATGGAAGTCTTATTGGATCTATATGTCACGGTAACCATATCCTTGATCGATGCCGGAATGCCTGCGTTTAATACGCTTGCAGTTGCCTTAGGAGCCACCGTCAGGTTTGCTTTCACCAATTTAGAATCGTCAATTGCCGTAAACGGATCTTTGTACAGGTCGCTGTAATCCAACTTGTTTACAAAATTATTAATATCCCTGACTAAACTGTCAACCTCTGACTGCTTGGAAATAGTATTTCCTTTATCAATAAGCTTCTGGAGTTCATCTTTGGAACTCTGCGCATAATTAGGATCTGCCATTTTTACATTTGCATTGTTGATAGCCTCTTGCAGCTTGGTTTTATCCACTGGCTTAACAGTTACTTCCAATTCCACAGATGCTGTCAAAGCGCCAGAAGTAGCCGTTGCTTTTAATTTTACGTTCTGGTCAGTTGTGCCGCTTGTTACCACGCCCTTATCTGTGATGACGTCTTTTGAGAGAGATTCCCATTTCAAATCAACCTCATTAAAGGTAGATGGCAGGGACAGGTTATATCTTACTTCTGCAGCAGATGCGTTCTTTCCAAGAATATCCGTTACTTTTAAACCATCTTCCAGTTCTTTCTCAAATTCCTCCTGATAAGCTGGGTCAGAAGTCTGGACTTCCTCATCTGTCATAGCCTTGTTGTAAACGGTAAACCGGGAAATTTTCCCCTTATAATTTTTATCAGCAGACCAGCAGGATTTTCCAATAAACCCAAGAATGCCATCCTGGGTACCAGGGGTAATGACGTCGTCCATAATGCTGTAATCGGACTTTAATTCATTTCCTTCGTCTCCCTTGATCATCTTGCCATTTACATAAAGTTTTACGGTACCCTTGTTAAATACCATATTTACGGTATACCACTGGTCCACTGCCGGCTGCATGGAAGTTCCAAACACTTTCTCAACACTGCTGTTTTTAATGCCTGCCCTGAATATCTTACTATCAAAATTCGGGGAGAGGAACATATAATTGGTTCCTGTCTTTTGCGGTTTGGAACCAAAGCAGTATAACCATGCATTGTTACCACAGTCAGCGCTCTTTGCAAATCTCGCCTCAATGGTAAACTGTTCTTTGTCTGTCAAATCATCCATAATGCTCATAGGAAGCTCTACATAACCGTCGTTCTCTCCTCCTATGAAAGTCATATAATCTTCATCATCTGCAACTTCTGTAAATTCAACGCAATCCAGATCCTGGATGGCTGCATCATTTCCATGATTAGAAATATCCACCAGTTTGCCGTCTACGGCGCCTGAAAAATCATAATCTGCTGCAACTTCCTGGTCAATACTTGCCGGGTCTATTACATCTATGCTTACCTTTTTTTCCAATGTGGTTTCACCAACTGTAACGCTTACCGTAACAGTGGTAGCGCCTTCTGCCACGCCTGTTACCGTACCTGTTTGGCTGACTGTCGCAAAACTTGTGTTATTTGATGTAAATGTAACCGTTGCACTTTCCTGCTTTACGCCAGCCGGAAGTTTTACAACAATATCTTTCGGTTCTTTTCCAGCAACAAGGTTTAATTTGCTAGGATGCACCTCAAAGCTCTTTTTCTTGAAAATATCTTCCTCGGAAGAACTGTCAAACAATTTTGATACTTCGTAATCTGTTAAAGTCTCATTGTATACATTAACGTCGTCTACCCAGCCGTCAAACAGCCCGTCTGGAGTCCAATAAGTTGCTCCCAAAAGGATTTTCTGGTTTTCTCCATCCAGCATTTTCCCAACGTCAGCTACCGTATTCAACAATTCTCCATCCTGGTAGATTTTTAAGGTAGTGCCATCCTGTGCCAATGTCAACATCGTCCATTCATCTTTCACCATCTTTGGTTCTACCCCAAAATCCCTGTTATTTGCATAACCCATTGTAGCAGAAGCAGACCACAACTTCGCTTTTCCTTCTACATTTTTTCCTGCAAAGCCAAGCCATTCTTGTGGATCAGGACCACTGCCTAAAAGGAAGATTGCATGATTACCCGCAATTTTCAACTGGTTTGATTTTACCCATACAGATACCGTATAATTTGGACCGATATTTCCTGGCAGCCTCAAGGCGTAAGTTCCAAGCTTTACAGACTTATCGGCAGCATCCCCTGTCCTTCCTGCTTCAAAAACAGGTGTTGGAACAGCCCCTGCTTCAAACTCTGCATTTGCTGCATTAATAATTGCTACATCTTCTGGCAATTGTTCATTATTAAAATCAAGCGTTTTTACTGGCGTCAGTTTATCAAGACCTTCTTCTCTTACTTTTACGGAAGTTGTCGCTGTCTTTGTAACATTTCCTACTTTAATGCTTGTGGTAATCTCTACTGTGCCCGCTGCTGCTGCTGTAACCTCTCCTGCCTCACTGATGGTTACAACACCCTCTTTGTTTGCTGTAAAGGTTTTCTCTGCCACATCGCTTTCTGCAACTCCATATGGAAGATTTACCTCAATCGCTTTTTTCTCTCCCTTCATCATATAAAAAGAATCTGTTGCGATAAATCCTTTCTTATCAAATATGGTTTCTGGAGTATCTTCTGTGGAAATTCCTTCATAAAGGGCTTTGACCTGTTCAGGCGTCAATGCCTGGTTGTACAGGTTTACATCATCATAGTAGCCTTTTACTATGTTATCCCAATTATTTAAGCCAAGGGCAATGTATTGACCTGCATCTACCATGCCTTGAGGAATGTCCTTACCATCTATTTTTATATCAGTTCCGTTTACAAAAACCTTTGCGTTTGTTCCTTCCTGGACAAGCGTTATCATATTCCACTCATTGAGTGTTATTTTTGTGTTCCCTTTGTTAGTATTGCCAGCGCTAATCCAACACATCATGTTATCACTGCTGTCAACTCCTGCAACGGCTATCCACTTTGCTGGGTCATGGCTGCCAACGAACACTACGGATGAAGCAAAATCCACTCCTGCTGTCGGCTTTACCCACAAGGATACGGTATAATTTTCCCCAAGCGGTCCATCTGGAAGTTTTAATCCATAATCACCTGTCTGGATAGAAAAATCACTTGGGTCTGTATCGCTGTTTCTGCCTGGGCCATATTTGGCGCCCCCGCTATACGCTGCAAATTTTTTTCCATACATTTCCACATTTTCTTTTAATGTGCCTTCTGTCGGTGAAACTGTACCTTCTGCTGCATTAAAATCATAGGTTGCTACTGGTGTGGGCATTGCTTCACCTGCTGCTTTTGCAGTGGTTACATTTCCGGTAAACACGGAAGTAACTACCATGGCGCATGCCAGTAGCCCACTCACTATTTTTTTATACTTCATTTCTCTTTCTCCCTTCCCTTAGAGATTTTAGATTTTCTTAATCTTCATGGTCTTCTTGTAACCAGTCTTGCTGGTCAACAATTTCTTCACTGCCTTATATCTTGCGGAAGGAACTTTTATTGTTGCCTTCTTGTTGATACCTGCAATGGCATTCTTACCAATCTTGCTGATATTGCTTCCGATGGTAATGGTCTTTATCTTGGACTTCTTGTAGAATGCTTTGTCTGCAATGGCAGTTACCTTAAAGGTATAACCATTAATGCTTACCGTGGCTGGTATGGTAGCGGAAGTCAATTTCGCACTCTTAATTCCAGTGACAGAAACCGTACCATTCGTTCCGTCGGCATTGTAGCCGTCCACTTTGGTAACCTTGTATTTCAGATTCTTAACCGTATAACTGCTGTTCTTCTTTGGAAGAGGCTTTGCCGGGTCAATATCTGTTTGTATTGTCCCTACCTTGCTGCGGACTGTAATCGGAATCTCACATTCCGTCACCACGCCTTTTTCCTTATAAGATATTTTCAGGCTTTTCGTTCCTGCTTTTTTTGTATCAATAGAAGCTGCATTGGTGGTAAAATCCCTGGTAAGGGTCCTTGTAGTCCCATTATCATATTTTACCTTGATACGGATATCGTTGTCATCAACCTTTGCACCTATTTCATAAGCCCTGGTCGTCTTCTGTGCGGAAACAGAAGCCACCTTGGCATCTGGTGAAACTTCAAAGGTACACTCTGATGCTTCCGGCTCCTTGCTTACGCTCAGCTTTCCATCTTTGGAAACCAGGTAATATCCAGGATAAGCAACACTCTCAAAGGTCACTCCCCGTCCTGCAAACCCTTCCAGCGTGCGGAAGGTCATATTCTTAGAATCCTTAGTGATTCCAGCCGCGGTACATGCTTTATCATCATTGTGGTCGTGTGCCAGCACTACATTTTGGGAACTATCCACCGTCAGATACATTCCTGGCTTATTGTAAGACTCAATGGTTACATAGGCCTCATTGCTCTTATCCGCTTTTCCTTCTTCAATTTCCCAAAGCGCATCTGCTTTCTCTGCCTCGCTGTTAGGTGTAACTGCTATATTTGTATATGGATACATCGTACTGTTGAAAGTATTATTAAATTGTGTGTGTGCCAACGGTTTGTCGCTGCTGTCATAGATCTGGCTTGCCACCCCAGTCAGCCCCGTAGACGTTTCCTGCACATATTTTATGGAACCATCCTCATTGAACTCTAATTCTTCAATACAAATTACCCGGCGGTATCCGCTTCCTCCTGGAAGGGAGCCGTTATGGTAAATGAAATATGTATGCCCTTTAAAATCAAAGACTGCCGGATGGTTGGTATTGGAGGTTCCGGTCGGCTCCATCACCTGTCCGCCGTAAGTCCATGTATTGTATGGCTTATCAGCAGTCGGATGTCCCAGCTTATCAATGGTCGCATATCCCATTTCCTCCCGCCAATGCATTGCAAAGAACATATAGTATGGTCCATAATAATTGCCGTTCTCATCCTGCCTGCGGTACAAATAGGGAGCCTCCGTATAGTCTACCATATCATTTTTATTGGTAGTATCTGCTGCAATCAGCTCTATGGCGCCGGCATCCTGCCACCAGATATCGTCTTCCTGCTTGATCTTTCCGTCGCCGTTCTGGTCTTTTACAGAAACTTTTTCTCCGTCAATATCCAGCTCGCACATCCAGCAGTTGGTATTGCCCCATGCCATATAGATATGCTCTTTCCCGTTCTCATCAGTGTCAATCCATGCGGTGGGGTCGATGTCTTCATGACCAAAGGATTTTGCCCTCTTCTTGCCAGAAGCGCTGGTATATTTGGAAGCATCCGTATCTTCTGGATTGATCAGGATTCCCACATCCTTGAAAGGACCTGTGGGGCTGTCAGATACCGCTGCTGCCGTTGCCTTGCCTTTCCCGCCTGCTTTCTCCGCACAATAAAGGAGGTAATACATATCATCATACTTAATGACCTGGCTCGCCCATGCGCTGACATTATCTGCCCATGCCACATCTGTCATTTTCATAGTAACCCCTTCATATGTCCACTCTTTTAAATCCTTGGTGGAATAGCAGAGATAATCTGGCATGGTATAACCACCGCCGCTTCCAGTGTAATCATGGCCTACATAGAGATATACCGTATCTCCGTCTACCAAAATTGCGGGGTCACCGGCATAGGTAACTTCTCCTTTTTCATTAAATCCCGCAATGGGATTGCCCTGCGTACTTTTGTCAAGTACAATTTCTTTGGGTTCTGCTTGTGCAGCAGATACTGTCTGTGGCATAGGCGCGGCAAGTCCCAAGATCATGGAAAACGCCAAAATGCCAGACAGGAATTTCTTTTTCATATGCTTGCATCCCTTTCCTTTTTAGGTGTCATGCACCCTTTTTACAGTGTATGTTTCTCTGAGATTCCATGCCTATGAAACCAAATTTCCCTTCTTTTATAAGCTGGTCCCCCAGTCCTCAGGTAACCTCCTCACTCCTTTCCCCTGAGATGAAGCAGGATACACGATTACATCCTGCATAAAAACATACATTGCGACTGTAATACTATTATCGCACGTTACAGTTAAAAATCAATATAATATATTCTTCTTTTGGTTAGTTTTTTTATGATTACCAATTTCCATCCCCTCTTTTTTGTGCAATTTTCCATATAAACAGTTTTATTTTTTATGATTTCAGTTTGTTTTTTCTGTTTTATTAGTTTTTTTCGATGATTTTTTCCATTACATGCTTCACTTTAAGCTCAACTTTCATTTCAAGATTCACTTCTAACTTCTACTAGAAATCAAAGGCACCTTTTGCAGACAGGGCGCCTATCCCCAGTTCTGCCCATAAACAAAAATGCGTTTCACGCGCCTTCGTGACCAATTATTTTCGCCAACGCATCTTTTGTTCCGCGCCGAGCGTAATTGTGTAAAAATATTTTTCCTTTTGTGCTCGTGCACATATTTTTTCTTTTTAATTTTGAATTCAGAGGAATTTCCTAATATAAAAAAGCGATATGGTACTTTGCAGCATCCGCAATGTCCCGCACCTGTTATCTGGCAGAATCGTTTTTTGTTTCCATGTCGCCTCATCTGCAATATAAAATTTCTTAAAGTTATAGAATCTTATCTCCTCCTTTTCCAATTCCTTGCATCATTACTGTTAATATAAATTCCTGATTTAATACTTCAACCTCCAAGGCGCCACAATATTTTTCAGCCACTTTTTGTATATTTTTCAAACCCATTCCATGCTGGACGGCTTCTGCTTTTGTAGATACCGGCAGCCCTGTCCCTTGTTCAAACTCCAAGACACTGCAAAAAGAATTGACGATTTCGATCAGGAAGGTCTGTTTCCTTAACACAGAGGATACCTTAATATACCCTTCTTCCGTCGTTTTAGCCGCTTCCAAGGCATTTTCCAGGGCATTATTTAAAATAATACTGATATCAAACACATCTATATCGCTCAGAATCGGAAAATTAAATGTAGATTCAAACCAAATACCGTTCTTTACCGCACGTTTATATTTTCCTTGAATAATCACATCTGTCACTGGATTTCCAGTTTTATAAACATAGTCTAAAGATTCTGTGACATGGTTCATGGATTTCAGATAGTCTTTCGCTTCCCCAATCTGCTGCCGCGCAATCAATTCCTCTACAACTGTAATATGATTTTTGATATCATGTTTCATCCCCTGGATACCGCTGTAAAGCTGTTCCATATCCTTGATATGATTCTGCATTTCTTGCAGTTGATGCTGAAGGACTGCCTGTTTGGTCTCTTCTTCCCGTTTTTGTTCCAAATCCGCAAAAAGGTTCAGCACTACCATAGTCGACAGGATTACCAGCAAATTCATACATAGGATCATAAAACCAAAATAAGGATATTCTCCAAAAATATCCTTGCCCTCAATCATATTATACTTATTAATGATCCAGCGGATGAAAAAATAACTTGCAGCCCCAGACAGTCCAGGAACCAGCAGGAACGCCTTTTCCTTTTCTGACAAATTGCGGTTCCTCCATGGGAATTTTCCCATGATCCATTTTGCCAGCAGGGCAAATATCATGCCGTTGAAACATAAACCTGCCAGCATATAGACTCCAATATGCACCATATTCCATTTCCAGCTCATGCCATATCTTCCTCTGCTGACCTGATTAAAAAACTTAGTCTCAGCGTCAAATAATACAAGATGGGTATAATTTACAAAGGATCTCGCTTGCCAGCTCAGGGAAAAAAAAGTAACTGACAAAAACACTTTCTGATAAATAACCCCTCTCCATATAACCGCCATAACCAAAAAAGCTGCAAGGCACGCCCATAAACGTGCTTGAAAGGAACTAAATTCAACGGGAATCAATTGAAAAATGATCATAGAAATAAAGTAAGAAAGGGGAACCAGCCAGAATCCCCTGTTGGATTTTCCTTTAGCGTTCTGTTTTTCAAAAAACGCACTGCACAACCAAAATAGAAAAAAAGTTTCCAAGAGAGTTTCCATGCCCATTTCAAAATTAATAATAAATTCATACAAAAAATCAGCAAAAGGTATCATGCTCTTATCACCTCAATTTAAGAATAACTTTTGCCCTCTTGCCGCGGGGATTCTTCCAGCTTCCCAGACAGAAAACTTTAATTTGCCTTTTTGTTCTTCAGCCGTTTCATATACTGAAGATATTGTTTTACAAACTCCCTATACCGCTGTTTTGCAAGAGGCACTTCTGCCCCATTATCCATGGTAATGCTTGCCGCACAATAACTGGACACATAGTGGAAATTCACCAGATAACTTCTGTGAGGGCTAATAAAATCCTCCCCCAGCTCCTGTCTTAAATCGGATAATTTCCCATAATATTCGAACTTTTCCTGGGTACTGTACAACGTTATCTTTCGGTTCTGCACTTCTGCGTAGATAATCCCTTCTACATCTATCCTGCGTGTCACGGCGCCAGATTTTATTACAATGCTTTTGCCTTGTTCTTTTTTCTCCTGCCTTATTTCCTCTGCCCTTTTTACCGCAAGTTCCATCACATGATAAAACTTTTCCTTTTTTAAAGGCTTTAGCAAATAGTGGAACGCTTCCACATCAAATGCCTGGAACACATACGCCTCCCATGCAGTGAGAAAAATCAGCACAGATTTCACACCATTCCTGCGAATCTGCCTTGCAGTCTCCAGGCCGTCCATGCCGTCCAGCTTAACATCCAGAAAAATAATATCCAGCCCCGCTGCTTCCTCAAGTAATTCCTCCCCGCTTTCATACTCCTGTACCTGAAAAGAAGGATATACTCTTTTCACCTGTTCCACAAGGGTTTTTCGCACAAAACGTTCATCGTCGCAAACTCCAACCTTCAAACTATTTCACCTCTACCGTTTTCTATCGGGCTTTTTTAAACAGACATACCAGTTTTTGATGTAAACCCGCTTTTTTTTGTTGTCAACCGTTTACATTCCTTTCACCGAACTTTTATGGTCCTGTGTCAAGTACTATTGCAAAACACACTTCCACTGAGCTTTTATTCTTCTAGTAAAAATTCGCTAAGCGCGTAATTGCTCACAGAAATTCCTGTTTCTGTGAGAAATATCCTGCCTTCCTGCCTTCCCAGCAATCCCTGCCGCTGCAATTTTTTCAACACATTTCCATAAATGCTTTCCAGTTCTAAGCCAAATCTTTCTTCAAATGCGCTTCTCAAAACCCCATCTGTCATCCGAAGCCCCAGAAACATAAATTCTTCCATTTGCTGTTTTTTATTTAGGAAACACAGGGATTGTTCCTGGTTTCCCTGGGAAAAGCTTAAGGATTCGCTGGGACTTTTATTCAAAATCTTCTCCAAATCCCCAAAATTCCCCTTTAAGTACCCTGAAAGTCCTGTGGTATTAGAAAACCTTATATTTTCCAGGAAGGAAGAACTCCCCAGTCCCAGCCCCAGATAGGGAACCATCTGCCAATACCCGATGTTATGGCGGCACGCTCTGCCTGGCAGGGCATAATTTGAGATTTCATATCTCCTATACCCTTTTTGCCCTAATAACTCCTGCGTCATTTGATACATCTGCCGCTCTGTCTTTTCATTTGGTAGATCTTTTGGCTCCACCCCCTGTTCCCGACACAGCTCATCTTCCCCATATTGCTCATAAAAAGGCGTTCCTGGCTCCACAATCAGGCTGTATGCCGAAATGTGCTCTGGCCTGGTCTCTAACACTCTTTTTAAGGTGTATTCCCAGTCCTGGAGCGTCTGGTTTGGCAGTGCAGAGATCACATCCACATTGATATTGGTAAAACCTATTTTTCGCGCCAGGTCAAAACTAACCAAAAAATCCTGAAACGTATGGATCCTTCCAATCCTCTGTAATTCCCTGTTACTTGCAGACTGCAGTCCCAAACTAAGACGGTTAATGCCTGCAGCTTTGTAAAAAATCAGTTTCTGCCTGGTCAATGTCCCTGGATTGCATTCCACAGTGATCTCTGCATCCTCCCTGATACAAAAATTCTGCCGCAGGGCATCCATAAGTTCCTTGATCTGTACTCCTGGAAGGAGGGAAGGGGTTCCGCCTCCAAAAAATACACTGGAAACAAGATATCCGCTGCAGGCTTTCGATTTGCATTTGATTTCTTCCAGCAACATATCCACATAATGCCTGCGGAGAGTTTCTTCCGCAGGCATTGACAGGAAATCACAATAATAACATTTTCGTACACAGAAAGGAATATGGAGATATAATTCCAATTCCCTTTTGCTTTCATTTTTCATTTGTTTTCTCCATTTACTACTTATCATCCAACTTCAATACGCTCATAAATGCCTTCTGTGGAATTTCCACATTTCCGATTTGGCGCATCCGCTTCTTGCCTTCTTTTTGTTTTTCCAACAATTTCCGTTTTCTGGAAATATCTCCGCCATAACACTTTGCAAGCACATCCTTGCGCATTGCTTTTACGGTTTCCCTAGCTATTACCTTGCTTCCCACTGCCGCCTGAATGGGAATTTCAAACAAATGCCGTGGAATTTCCTCTTTGAGCTTCTCACACATTTTTCTGCCACGTTCGTACGCCGTCCCACTGTGGACAATAAAGGACAAAGCGTCTACCTCTTCCTTGTTGATCAATATATCCAGCTTTACCAATTCAGACCGGGCATAGCCCTTCATCTCATAATCAAAGGAAGCATAACCTCTGGAACGGGATTTCAGCGCATCAAAGAAGTCATAAATAATCTCATTCAAGGGCAGGTCATACTTTAAAAGGGCACGGGTTTCTTCCATATATTCCATACTGATATATGTTCCCCGCCGCTCCTGGCACAAATCCATAATGGCACCAATAAATTCGCTGGTAACCATAATTTCCGCGCTGACAAGAGGTTCTTCCATATATTCAATTTCCGCTGGATCCGGCAGATTGGAGGGGTTTGTCAGCTCAACCACCTCTCCATTGGTCTTATGGACCTTATAAATAACACCAGGAGCCGTAGTCACCAAATCCAGATTGTACTCCCGCTCCAGACGCTCCTGAATAATCTCTAAATGCAGCAGCCCCAGAAATCCGCAGCGGAATCCAAACCCCAGTGCAATAGAAGTCTCCGGCTCAAACTGCAAGGCTGCGTCGTTTAACTGCAGTTTCTCTAAGGCGTCCCGAAGGTCAGGGTATTTTGCGCCGTCTGCCGGATACATCCCACAATACACCATAGAATTTACCTTCTTATAACCTGGCAGGGGTTCCTTGCAGGGATTTGCGACGTCTGTAATGGTATCTCCCACCTGGGTGTCCCTGACATTTTTCAGGCTTGCCGTGATATATCCCACCATCCCGGCACTCAATTCCTCACAAGGGATAAACTGCCCGGCTCCAAAATATCCTACCTCCACCACATCTGCCGTCGCTTTGGTTGCCATCATCAAAATGGCGGTTCCCACCCGCACAGTCCCCTCTTTGATTCTGCAAAATACAATGACTCCCTTATAAGAATCATACAAAGAATCAAAAATCAAAGCCTGCAGGGGATGATCTGGGCTCCCCCCAGGAGAAGGAATTTTTTCCACAATCTGCTCTAACACATCTTCAATATTCAATCCGGTTTTTGCAGAAATCTGTGGGGCGTCCTGTGCCTCCAGCCCAATCACATCTTCAATTTCCTCTATCACACGTTCTGGCTGTGCACTGGGCAAATCAATTTTATTGATCACCGGAAGCACATCCAAGTCATGGTCTAAGGCAAGGTACACATTGGCAAGGGTCTGCGCCTCAATTCCCTGCGCCGCGTCCACCACAAGGACGGCTCCGTCACAGGCCGCAAGGCTTCTTGACACCTCATAGTTGAAATCTACATGTCCCGGCGTGTCAATCAGGTTAAAAATATATTCTTCCCCATCCTTTGCCTTGTATACAATACGGACAGCTTGTGCCTTAATGGTAATTCCCCTTTCCCGCTCCAACTCCATATTGTCCAACACCTGCGCCTGCATTTCCCGGCTGGTAAGCAGCCCTGTCTTTTCAATCATCCGGTCAGCAAGGGTTGATTTTCCGTGATCTATATGTGCGATAATACAAAAATTTCTGATTTTACTTTGATCAATTACTGCCATACTATGTCTCCCTTCAAACAATTTCTTGTATTCATTCTTTCCTGCTGTATTTCACAATCAACAGCTCCACCGCAATCTGGTCATTGAGTTTACCTGTCTTGACATCTTCTTCTGTCTGGACGCAGTCTTCCACCGCTTCCTGAAGTTGTCCTTTGGTAAAATGTTCTGCCTGGGCAAGATTTTTGCGCACTGCAAATTCTGGTATTCCAGCCTTGGACGCCATAAATTTATGGTCATACCCGCGATCTGACAAGTCTTTTAATTGCAGCAAAATATGAAACTGGCGTGCAATCAGGAATAAAATCCGCATAGGCGGCTCCTTTAACGCCAGCAAGTCATAATACAACTCTAACGCCTTCCTCTGTTGCTGGGACGCCATCTGCTCCACCATCTGAAAAATCTTTCCCGTTGTCTGTACCACACAGACTGCTTCCACATCTTCTGTGGAAACCACATCCCGGCAAAGGGTATAACAGAACAATTTCTCCAATTCTTTATCAATATTTTCCATATCGTTTCCAGTTTTTTCCAAAAACAACTGCATATCAGCATGGGTAATTTTTTTCCCCTCCTGTTTCATCCTGGACAAAATCCACCGCGTCAACACTGCGTCTGTCTGTCTTGCAAACTCTACCACTCTCCCTGCCTTCTTTACTGCCTTGTACATTTTGCCGCGCTTATCCACGTCATCCTCTACAAACACAAAACAGGTTGTCTCAGAAATCTGTTTCATATAGTCGGCAAGCTCATCACAGGGACTTTTAAATACTCCGCTGTTTTCCAGCAAAATCAGCCTGCGTTCTGCAAAAAAAGGAAGCGTCTCTGCAAAGTCTATCAGTTCACCGGGATTAAAATTTTTCCCTTCATACATGGCAACATTCATCGTATCTTCTGAAGCTGCAAGCGCCTGTCTCAATTTCTGTTTGTACTGCCTTTTTAAATACCTTTCCTCACCATACAGCAGATATACCGGCTGAAAACTTCCTTTTTTGATATCTTCGTCAATCCCTTTCATCCATGTTTCCCTCCATTCTATCCGTTTTTCAGCACAACGTGCCCTACGGGTGCAAACAGGCAGTGAGTGAAAGAATTCACAACTTCTTTTCCCCTTACCTCTTTGTCTTCCAAGCCGCCTTGCTTGTCTTAAGCTTTGCCGCTTCTGACTTCCTTCTATCATACACTATTTCAGGTAAATATGTCCATACCCGGATGTCAGCGCCCTCTGGCTTCACCTTTATCTGTCCATGTTCCATTGTGCAAAATACCTTGCTTTTTGTCTGTATGATTCGTTCTAATGCCTCTTTGCCAGGATGTCCGTAAGAATTTTTTGCACTGCAGGAAATCACAGTCATTTTTGGGGAAAGCGCCTCCAAAAATTCCTGGCTGTTGGAACTGTTAGAGCCGTGATGCGCAGCCTTATAAAACTGGATGTTCTCTATACCATATGTTTTTAAAATATTTTCTTTTAATAGTTTTTGTTCTTGTTCCCTTCCAATATCGCCCGTAAAAATTCCTGTAAAATCCTGATACTGTACAGCTACCACCAGGGATGCTGCATTTCGATCTGAATCAGCCGTCTCTTTTTCTGTCTGGGCTTTTGTCCTGCGTTTTTTTGCCGTTCCTGGCGCAAGTACGGTAAATACAGTATCTTTCGTTCCAAATTCCATTCCTGGATTTACATACAAAATCTTGGTTCCTGCTTTTTTCGCTAACTGTACCAACTCCTCCATTGCCTGATCCTTAACCATGCCTTGGGCGAGCACCAGGTATTCCACCGGAAATCCTTCCTGTAAAACCTCTTCCAACCCGCTGATATGGTCTGCGTCGGCATGGCTTACCACCCATCCGCGTATGGAAGAAATCCCTTTGGATTTTAGAAATGGCAAAATCCGGTATTTTCCCACTTGTTTCACATTACTGCTCCCTCCGTCCACAAAAAAAGCCGCTCCCTCCTCTGTCTGAATCAAACTTCCGTCCCCCTGCCCCACATCCAGCATATGAATCTCAAACTGAGGGCTTTCGCGCACAAACAACAGGCACATGCACGCAATTCCAACCCCTGCAAACCAGTATTTTTTCCTGCTGTTCCAAACCAGATACAGGCAAACCGCCAAAACCCCGTAATAAAAAACCACCAGCTCGGCGGAAGGCATCCCAGTAATCAGTTTTGCCCCTGGCAAATCCAAAAACATCCGGCAAATCGCTTCATTCAAAGACAAAATCCATCCGGCAGGAGCCAACAACACTGTTCCCAAAAAGGGAACCAAAGATCCAAAAATTCCTCCCACAATTCCTAAAAACAAAAGAATTCCAAAAAACGGCAAGATGCACCCATTGACAAGGACGCTAAAGCATGGTATCTCATAAGAAATATACAAGGTCAACGGTAGTGTTGCAAGCTGGATACAGATACTGGCAAACATGGTTTCCCTAATATTTAACCGTATTCTCTGCAAAAAATCCAGGCATAATTCCTTGCCTTCGCCAAACCAATAGAATTGCCGAGGATTTTCTGTCTTTGTTTTCTTGCAATCTTTTAACGCTTTCTTGGGATTTTTCTCTTTTGCTTTTCGGCATTCCTTTAACGCTTCCTTGGGATTCTCTGATTCTTGCTCCCTCTGGACATCTTTTAAAATCTTTGGTATTACTGTCACACCCAAGACAGCGCTGTAAGAAAGCAAAAAACCTGTATTCTCAATTAAAAAAGGGTTGCTGGCAAGCTGCACCATTGCCAAGACGGACAATGCCGACACAGAATCATAACTGTACCCAAGAATTTGAGCCGCCATCAACAATACAAACATACCTGCTGCACGGCAAATGGAAACTTCCATTCCAGAAAGCAGTCCAAAACTACAGACCACCCCTATTGCAGACAATGCCGACGCTTTCTTGGACCCTCCCAGCTTTTGCAGAAGGTGCAAAGCCCCCATACCAAGAAGCGACACATGAAGGCCGGAAACCGCAAGGATATGGGAAATTCCTGCCTGTTGATATATTTCCTTCAGTTGCTGATTCATCAAACTTCTGTCTCCCAACACCAGGTTTGCCATCACGCCGGCATCTTTTTCTTTCATGGAACGGACAAACACCTTTTTGATCGTCTCACGAATTTTTCTTAAGAACACAAGATATCTGTTTTCTTTTGCCGAGATCAGCTCCTCCCTGTTGGAACGGACGCCAAACTCCCATTTTTTACTCTGCTGAAATTGTTTTTCATTGAAATTGCCCTGATTGCGGGATATTTGAAATGGCGCGTACCTTCCAGTCACTTTTAGAATATTTCCTGGCTGGTACTGCATACTAGAACTATAAACTAGAATCCCATAACTGGGATAAACCTTATTGCCCACCCTCACTTGTGTGCCTGTAAGATAATAAATCCATTGTTGTTCCTTTTTCTCTTTCCTGGAAACCTTTCCCTGTACAACCACTTCTTGCCCTTTTGCAAGAAGCCCCTCCAAATCCATTCGCACCGCCTCCTTTGCCTGTACATGGGCGGCGCCAATAGAAAACAAGCAAATACAGGGAAGCAGCCGCAAAAGGCTTGCATAACCAACCCTTTTATGGTCTCGAAGGATTCCAACTGCTACGATACTCAGCAGCAACAGCTCCCCACACACAGCCACTGTCTCTCCGCCGCTTCCATAACAGATTCCCAATATGAGAGAAAGGCACATACAGCAAACAGTTCGTTTTACCATGGACTTCCCCCTATCCTCTCTCTTCCGCTGCTTTTTCTTTTCCTGCTTTTTCTTTTCCTACTTTTTCTTTTCCTACTTTTTCTTTTCCTTTTTATTCTTTTTGTCCTTCTTTTGTGCCTTTCCATCCATATAATCTAAATTCCTCTCATACATAGTACCCAGTTCCATTTTCTCACGGTAAGCCAAATTGCTGTCCCCGTTCACAGAAATATGGACTTTATTGATATTTGGCAATTCTGCCAATGAATTGACAATGGAATAGATCACCACCGGTTCTGTGATCTCATAATTTTGATTTAAAAATCCTTCGCTAAGATTCACAAAACACGTGCCGTCCAGTACAGACACCCCTACAAGCTTTGTGCCGTCTGGAATCGCTGATCGCCCCTTCTTTCCCACCGGACCTTTTAACAACTGTTCCATCACAAGTTTTTCCAGTGAAATATTGCTGTTATAATGAATCTCCTGGATCTCCTGCACCAAACCGTCTCCCGCCTGATTAGAAAAATACAGGGTAATGTTTGCCGTCTGGATGGTATTAATCTGCTCTCCTGGATTCTCAATAAAACTGTCTGCTGTCATCAGCCCTACTGGGGTTCCATCATCATCTACCAGGGGAGTGTCACCAATATAAAAAGAAATGCATTCCACATCTTCCACTTGAATTAAAGTCCGAACAATAGCGGAACGGCACAATACCTCTTCAATATTGTCCATCTCCCCATAAGCGCTGTTAAAATAAAGATATAATTGTCCATCTTTAAATTTCCAGGCTTCCACTTTGACATCTTTGGGCACAGGCTTACGGTAATCTGGGTCATCCGTATCTTGAAAGAGTATCTTGAGAAACTCCTTGATCATAGCCTTTGCACCGGTCTCTTTGGGCTCATAACCTACAGCAACTGTCTTGGTCTTCTCTTTGTTCATATAAAAAATATAATACTCTGAAGCCTCCTCCTTATTTCCTCCGCAGCCAATCACTTCTGTCATACACAGCAGGAAACAAACTAAAATCGGCTTCCATCTTACTATTTTCATGAAAATCCTCCTACACAATATAGGTCAGTGGAATCCGAACTGTAAAAATCGTCCCTTCCCCTTCCTTACTGTGGGCTTTGATGGCGCCCCTGTGCATCAGCACGGCATTCCTGGTAATAGCAAGCCCAAGCCCTGTACCGCCGATTTCCCTGGAATGGGATTTGTCTGCACGGAAAAACCTCTCATAAATATGCTCTAAACATTCCTCCGGAATACCGATTCCAGAGTCTTCCACACGCACAAAGAAATATTTATGGTCCGCATTCAAAGATACATGCACCCATCCGTCTTCTTTGTTGTACTTAATCGCATTTTCCACCAGGTTTGAAAGCGCAAGGGTCATTTTCACCTCATCAATTTCTGCACTGACTGGACGGAAACTCTCCAGCACCAGTTCTATATTGCGCTTTTCTGCAATGGGGCGCAGACGCTTCATAATCATTTCCAACAGCTCATTTACATTTGCCTGGGTAATATTGGGACCGCCTGCCGCCTTATCCATCTTTACCAGGGACAGCAGGTCATTGATAATTTTGTTCTCCCGTTCAATCTCCTCCGCAATATCATTCATAAAATCCTTGTACAGCTCCACCGGAACATCTTCCTGCCCCAACAGGGAATCTGCAAGAACTTTCATGGAGGTCAGAGGGGTTTTCAATTCATGGGACACATTAGAAACAAATTCCTGCCTGGAATCATCAATCACCCGCATTCGCCCCAGCATCTCATTAAAGGCATCTGAAATTGCTTCCGTCTCTGTATAATCAGAGATCATCAGCTCCTCCTGCTCATTTTCCGTCTGAATATCCTCCAAGGATTTTGTAAGTTTTCCAAAGGGCTGTACTAGGCGTTTGGCGCAAAACATGGCAAAAGCTAATATAATGACTGCGATTGCCAGCTCAATCACCTGTGCATTTTTCTTCAGGTAATCGTAGTTCATCATAATACTGTCTGTGGAGACACTCACCAGCATAACGCCCTGGTTTTCCTTGGTATCCGTATTTCTCAGGGGAATTGCCAGCTCGATATACCGGTTATCTGCGTCATACTTATTGATCTCTTCCCCTTGAAAACTCTTTACCACTTCCTCGGAGATAATGGTCTTGCCCGCGTCCAAGCCATAAGTATCTTTTACAATCTGAAAATGGTCATTGATAATCAAAATTCTGCCGTCATATATATTAGACAACTGCTCCAACTGGGTATTGACAATCTCTACAGAAGTATCTGTCATATAATTGTATGTAACCACCTGGTTCCCCAATATTTTCACCTGGCTCATAATATCAATACTGCGGTTGGAAACTGCCTTGCTCTCATAACTGGCAAGAATTCCAAACCGCAAGATATAATTTGGCACAATTCCAATCAATGTGATAAGTAAAAGCAGCCGAAATTTCAGGCTGTGCAAAAATTTCAATTTTTTCATCTTGGTCTCCGCTGCCTATCCCTGATAATAGTAACCTACGCCCCATTTGGTATGCACATATTTCGGCTCACTGGGATTGACCTCGATCTTTTCACGGAGACGCCTTACATGTACATCCACCGTCCGCACATCTCCAGGATAGTCGCTGCCCCATACAAGGTTTAAAAGTTTTTCACGGCTGTATACCTTGTTTGGGTTCAGCACCAGAAGCGCCAAAAGGTCAAATTCCCTTGCGGTGACATTGATCTCTTTTCCTAAAATAAACAGGCGCCGGCTCTCACAATCCAAACGCATATCTTTATTCTCCACAATCTTTGGATTTTCTTCTTTCCGCTGATTTGGGGAAGTCCTGCGCATAATTGCTTTGATACGTGCCTTCACTTCCAAAATATTAAATGGCTTTGTTATGTAGTCATCGGCACCATATTCCAATCCCAAAATTTTATCCATATCGTCACCCTTTGCTGTCAGCATGATAATCGGCGCTTTAGAAAATTCCCGGATATGCTGGCAGACTTCAAAACCGTCCATTTTGGGCAGCATTACATCCAACAGTATCATGTCATAGGTATTTTCAGTCGCCAGCTTTAAAGCTTCCTCGCCGTCATAGGCACAGTCAACCTCCATGCCGTCCTGCTCCAGACTAAAACGAATTCCTTTCACAATTAACTTCTCATCATCGACTACAAGAACCTTTTTTGCCATTATTTCACCTCATTGAACTTTGACGTAGTCCTTTATCTTGGAAAATACGCCTTCTTTGATTCCTTCTATTTTCATGATATCTTCGATTTGTTCAAAACTGCCGTGGTCTTCCCGCCAGGCAAGAATACTCTTCGCCTTAGCCTCTCCAATCCCCGGCAGTGTCATCAACTCTTCTTGTGTGGCAGTGTTCAGATTAATTCTCCCATCATCATTGGGCAAACTCTCTGGCTGCTCCAAAGATACAGCTTCCTCTGCCGTCATGACCCAGACAATCTGCCCATCTGTCAATTCCTGGGCTTGATTCAGGCTTTTTTCATCTGCTTCCTTTGTCATGCCTCCGGCAAGTTCCAATGCCTGGAATACCCGGCTGCCCTCTGGAAGCCTATAGACGCCTGGTTTTTTTACTGCACCAGATACTTGGACATAAATGATGGGCTCTCCTGCCTGCTCTTTTGCTGTATCATCTTGAATTGGTTCCTCTGAAGATCCTTCCTCTTCCTCTGACAACAGCAGCCCTTGTGTATCTATGGATGTTCCATCTTCTTTACAGCCTGCTGTAAGGAAAATAATTAGAAGGATACATATGATATTTTTAGTTTTTTTCAACCTTTTCCCACCTTTCTGCTATACAAAGGAATGAGAAAAGCTTTATTCACGAATCAATCCATTCTATTGTAACGAAAATTTTAGTTTATTACAAGAGCCTTTCTGAATTTTTCTATTCCCATTTAAACAGAATAATGCCGCCGATGCAAATTGCCATCCCTAAGATCCTGCGCCATGCAAAAGGCTGTTTATCCACACCGAATATGCCAAACAATTCGATCATATACGCCACAATCAACTGAGAAACCACAATCAGCATAACTGCCTGTGCAGGACCAAGGGACGCCATACTCTTGATTACGGTATAAGTAATAAAAGCTCCAATCACACCGCCCAAAAGCATGTACTTTGGCTGTACCTGCAAAATACCTGCAAAACTGGAACGATCCGTGAAAAACCAGGTCACAAGGCAGATTACAAGAGCTGAAAACTGTACCCAGCTTGTACTGACCCACATACTGGTTCCCTTAGTTACTTCCGTATTAAATACGCCTTGTACGCTCATCAAAGCTCCTGATAAAAGTGCAATAAAAATTCCAATCATCCGTCTCCTCCTAAAATACATTCTTTTTGAAAGGATGCCCAATGTTGGAATTATTATACCTTTTGAAACGACCGAATGGTCATAATGGGACGTCCAAGGATTACCTTATGAAATGACCGAATGGTCATAATGGGGGCGCCTTACGGCACCCCCATTAAAACATATCAAACACTTTTTTCAGTTTTTGCACCATCTCATCTATATGATTTTTCTCAATTATCAAAGGCGGTACAAACCGCAGCACATTCGTTCCTGCCGTAATGACAAGCAGTCCCTGCTCCAGTGCTTTTGTACTGACTTCTCCGACAGGGATAGAAAGCTCCAGCCCCTGAATTAACCCCCTGCCCCTTCTTGCGGTAATAAAACCATACTCTGCCTGCAGCTGTTCCAGGTTCCCTTCCAGATAAACGCCGATCTCTTTCACATGACCTGTCATGTTTCTCTGGGCAAAAATATCAAATACCTTGCTGACTGCCGCTCCCACAAAAGGATTGCCTCCATAGGTTGTGCCATGGTCGCCTGGTTTTAAGGAAGCGTCTGCCACCTTTTTTGTCAGCACAAAGGCGCCCACTGGGACGCCGCAGCCCAATGCTTTGGCACAGGTCATAATATCTGGCTTTACATCATAGGCCTGCCATGCAAACATGGTTCCTGTCCTGCCCATACCACACTGGATTTCATCCAGGATTAACAAAATATCCTGTTCGTCACAGAGTTCGCGGATACCCTTTAAAAATTCTTCCTGTGCCGGATAAATGCCCCCCTCGCCCTGGATGGTTTCCAGAATAATTGCGCAGGTTTTTTCATTTATCAACGCTTTTACGCTGTCCAAATCATTATACTCTGCAAACCTCACAATCCCTGGAAGCGGCTCAAACGGCTCCCTGTAATGGGAATTTCCAGTTACGGCAAGGGCGCCCAAAGTTCTCCCATGAAAGGAATGGTTCATGGCGATTATCTCATGATCTGTGCTTCCATCCTTCTCATAGGCATATTTCTTTGCCGCCTTGATGGCGCCCTCTATGGCTTCCGCGCCGCTGTTGGTGAAAAAAGCGTTGTCCAAGCCGGAAGCTGCGCAAAGCTTCCCTGCCGCATCAATCATAGGCTGATTGTAATATAAGTTGGAGGTGTGCAGCAGTTTATCAATCTGTATTTTCAATGCCTCATTGTATTCTGGATCTCCGTAGCCCAAAGCCTGCACTGCGATCCCCGCTGCAAAATCCAGGTATTTCTTTCCCTCTGTATCATAGAGGTATACGCCCTTGCCATGATCTAATACCACTGGAAAACGGTTATAAGTATGTAAAATATGCTTTTTTGCCTGCTCCATCAAAATTTTCGTTTCCATTTCCATTACTCCTTCGTCATTAAAATCCTTTATTGTCCGCTATAAAACCGCTCCTCACTGTCTCCCAAGATTGCCGTGCCAATTCCTTTGTTGGTAAAGATCTCCAAAAGCAGGCAGTGTGGAATCCGCCCGTCTAAAATATGTACTCTGGAAACGCCGTCTTTGATTGCCTCAATACAGTTATTTAATTTGGGCAGCATACCGCCGCCAACCGTCCCGTCTCCAATCAGCTCATGGGCTTCCGATACAGACAGCTCTGAAATCAGGGAAGATTTATCTTCTGGATCTTTGTAGACGCCTTTTACATCTGTTAAGAAGGCGAGCTTTTCTGCATTCACTGCCCTTGCAATGGCACATGCCGCATCGTCCGCATTGATATTATAGCTTTCAAACTGCTCATCCAGCCCTACCGGGCATACAATCGGGAGAAAATCCTTTTCCAGAAGGTCGTAGAGCACCTTTGCATTGACTTCTTTCACATCGCCCACATAACCGATATCCTGTCCTTTGGAATATTTTTTCTCTACCTTTAACAATCCGCCATCCTTGCCGCTGATGCCAATGGCGTTGACGCCCAGTTCCTGTACCATCTGCACCAGGGATTTATTTACCCTTCCCAAGACCATCTCTGCAATTTCCATGGTAGGAGCGTCGGTTTTTCGAAGCCCGTTTACAAATTCTGGCTCCATTCCCACTTTGCCAACCCATTTGCTGATTTCCTTCCCGCCGCCGTGCACGATAATGGGTTTAAAGCCTACCAGCTTTAACAAGGTTACATCCTTAATCACATTCTTTTTTAATTCTTCATCTACCATAGCGCTTCCGCCGTATTTTACAACAATAATCTTGCGGTTAAAACGCTGGATATAAGGCAGTGCCTCAATCAATACTTCTGCCTTCTGTAAAACTTTCTGCATATCCTTTTCTTCCATCTTTTTCTCCTCTTCTATTTCAAAACACCACTGATTCCAAGAACACCATCGGCGTTCTTACTGCAGGGTGCGGACCAGCTTTGCTGGCAAAACCAAATCCGCACCCCTGTTTTCTCGCCCACAAAACATCTTCCACCTGGCGCACCATTCATTTACGAGCGGTAATCCGCATTGATTTTCACATAATCATACGTCAAGTCGCAGCCCCATGCCGCCGCTTTTTCCTCTCCCATCTTCATATCTACCAAAACAGTCACTTCCTCGTCTGATAAAATCTTTGTTGCCTCCGTCTCACTGTAATCTGTCGCAATCCCATCCTTATAAATCTGAATCTGCCCAGACTTGCTCTGGAAAAACAGCTCAATGTTCTCTGGGTCAAACTCCACGCCAGAATAGCCCAAGGCACACAAGATTCTGCCCCAGTTCGCATCGTGCCCAAAGATTGCCGCCTTTGTCAAAGAAGAACAAATCACTGATTTCGCCAAAGTTTTTGCATGTTCCTTGGTATCTGCGTGAATGACTTTTGTCTCAAAGAGCGCTGTTGCGCCCTCCCCATCCCCTGCCATTTTCTTAGCCAGGGTAGTATTTACCAGGTTTAACGCCTCTGCAAACTTCTGATAATTCTCGTCCTTCTCTGTAATTTTTTTATTTCCTGCCATGCCGTTAGCAAGCAGCAGCACTGTATCATTGGTCGAAGTATCACCGTCCACAGAAATCATGTTATAAGTGTCCTTCACATCCTCACTTAATGCCTCCTGCAGCAGCTCTTGGGAAATGGCAAGGTCTGTAGTCACAAAACCAAGCATCGTGCACATATTCGGATGAATCATGCCAGAACCTTTACACATGCCTCCAACAGTCACTGTCTTTCCTTCCACCTCAAAGGACACTGCCACTTCTTTGGACTTGGTATCGGTAGTCAGAATCGCACATGCTGCTTCCTGCCCGCTCTCTATGGTATCGCTGAGTTTTGGAACCATGGCACGAATCCCGGATGCAAGTTTTTCCATAGGAAGCTGCATTCCAATGACCCCAGTAGATGCCACCAGCACTTGTGCTGTCTCAACTCCCAATGCCTCTCCCGCAGCCTCTGCCGTTTTTTGGCAGTACTCCATGCCTTCTTGACCGGTACAGGCATTGGCTATTCCTGCATTGACTACCACGGCATGTGCCGTCCCTTCCTCTGCCACAATCCTCTGGTCCCATTTCACCGGAGCTGCTTTTACCACATTTGTTGTAAAAGTCCCTGCCAAAACAGCCGGCACATCACTGACAATCATTGCCATATCCATTCGACCTTCATATTTGATTCCCGCTGCCGTCGCAGCGGCCTTATATCCTTTTGCCGCGGTAACACCGCCTGTTACTGTTTTCAACTTAATTCCTCCTCTTCTTTGGGCAAATCCAAAACCCCCATGGCTATTTTGACAGCTGGCATTGTATTTTTGTGGTATTTACAACTCCTCATGCCTGCTGCCATAGCCCTTCCCCGCTTATTGGAACGTAGTGATATTTGCGTCGTTCAATACAAAGTCATAATAGTTTAAATCCTCCCGGAAGGTCCAGCCCACACTTTTCCAAAAACAATTTCCCACCTCGTTTTTCTTAAACGCAATCAGGCATACCTTGTTGATATGTTCCTCTTGCAAGGCACGCATAGCGGAAACTGCCATTGCCTTTCCAATTCCCTGTTGCCTGTAATCTTCTCTGACACACACATGATAAAAACAGCCCCGCCGCCCGTCATGTCCGCAGAGAATGGCTCCCACAAGCTCACCATCTGCCTCTGCCACCATACTGGTGGTAGGATTCCTGCGAAGAAACCTCGCCACCCCCTCCTTGGAATCATCCATGCTGCGGATGCCAAAACCTTTAATGCTCTTCCAGAGCTTGTAAACCTTGTCATAATCTTCTTGTGCCATTGCCCGGACAGTTGCCGGAACAATGGGCCATTCCTGTTTCCCTGCCATATTCTTTCCTCTTCAACTTATGGGAACATCGGCACAAGCCTTAGCCCTTCCTGTTCTGGAAATCCAAACAATAAATTCATATTCTGCACCGCTTGTCCTGCCGCCCCTTTTACCAGATTGTCAATAGCTCCCATAAGAATAATCCTGCCTGTGCGCCCATCAATCTGAAATCCAATATCCACAAAATTACTTCCCTCTACCCACTTTGTCTCAGGATATACACCCTGATCCAGCACGCGAATAAAATATTCCTTCTGATAATACTTGTCATAGGCAGCCCTTACCTGTTCATAAGAGGGATAAGCATATGTTCCATCTGCCTGTTTTATTTTTTTTAAGGACGCGTATTCTGTTGCGAGAATACCACGGTTCATAGGCACCAGATGAGGGGTAAAGTTGATCGTTACCGTTTCCCCTGCAGCATATCCTAGCTGTTCCTCAATCTCTGGCGTATGGCGGTGAGAAGCCACACCATATGCTTTCATATTCTCATTGACTTCACAGAAAAGATTGGGAAGCTTTGCACCTCTTCCAGCTCCAGAGGTTCCTGATTTTGCATCCACAATCAGAGTGTTTACATCAATCAGCCCTTCCTTTGCCAAGGGATAAGCTGTTAAGATCGAACAGGTAGTATAGCAGCCAGGATTTGCCACCAGCCTCGCATGTTTCACCTTGTCACGATTGACTTCACACAGCCCATATACCGCTTCCTCCAAAAACTGCGGGCTTTGGTGCTTTATTTTATACCATTCTTCATAAACTTTTACATCTTTCAGACGGTAATCTGCACTTAAATCCACCACTTTTGCATGTTCCAGGATTTCCTCCGTCAGCGCCCCGGCAAGAAACCCCTGCGGGGTAGCAGTAAAGATCACATCCACCTGCCCCGCTAATTCCTGTAAATTGTCACCCAAACATGCTTCCTCCACAAGTTGGAACATATTCCCATATACCTTGGCATATTTCTCATCAATATAACTTCTGGAACCATACCACTTGATTTCTACTTCTCTATGTCCAAGCAACAACCTTACCAGCTCCGCACCCGCATATCCTGTTGCCCCGATAATTCCTGCCTTTATCATACAGCCTTCCTCACTTTCTGATCTCATATATTTCGGAAATTCAAAGAAATTTCATCTTTATCACTCATTGCTTCTACAAGCAGTAGTCATCTCCTATCTGATATATAGTAATATATCTTTTTCCATTCGTAAAGCCCTTTTTCCGTTTTTATGTATAAATATACATTATTTTTCTATAATATTCATTTTTTATGTATATTTTTTCACTTGCCTTTTTAGAAGTGTTATTGTATATTAAGTAATGATAACATTTGATTTACAAAACGGAGGAAAAAAAAATGAAAGAAAAAGTAATTTTAGCTTACTCTGGCGGTCTGGACACTACCGCCATCATCCCATGGTTAAAGGAAAATTTTGACTATGAAGTGGTCTGCTGCTGCATCGACTGCGGTCAGGAAGAGGAATTAGACGGACTGGAAGAACGTGCCAAATTATCTGGTGCTTCCAAATTATATATTGAGGATATCACAGATGAATTTGCGGAAGAATATATTCTCCCGTGTGTACAAGCCGGCGCAGTTTATGAGAACAAATATCTGCTGGGTACTTCCATGGCACGCCCTGGCATCGCAAAACGTTTAGTAGAAATCGCAAGAAAAGAAGGAGCATCTGCAATCTGCCACGGCGCTACTGGAAAAGGAAACGACCAGATCCGTTTCGAACTTGGCATTAAGGCATTGGCGCCTGATTTAAAAATTATTGCAGCTTGGAGAAGTGATAAGTGGAATATGCAGTCACGTGAAGAGGAGATCGCATATTGCAAGGCACACGGTATTGACCTTCCTTTTTCTGCTGACAGCAGTTACAGCCGTGACCGCAACCTCTGGCATATCAGCCATGAAGGGCTGGAACTGGAGGATCCTTCCTGTGAACCAAACTATGACCACCTGCTGGTTTTGGGCGTTTCCCCAGAGAAAGCTCCCGATGAAGGGGAATATGTGACCATGACTTTTGAATCTGGCGTACCCAAGACGGTCAACGGCAAAGAAATGAAGGTTTCCGATATTATCCGGGAATTGAACCGTCTGGGGGGCAAACACGGAATCGGCATTATCGACATTGTAGAAAACCGTGTTGTCGGCATGAAATCCCGCGGCGTCTATGAGACACCTGGCGGAACAATCCTGCTGGAAGCACAGCAGCAGTTGGAAGAACTGGTGCTGGACCGCGCTACCATGGAAGTAAAAAAGGATCTTGGCAACAAGATGGCTCAGATTGTATATGAAGGAAAATGGTTTACGCCGCTGCGGGAAGCAGTACAGGCTTTTGTAACTTCCACCCAGAAATATGTAACTGGAGAAGTAAAATTTAAGCTCTATAAAGGAAATATTATCAAAGCTGGAACTACTTCCCCCTACTCTCTCTACAGTGAATCCCTTGCCAGCTTTACCACAGGCGACCTGTACGACCATCACGACGCAGAAGGCTTTATTACCTTGTTTGGTCTTCCATTAAAAGTACGTGCTATGAAGATGGCTGAGGCAGAGAAAAAAACTAACAATTAGAAGAAAATCAAAACACTTAGAAATTCGTCTGTCCCTAATACTTGGAACAACGTTTGTATTTCTTTGTGCAGTTTGTCAAGAAGGTTTTATGGAACTGCCTTTTGACACCCGAATCCTATATGACGAAAAAGAGACTGCCTATCAAAACAGTCTCTTTTTATGCGCATTCGCCCAAACAAACGGAATGATGCCGCTGAATCTTACGAATCTTCCTGATAAAAATGCTTTACCCCTTTTGTAACGTCCTTCGCATAAACCATAGTGCAGCTCTTTAACTCTCCTGCCTTATCATATAAAAATGCAATAGCAAGATGCGGTTTATCTGGCACTGCAAAATTATTGGCTTCCAGCTCTTTATCAGAAATGGTAACATATTTCCCTTTTTTTAGCTTATACTTTCCTGTTACAACTGTGCCGTCTTCCAGTTTATCTTTAATCTTATAAGTACCGTAGAACAATCCGTCCTTCACCTTGAATTTCTGGTCTGTATCTACCTTGTCACCCAGGACAATCAATTGATGCCCCTTTCCATTGGGCATATCCTGGCCCCATTCTCCATTGTACACTTCTTTGTAAAGGTTTCCGTCCTCGGTATGGCTGCTGGTATAATACCATATTCCATTCCCATCCCGTTTTCCATCCTTGTAATCACCATAATACCACTGATGGCAGCCGCAATCATGGAAATTATAAAATCCTATCCCTTTTCCAGTAGTTCCTCCCTCTGGCAGATATATATAGCTTCCGCCATCCCCTGCCATCTGTGCAAGCGCCTTGCCCTCTTCACTCTCCTGAAGCTCGTCCAGCGCCTTTGCATCGTCTTTTTCAACTGCATCGATTGCAGCTTTCATCGTCTCATTGTAATTTTTCATTTCATCCGCTTTTTGCTTTATTTTATCTGCAGCTTCCTGTAAATCTTCATCTTTTGGAGTCTGTTCCAGCGCTTGTTCCATGACCTTTTGTGCCTTGTCAAAGCTGTTTCCTTCTGCATAGTACTCTGCCTGCTGCTGGTATTTCTTTGCAGCTTCCTTCTGCTCCTCTGTGGTACAGCCGGTAAGAAAAACCATTGCAAACATTACTGCAAGGATTCCCGCTGGCAAAATTCTGCTCTGTCTGTCCATGCTTCTGCCTCCAAATTTACCTCTGTGCCTAATTTACTGTTACTGCGTTTACCCTGAAACGATCTGCCAGAGTAATTTTTGACGGCGCCTGACCATTTTACAGCATCTGCAACTATATACGCCCGTTATCTGTTCAAAACGCCAGCGGCATTTTAACCGCGCATCTGCCAGTTTTGCAATATCTGCAAAACCGCATGACTGCCATCTGTCCAAGGCTTGGTTTGCAAGCCTTGGTATGGAATTTGGGTCAGGTTTTCCAACATGCGTCTTTCCAAATCCCTGTGCATCCTCGCGGAGCATCTATCAAATGGGGAACCATCCCTCCATTGATACAAAATTGTTGTCCACCGCCTATAAAGGCGGGAGCCATCTTCTTATCCTTATTTCCTCAACTTGGCAATAATCTCCTCCTTCAATTCTAACCCCATATCCTTCATGCGCCGGCTGGCAGAAGGAGACGTCAAGACACTTGCCAAGAATTTTGATGCAATCTCATATTTTTGAAAATGATAAGCCATATAAGCAAGTAAATAGTCTACCGTACTCTGCTCCATCCCGCACATGGGGAACATTTCTTTTGCAATTGCCTGCTGAAAGCCCTCAAATGCCTGGAAATAAAACTCTTCTTCTTCCTTTTTGCACTCTGCCTTGGCTGCTTTTTCTTCTGGTGTTCCCTCCGGCATGGTTTCTGCTTTTGCACGCATCAGCCAGGAAAGCTTTAGGCAGGTATATGCCTTCTCACTGTCCCTTCCTCTTTTAACCACAGTATTCAACAATGATAATTTATAGCGGTCAATTGCTTGATCATAAGTGTATGTTGATTCACTTGTTCCATCTTTTGGCTGGAACTGGCTGGCGATCTGCTCCCGTATCAATTTTATCTGTCCCGAAGATAAATGGTCAAAATAACGATTCATTGCCGTATATCCACAAACCGGACAAGAGGTGACATCGTATTTCAAAGTATCAATATACTGAAACCTGGGTCTTAAATCGCGATCTGATTCCATACGCCGGACTCTTCCATTTTTGATTACTTTGGTTTTAAATACATGGTCGCACACCTTGCAGCGCACTGTCTTTTCCAAAATAAAATCCTGCTCTAAAGGAACATCCTTTTTTTCTTCTTGTTCTGTATTTACAGTATTGTTGTCTTTCTTCACAGTTTCTTTTTGGCTATCACCAAATAACTGGGCGGATTCCGTGGATTTCAGACCAAATTTCTCCAAACCTGAAAATATATTCATGGTATTTTCCTCCTCTTTGTGCTACTAATGTAGTGCTTCGTTGATATTTGTTAAAACTACACTAGTTTTGTTTTGGCAGCTTATAGGAACTTTTTAAAGATACAATCCTGTTAAATACCAATGCGTCCGGTTTGGAATCCCTGGCATCTGCACAGAAAAATCCCTGTCTTACAAACTGGTAACTGTCATACGGTTTTGCATCTGCCAAAGCCGGCTCTATATAACAGTCAGGTAAGATGGACAGTGAATTGGGATTTAGATTCAAACTGCCATCCTCTTTATTGTATACCCCTTTTTCTTCATCCACCAGATTCTCATAAAGGCGCACCTCACACTTCTTTGCAAAAGGTACAGGCACCCAATGGATGGTTCCTTTTACTTTTCGCCCGGTAAATCCGCTTCCCGCCTTTGTCTGTGGATCATACGTACCATGTACTTCCACCACATTTCCATCCTTATCCTTTACAAAGCTTTCACATTTTACAAAATAAGCATGCATCAGGCGCACTTCATTTCCTGGAAACAGACGGAAATATTTCTTCGGCGGTTCTTCCATAAAGTCTTCCCGTTCAATATACAACTCCCTGCAAAATGGAATCTTGCGCGTACCCAAAGTTTCATTTTCTAAATTATTGGCCGCATCTAAATATTCTACCTGGCCTTCTGGATAGTTATCAATTACCAGCTTAATCGGATTCAGTACAGCCATCATTCTGGACCGCTTTAATTTCAAATCCTCCCGGATACAATACTCCAACATGGCATAATCCACAGAACTGTTTGCTTTTGACACACCACACAGTTCTACAAACTTTTGGATTGATTCGGGTGTAAATCCCCGCCGGCGCAGGGCAGCAATGGAAACCAGCCGGGGGTCATCCCATCCGTCTACGATTCCATCTTCCACCAGTTTTTTGATATATCGTTTGCCTGTTACCACATTTGTAAGGTACAACTTGGCAAACTCAATCTGTTTTGGAGGATTTTCATATTCCAATTCCCGGACTACCCAGTCATACAAAGGTCTGTGATCTTCAAATTCCAAGGTACAAATGGAGTGGCTGATACCTTCAATGGCATCTTCAATGGGATGGGCGAAATCATACATAGGATAAATACACCATTGATCCTTTGTATTGTGATGGGACATATGTGCCACACGATATAAAATTGGATCCCTCATATTGATATTGGGAGACGCCATGTCTATCTTGGCACGAAGAACAAGGGCGCCATCTTCATACTCTCCATGTTTCATATCCTCAAAAAGCGCAAGGTTTTCCTCTATACTTCTCTGTCTTCCAGGATCTTCCTTTCCAGGTTCCGTAAGGGTTCCACGGTACTCCCGAATCTGGTCGGCATTCAGCTGTGATACATAAGCTTTCCCTTTTCGAATCAATTTGATGGCTGCCTCATACATCTGTTGAAAATAATTAGACGCAAAAAACAGGCGATCTTCCCAGTCTGCCCCCAACCATTTAATATCCTCTTTGATAGACTCTACAAATTCCACCTTTTCTTTGGTAGGATTCGTGTCATCAAAACGCATATGAAATTTTCCATGATATTTCTTTGCCAATCCGTAATTCAGCAAAATGGATTTTGCATGTCCAATATGAAGATAACCATTCGGCTCTGGTGGAAAGCGTGTTCGAACTATCTCACAATGTCCCTCCTTTATATCTTCCTCAATGATTTGTTCAATAAAGTTCCTGGAAACTATTTCGTTTTCCATCTGTGTTCCTCCTGGTATTTTCTTAATTCTTATTTACAAGTGTGCTAATTTTCTTCTCATTAAAAAACTTTATGAAAAATTCGGATGCCAAAAACAGCTTTGCGCTATCTTATTACTTCCTTGACACCCGAATCTTACAAGAATGGTTTCATTATAAATTCTACTTCCCAGTTTGTCAATAAAAGAGTTGGTTTTAGGAACTCCGTTTTACATGCTGATGGGTAAATAAATGGTCCTGGCAATACTCATAGTTTCCATCACATTTCGAACAAAACCGAAATTCCAATTCTGCCCCATCTTGTTCCGTCCTCCCACAAATGGCACATTTATGCTTGGTAACTCGATCAGACTGGCGCATTTGCTGACGGTAAACCTGTTTTCTATGAATCTCCCTGGGGGAAATCCTATGATAATTCCTGGTACTGAAAAAGAAGATCAAGAAATTTAACAGCGAAGCAATAATCGCCACTTTTCCTGCCCAGTTGTTGGCTATAAACATAAATCCCATCCAGACCGCATCAATAATCCCCAGCCATTTTGCCTTAAAAGGAATAATAAAGTACAAGCGGAATTCCACGTTGGGAAAGATTGCTGCAAATGCCATGAACAAAGACATTGTAACATATTCCGTGCTAAAATAATATCCAATTCCTGTGACTGTCACTCCAGAAACAATATAGTAAACCATATACAGAAAAAAAGCTCCCAATATGGAACACAACAAACCGCCAATCAGATATACATTATAACGAAAAGTGCCAATTGCCTGTTCAATGGATGTTCCTATAAAATAATAACAGGAAAGAAAAAAAATCAAGAACAAAATGTTCACTGCCGGAGGAATCAGAATCCATGATAAGATCCTC
The DNA here is from genome assembly GCA_951801955.1 of uncultured Lachnospiraceae bacterium. GTDB lineage: Bacteria > Bacillota > Clostridia > Lachnospirales > Lachnospiraceae > Petralouisia. The sequence continues at coordinate 55,297 of CATOOV010000012.1, forward strand.
CACACCTGTCCATGTAGAATCAGATAAGGTTCCAGCGTCAGCATATTCTGCACTTGTGGCATCGTATACTGAATAATAAATCCCAATACCCAGGCTCCAATCAGCCAAAAAGTAAGATTGGGAATTGCATATCTGCCAAATTTTCGTTCCATTTTATTTAGAAAATTCATAATGCACCTCACTTGATTTAATTAATTTTCATTATAAATTTTCTTACCAGGTTTGTCAACGAATGGGGCAGAGTTCATAAAAACTTTATATTTCATCCATACTGTTGGGATAATTTCTATTTTTCATATTTTTGTGTCTATTCCAGTCATTTCGCCCATCCCAATCACCCCGATGATTTCTTCCATCCCGGTCGTCTCGGTCGTTTCGGTCATCCCGGTCGTTTCGGTCATCCCGGTCATCTCGATCGTCCCAGTCGTTTCGGTCATCCCAGTCGTCCCGGTCATCCCAGTCGTCCCGGTCATCCCGGTCGTCCCAATCGTCCCGGTCATCCCGGTCGTTTCGGTCATCCCAGTCGTTTCGGTCATCCCGGTCGTTTCGGTCGTCCCGGTCATCCCGGTCGTTTCGGTCATCCCAGTCGTCCCGGTCATCCCGGTCGTTTCGGTCATCCCAGTCGTCCCGGTCATCCTGGTCGTCCCGGTCATCCCGGTCGTTTCGGTCATCCCAGTTGTTTCGGTCATCCCAGGTCTCTTGACTCATCATTCCATTCTGGTCGTTCCAAGTCTCTCGATTCATCATTTCATTCTGATCCATCATTTCATTCTGATTCATCATTTCATTTGGAATTTCCCTGCTTTCCTGCCCCCCCCATTGGTCCATTCCCAGAAACTGGTCGCGCTCATTGGCGCCAACAGCCCTTGGCTGAATGGTTGCCGGAATGCACAGTTCATCGCCAATCTGCAAGTTATATACATCTACAAAGGGATTGGCAAACATCAGCTGTCCCACACTCACATGATACCTTTTCCCCAACTGATAAAGGGTATCCCCCTTCTGTATCACATGAATGATTCCCCTGCATGGTCCGCCGGGATAAATCGGTCCAATTGGAATCGGTATAATTCTTGCCATAAATTAATTTCCTCCATTTTATTTCCAATACTATTTCCTTTATTATATTCCAACAATAAAAATCGGTGTTAAAATTCAAACAAACGGCATGATGGGCGGCACTTGGGTAGAATGAAAGCCACCAGCATTCTGTGTCAAATTAAAAAAATTCATTCTCCATTTCCTATAATATGAATATACTAGTTAAAAAAACACCTCAAATGCGGCTGCGCTCGTTGAACAAAGTGTCTGCTCTTCCTTTATTGATTGAGAAAATAAATATGCGCACGCGCACATGGGGAAACTATTGCTTCACAATTGTGCTCGGCGCGGCAAAGTGTGCACCCCCTTCCCAAACAATGGGAGAAAGTGTCTGAGGGGGCTTGGTCACTTTGTTCTAAATTCTAAACATTCTATAAAATCTGCAAAACCAATTGTTTTTTGTAAATTCCTGTCGTATAATAAGCAATGTTCGATTTGGGAACGCTTATATTATAAATAGGAAGAAACAGTAAAAATTTACCATTGCTTTATCAGATGGTTATTAATGTATTGACCTTCATCTCAGTGGAATCCAAGAACGTCATCGGCGTTCTTGCTGCGGGGTGCGGGGAAGCTTCCCTGACAAAACAAATCCGCACCCCTGCAATCCGCCGGAGGCTTTTATCTCAGTCGGAGACCCATCTCCCACTGAGGCAAATTTGTTTTACTCACCACTTATACCCAAAGGGTATGCCATGCGGCATTTCACAAGGTATACCCCACGGCATCCCATCATGCCATGCGACGTGTCATAATGTAGAAAAGTGGGAGTCTTCTCCGATGAGATAAACAAGAACCCTGGAGGTAACGATATGGAAAAACAAAATTTGCACCGGTTGGGCATTGATATTGGTTCAACCACTGTAAAAATTGCAATATTAAACCAGGAGAATGAAATGGTCTTTGCCGACTACGAGAGACATTTCGCAAATATCCGAGAAACTCTTTCCGATCTGCTCTCAAAAGCACAGGACGCTCTTGGCAATCTCTTTTTGGCACCAATCATCACAGGTTCTGGTGGACTGACACTCGCCAAACACCTGGAAATTCCTTTTGTCCAGGAAGTAATTGCCGTGTCTTGCGCTTTGCAGGATTACGCCCCTCAGACAGATGTTGCCATCGAGCTTGGCGGAGAAGACGCGAAAATCATTTATTTTGAAGGCGGAAATGTGGAACAACGCATGAACGGCATTTGCGCTGGAGGCACTGGGTCTTTTATTGACCAGATGGCATCCCTCCTTCAGACTGATGCAACAGGATTAAATACATATGCAAAGAATTACAAGGCTATTTATCCCATTGCGGCACGCTGCGGAGTGTTTGCCAAATCCGATATCCAGCCTTTGATTAATGAAGGAGCCTCCAAAGAGGATTTAGCTGCATCTATTTTTCAGGCTGTAGTAAATCAGACTATTTCGGGGCTTGCCTGCGGAAAGCCTATTCGGGGACATGTTGCTTTTTTGGGTGGACCCCTTCATTTTTTACCAGAATTAAAAGAAACTTTTATCCGCACCTTAAAACTGGATGAAGCGCACATTATCGCGCCAGACCACTCCCATTTATTCGCGGCAATTGGCTCTGCTTTAAACTCTAAACCAGAAACCAGCATGGAGTTAAAACATATTCTGAAGAAACTTTCTTCTGAAATCCATATGGAATTCGAAGTAGAACGCATGGAACCCCTGTTTTCCTCCCAGGAGGATTATGAACGGTTTCAAAAACGCCACAGCAGGCACCATGTCATCACTGGAGATATCTCCACTTACACTGGAAATTGTTTTCTGGGCATCGACGCTGGTTCCACCACCACCAAAGCAGCGCTTGTGGGCGAGGATGGTTCTCTGTTGTACTCTTTCTACAGCAGCAACAACGGCAATCCCCTTGCCACTGCAACCTTAGCATTTGAAGAAATCTACACCCTTCTGCCAGAACAGGCACAAATTGTACACTCCTGCTCTACCGGATATGGGGAAGCACTGTTAAAATCTGCTTTTATGCTGGATGAAGGAGAAGTAGAAACCGTCGCACATTATTATGCGGCAGCATTTTTCAATCCTGAAGTAGATTGTATTTTAGACATTGGCGGCCAGGATATGAAATGCATAAAAATCAAAAACCAGACCGTTGACAGTGTACAGCTCAATGAAGCATGTTCCTCCGGCTGCGGCTCTTTTATTGAAACTTTTGCAAAATCCCTGAATTATTCTGTAGAAGATTTTGCACATGCGGCGCTGTTTGCCAAAAATCCAATTGACCTTGGAACCCGCTGCACAGTATTTATGAATTCCAAAGTTAAACAGGCGCAGAAGGAAGGCGCAGAAGTATCTGACATCTCTGCCGGGCTTGCCTACTCTGTGATCAAGAATGCCTTGTTTAAAGTAATCAAGGTAAGTGATGCAAAAGACTTGGGAAAACATATCGTGGTACAAGGCGGGACATTCTATAACAACGCTGTACTTCGCAGCTTTGAAAAGATCTCTGGCTGTGAGGCAATCCGCCCAGATATCGCAGGAATCATGGGAGCCTTTGGAGCAGCGCTGATTGCAAGGGAGCGCTATGAAGACCATCCAGGCACCACCATGCTCTCTTTGGACGAGATTGAAAACCTGAAAGTTGACACAAAATTGACCAGATGCCAGGGGTGTACCAACCACTGCCTTTTAACCATCCACCGCTTTTCTGGAAATCGGCAGTTTATTACCGGAAACCGCTGTGAAAAAGGGCTTGGCAAAGAGAAAAATAAAGAACATATTCCAAACCTCTTTGAATACAAAAATGCCCGCATTTTCGACTGCAAACCTCTATCCGAGGAAGATGCCGTCCGGGGAACAGTTGGTATTCCCAGAGTGTTAAATATGTATGAAAATTATCCGTTCTGGTCGGTATTTTTCAAGACCTTAAAATTCCGCACTCTGCTGTCCCCCCAGTCCACCAGGAAAATTTACGAAATGGGAATTGAATCCATTCCCAGCGAATCAGAATGTTATCCTGCAAAATTGGCGCATGGGCATGTTGCATGGTTAATACAGCACCATCCAGATTTTATTTTTTACCCCTGCATCCCTTATGAGCGCAATGAATTTCCAGATTCCAACAACCACTACAACTGCCCCATTGTTACCTCTTATTCAGAAAATATCAAAAACAATGTGGACGAAATCACTTCTGGAAAGGTACGGTTTTTAAATCCTTTCCTGTCCTTTGCCTCCAAAGAGGCATTGGCAGAACAGTTGAAACTGGTCTTCGGCAAGGAATTTTCCATTCCATCCGAGGAGATACTAACAGCAGTAGACGCAGGCTGGCAGGAACTTGCCCACATGCGTGAAGATATACGCCGCAAAGGGGAAGAAACCCTAAAATATATGGAAAGAACAGGACGCCGGGGAATTGTCCTTGCGGGACGCCCCTACCATGTTGACCCGGAAATCCATCACGGAATCCCAGAATTGATCAACTCCTATGGGATCGCTGTATTGACAGAAGATTCCATTTCCCATTTACATGAAGTGGAACGCCCGCTCCTTGTAATGGACCAGTGGATGTATCATTCCAGGCTTTACGCTGCTGCAAATTTTGTCAAGACAAGGGATGACCTGGATCTCATCCAGCTAAACTCTTTTGGCTGCGGATTAGACGCTGTCACTACAGACCAGGTCAACGATATTTTGACAAAATCCGGCAAAATATACACCTGCCTGAAAATAGATGAGGTAAATAATTTGGGTGCCGCACGGATCCGGATCCGTTCCCTGCTCTCGGCGCTTCGGGTCAAAGACAAACAAAAGACCTGCCGCACCATACAGCCTTCCAACTTCAAACGTGTAGTATTTACAGAGGAAATGCGTGAAACTTATACCATCCTCTGCCCTCAAATGTCCCCTTTACACTTTGAACTGCTGCAGCCCGCATTTCGGTCCTGCGGCTATCAAATAGTGGTTTTGGACAACGACGGAAAAACTGCGGTAAACATGGGATTAAAATATGTCAACAATGACGCTTGCTATCCTTCCCTGATGGTGGTAGGACAGATTATGGACGCCATCCTGTCAGGGAAATACGATTTAACTAAAACAGCAATTGTGATCACCCAGACGGGCGGCGGCTGTCGTGCTTCCAACTATATTGGTTTTATCCGCCGGGCGCTGGAGAAGGCAGGATACCCAGATATTCCGGTTATTTCTGTGAATTTAAGCGGTTTGGAGGAAAATCCTGGCTTTAAATTCACCCTTCCCCTATTGCAGAAAGGGCTTTATGCCTTAATATTTGGGGACATTTTTATGCGCTGCCTGTACCGCACCAGACCTTATGAGACAGTACCTGGAACGGCAAATGCCCTCCACCAACGATGGAAGGAAAAATGTATTGGTCTGCTGTCTACAAAAAAAATATGTTCCCACCAAAAATTCAAACAGTACTGCCGGGAAATTATTCGGGATTTCGACAACCTTCCCATGACGGATGAACGCAAGCCAAAAGTAGGGATTGTGGGAGAAATACTGGTAAAATTCCTTCCTGCGGCAAACAATTACCTGGTGGAACTGTTGGAATCAGAGGGCGCAGAGGCTGTTGTTCCAGATTTGACAGATTTTTTGCTCTATTGTTTCTATAACCAAAATTTCAGGGCAACACATTTAGGGCTGAAAAAATCCAGCGCACGCAACGCAAATTGGGGAATCAAAATACTGGAATGGCTGCGGGGCGCCGCCAGGGATGAATTTGAGAAGAGCCAGCATTTTCAGCCGCCGGCACACATTCAGACCTTGGCTGGCTATGCAAACCCCATTGTATCGGAAGGCAACCAAACCGGGGAAGGCTGGTTTCTCACAGGTGAAATGCTGGAACTGATTCACTCTGGCACCAACAATATTATATGTACCCAGCCTTTTGGCTGTCTGCCCAACCATGTCGTTGGCAAAGGCGTCATCAAAGAAATCCGACACCAATATCCGTTATCCAACATTGTTGCCATTGACTACGATCCAGGCGCCTCTGAGGTAAACCAGCTAAACCGAATCAAATTGATGTTGTCTACTGCACAAAAAAACTTAGCTCAAACACAAGGCAAGACAGATAGTTAAATAATAGGGAGCTGTCACATTAAGAAAACAGTATACAAGATATAGCACTTTTTAACGGAAAATACGATATCTTGTAGAACAAAAAGCAGGAGTGCAGATTTGTTTCTGTCAACAGAGCTGACCTGCACCCCACAGCAAGAACGCCAATGGCGTTCTTGAATCTTAGTGTGACAGCCCCTCTATTTTTTGAAGTCAATCCATCCCCTAATTCGTTTGTATCTAATAAGAGCGTGAATGCTGGCTCATATTACTTTCTAAAATGTCAGAATCGTTCTTAAATTATTCAAATTTTGAAATAGGAGGATATTACATATGAAACGCAATAAAATTTTAACACTGATTCTTGGAATCGCCATTTTATCTGGCATCATCTGCTCTGGCATGGTGATTGCCCAGGGAATTCAAACCGGAAACAAGCAGATCCATAACATAGCTTCCAACAAGAAAGAAACACATCGCGTCCCTTGGAAGCTAAAAAAAACAAAACTGGAAGAATTTTCAGAGATCTCTGTCTTTTTGAGTTACTGTAATTTTACCATCCTTCCAAGTGACGATTACTATTTGGAATACCGCATGGATGGGAGCTGTGAGAAACCAAAATACGATATTTCCAATGGAAAATTTCAATTCCAGGAGGGACAGCCCTTGTCAGCGTTCAACACAGGATTCCACTTCTTTTTTAACTTTGGAAATCCTTCCTCCAACCAGGGACCGTTCTATGTAAACCTCTATGTACCCAGTGAACAGTACTTCGACAGGTTTACCCTCTCCAGCGAGAGCGGGAATGCTGAAATTGATACAATCCAGACAAAAAAAGCAGATATCACCATAGATTACGGCAACCTGGATCTAGAAAATTTCACTGGGAAAAACCTCTCCATCAAGGCTGAATCTGGCAATATAGAAATGGGCTCTGTCACTTGTGATACCTTGGATGTCACAGATGAATATGGAAACTTCTCTGGGGGCGACTTTAAAATTTCCCAAAAAGCCACATGGAAACTGGAAAGTGGAAACCTTGAACTTTCCAAACTAAAAACAGGGCATCTGTCACTTTCAGACGATTACGGAAATTGTTCTATAGATGAAACCATACTAAAGAGCAGCGACATTTCTATGGAATCTGGGAATCTCACCCTGAAGAAAGCGATCCTTGGAACCACCAATATCAACAGCTCTTATGGAGATATCGATTTGAGGCTTGCCAGCCCTGTTACAGATTATAATTATAATCTAAACTTAGAATATGGTTCCCTAAACATGGATCGTAAAGAAATAGAAACAGACGAAGACGGGGAAATCCACTATCGCAAAGATAACAAACAGGAAAATGAAATTAATATTTCCAGTGAAAGCGGGAATGTTACGATTCAATAAAAAATATCTTAATCCTCAACCATTTTCCCTTTTATTTCATAGTTTTCTTTTTTGAGGAAAACTACAGGAAATACAACAGGGGGCATCAAAAAAGCAGATGCCCCCTATGATTGCCATTATATTCTTTTTATTGTCTGCCTTTTAGAATTTAACCAACATATTCCCTTTGATGGAAGTCGGTAATTTACTGGAAGAAGTATAGTTCTTCTTGGAATTTTGCGGGCAGCTTATCTTTGTATGTTTTGACATGGAGACTTTGCTTGCCGCATTCCTTTTCAGCGCATATTTGAACCCGGTGGTATGGACTTTCTGCCCCTTTTCCCCTTTCATATAGAGGTTTGCCCACTCCATCTTAGGTGGATTTTTTTGCGTTAGCTGGATGGCGTATTTCCCCGTATTATGTTTCTGCTTGATGGTCCCGTTCAGAAGGACAACCCTGGCAGTGGCGTCTCCATAAATCCCTACTGCATTTTTCTTGGTCACGGCAATCGTCCCCCCTCCAAAACGGAATTTGGCACGGTGCAGGCATTTCACTGCAATACTGTCGTCAGCAATGATTTTCCCGCCGGTCATTTTCATTTCACAAAGTTCCCCCTTCAAGTCGACACCTTTTCCTTTGATAGTTCCGCCTCTCATTGTCATCCCGCATTCATCCCCCAGCGTGACGCCCTTTTCTACTGTCCCGCCATAAAGAGTCAGATAACCTTCAAGACCAGTAGCAAAAGAACCAATTTTTCCCCCATACATGGTAAGACAGCATTCGTCCACCTTTCCTTTCACCGTGCCGCCGCGCATGGTTATCACAGGAACTGACTCTATATCCCCAAGTATCTCGTCTACCGTGCCCCCTGTCATTTCCATATGCGCTGCCAAATCAACGGCGCCTTCAATTTTCCCACCCTCCATAACAAGGCTTCCATAAGACTTACCAACTGTAAAATCCGTATTGGGACGTTTATGAAGGGTACCTTTTTTTATGGTAATGGTACCATAGGTGGCAAAGAAAAATCCAGAAGAATGGTAGTCTATATCCCCTGCCAACACCAGTTCCAGGCTTGCATACCAACAGGAATCCTCAAATATGCCGCCATTTGATACCATTTTGCCGCTCCCAGTGACCGTAAATTTCCAACTGCGCTTTTGTTGTGTCCCAGGTTCCATCGCTTTAAAGAATATACCGCTTTTATTTCGGATTGTCTTCCCATTCATGTCAAGCGTCATCTCAAAGGGCTTTATTGACTGGACCGCTATATCGCATTTCGTATCCAGCGTCACATCCGACTGTAAAATTAACCGGTTCCCTTTTATTTTATGGTTGCCGCCAAGCGCCTTGTTCATCTGTTGGATATTGTTCACCGTGGCATGCACGGTCTCTGCCGCCTGCACCTCCACCGGATGGGACAGCGCCAACCATAGCGCCAGCATGACAAAAAATCCCCCGCAGGCTGTTAATATCCTCCCTTTATGATGGCTTATACAACTGGAAAATCCCATCCGCTTGTTTATCACCTTTTTTACAATTTGACCCCACATACTTTTTCCCTCCATAACATTCCATGCCCTCTATTTCGAACATGGACTCCTTGCTTGTGTCACAGGCAACCCCCATGGCACGAGCCAGGGTGAGTGTTGCCCCATTCGACGGCTTCTCATTGAAATCATAACACAGGACCAGGTTCTTTTCAATTATATATTCATTATCGCCAATCTCTTTTTTTGTAAACAACTTTATTATATCATCTCAAACCCCGAAGAATCATAATAAATGTCATTCCCAATTGTACAAGCTAGGTTATGCCCCATAGCTTGCTGCCAGGTATTTGACTTGTGCAATTTGCCAAGAAGGTTTTTGGGAACAACCTTTTGACACACGAATCCATATTGGAAATTTCAAAGGATTGATATATAGGAAAAACGGCACAGCCTATACAACAGGGCTGTGCCGTCTGCCTGGATGTTTCCAACACAAAGGTTGGAAGACCAATGTTTTTAGAACTTAACCAACATATTCCCTTTGATGGAAGTCGGTAATTTACTGGAAGAAGTATAGCTCTTCCTGGAATTTTGCGGGCAGCTTATCTTTGTATGTTTTGACATGGAGACTTTGCTTGCCGCATTCCTTTTCAGCGCATATTTGAACCCGGTGGTATGGACTTTCTGCCCCTTTTCCCCTTTCATATAGAGGTTTGCCCACTCCATCTTAGGTGGATTTTTTTGCGTTAGCTGGATGGCGTATTTCCCCGTATTGTGTTTCTGCTTGATGGTCCCGTTCAGAAGGACAACCCTGGCAGTGGCGTCTCCATAAATCCCTACTGCATTTTTCTTGGTCACGGCAATCGTCCCCCCTCCAAAACGGAATTTCGCACGATGCAGGCATTTCACTGCAATACTGTCGTCAGCAATGATTTTCCCGCCGGTCATTTTCATTTCACAAAGTTCCCCCTTCAAGTCGACACCTTTTCCTTTGATGGTCCCCCCGGTCATTTTGAACCAGGATTCATCCCCCAGCGTAACGCCTTTTTCTATTGTGCCGCCATAAAGGTTCAGCCCAAACCCCTGTTCAAAAACAGTACGGAAAGAACCAATCTTTCCCCCATACATGGTAAGGCGGCATTCGTCCACCTTCCCTTTCACCGTGCCGCCGCGCATGGTTATCACAGGAACTGACTCTATATCCCCAAGTATCTCGTCTACCGTGCCCCCTGTCATTTCCATATCCGTTGCCAATGCAACGGCGCCTTCAATTTTCCCACCCTCCATAACAAGGCTTCCATAAGTCTTACCAACTGTAAAATCCTTATTGGGACGTTTATGAATGGTACCTTTTTTTATGGTAATGGTACCATAGGCGGAAAATAAAAATCCAGAAGCATGGTAGTCTATATCCCCTGCCAACACCAGATCCAGGCTTGCATACCAACAGGAATCATCAAATATGCCAACAGCTGATACCATCTTGCCGCTCCCAGTGACCGTAAATTTCCAACCGCGCTTTTGTTGTGTCCCAGGTTCCATCGCTTTAAAGAATATACCGCTTTTATTTCGGATTGTCTTCCCATTCATGTCAAGCGTCATCTCAAAGGGCTTTGTTGACTGGAT
>CATOOV010000013.1 GCA_951801955.1 uncultured Lachnospiraceae bacterium
TCTCCTGACGTATATCCTCGATATACTCCATCCACTGTAATAATTCCTCCATACAACACGCCCCTTTTCTTTTATTCTATCAGAAAAGGGGCGTGTTCACAATTTATTTACTCATGCGTTTGTCCTGCTACTCTTTTTCTTCCATGACACTCATATAAGCAGGACGAATGATCTTATTCATTCCAATCAATTCCTCCATACGGTGCGCACTCCAGCCCACAATCCTGGCAATGGCAAAAATCGCCGTATACAATTCCTGGGGAATCCCCAGCATATCATACACAAAACCGCTGTAAAAATCTACATTGGGGCTTACGCCTTTAAAGATTTTTCGCTTTCCAGCAATCAATTTCGGTGCCAGCTCCTCAATGCTGTTATACAAAAGCATATCTTCTTCACGCTCTTTTGCGACTGCTAACTTCTCCACATATTTTTTAAAGACCCGTTCTCTGGGGTCAGACAACGAATAGACCGCATGTCCCATTCCATAAATCAATCCCTTGTGGTCAAAAACCTCCCCCGCAAGAATCTTTGCAAGGTATGCTTCGATTTCTTCTTTATCATGGACATCCTTAATATTTGCCCGAATATTCTCCATCATCTCCATTACTTTAATATTTGCCCCGCCATGCTTTGGCCCTTTTAAAGAAGACATTGCCGCCGCTATGGAAGAATAAGTATCAGAGCCAGAAGACGTAACTACCCTTGTAGTAAAAGTAGAATTATTGCCCCCGCCATGCTCCATATGAAGGATTAACGCCACATCCAATACCTTTGCCTCCAATTCACTGTAACGCTTATCTGGTCTGAGCATCATCAATAAATTCTCGGCTGCTGAAAGATTAGCTTCCGGTCTATGGATATACATACTGTCATTATTTTCATAATGGTTGTACGCATGATAAGCATATACGGCAAGCATTGGAAAAACACTAACTAACTGTATGCACTGCCTCAAACTGTTGGTAATAACTTCTGAAGAACCCAAATTATTGTCATAGGAACCCAATGTCAAAATACTCCTAGTCATGGAATTCATAATATCCCTGGTAGGCGCTTTCATAATCACATCCCTAGTAAAATTTGTAGGAAGTGTCCGGCTCTGTGCCATAATCTTACAGAATTCTTTCAATTCTTCCGGCTTGGGCATTTCCCCAAACAAGAGAAGGTATGCAATCTTTTCGAAACCATATCCATTCACACCAATGCGCTTCACCAAATTCTGAACATTATATCCCCTGTACCAAAGCTGGCCATCACAAGGAGTTTTTACCCCGTCTATATCCTGAAAAGATACAATCTTAGAAATGGTAGTAAGCCCCGTGAGGACCCCCTTCCCATTCATATCACGCAAGCCCCGGTTTACTCCGTACTCTTCAAACAATTTATCTGAAATACTGTCATTTTTCCTGCAGACTGCTTCCTGTTGTATGGCATAATTCATTAATTTATCTTTAATCCGCATATATTACCTCCTGTCACCCATCTAAACTATTTTTAAAAGAACGTACCTTTACACTAGGACGTCCACTCCACACGAACTTCGTCTGCTTCTCGAATATCCTGGCTGTCATTCCTCATAATGAGGTCCCTATATTTTCCAGTGCTTCTTTGATGTTCTCATTGACCTTCTGTGACACTTGGAATAAAACATCCCGTTCTTCCTTTGTGACCCCCTTTAAGATAATGTTATACATCTGCATCCGAAGTGTGGTAATCTCAGCCACAATCTTCTCTGCTTTCTCTGTCAGCATAATGTGCATACATCGCCGGTCCCCCTGATCCTGCACAATATATATTAATTGTTGTTTCACCATGCGTCCCACAGATTGAGAAATGTGCCCCTTATTAAACAAATTGAGATCACTGATGTCCTTTGAAGTATTATGCTCCCCTGACTTCGAAAGAAAATATAGAATGTCAATATCTACTTTCCTGAGATTGTATTCTCTGCGTAAATCCTCAATTTTTCGGTTGTATAGCTTCTGAAACTGAGTACCCTGCAAAAGACCTTCCAACATCCAGTCCATCGGTCCCACCTCATAGTTTAATTTTAAACCAATATACCACTTGTTCTGTCTCAAATCAAGTGGTATATTTTAAAAAAAAGAAATTTCATAAATTTTATCTCAGTGGGAATGCAATATCAAATGCAACAAATTCAAGCACTGTCATGAAAAAAGCAGTTGAAAATACTCTAAATTTATAAAAAGCAGGATTAACTTTTATAGTGGCTATTTGATATTTACCAATAGATTTTATGGTATGGCTTTTATCAAACTTTATAGAACGCTGTAAGTGCCTGTTTATGGGCATTTCCGGCGTTTCTTCTTTTTATCCTGTCGCGCCAAAAACCGTAAAACCACGGAAAAACGGTGTCAAAAATGGTGTCTGTTTCTATGCTGTGTGTCAGGAATTTTAGCAAGAATAATTTCCCCGGATTCTAAAAATACAGTTGATTTTCAGATACAGAAATGTTATATTATAGAAAAGGAGCAACCGCCCACAAGCGTGGTTAGCCTCCATAAATAAGCCTAAAGCCTACCTAGACCGCCAAGTACAAGGTAGGCTTGTTTATTTTCGCTTGTTATTCCTATCTATGTAGGAAAGCAACGCAATAAGAAAATTACCGCCCAAAAATAACAGGGTTAAAATCTGGTATGTATTCATACGCGCCACCTCCCTTCTTCTGTGAAGTTAGGGAGGCTCACCACCTTGTAACACGTCTGCTCCTAAAGAAGATTATAGCATACAAAAAATTATCCGGCAATCTGTTTTTCCAGCCCAGCCGGACACAAAAGAGCCAATGAGCCTGTCAACCCCTTTACCGTAGACACTTGCAAGGCAAGTGGGGGTTTACAGAGCGGATTCCCGCCAGAAATGCCCCAATCATGGGAAAAGGGATGTTCCAAATGCACTTTATTGGAACATCCCTTGGTTATAATAAATCTTTTCCGTTTATTGTTTCCGTGGTGAAAGAGGAAAGCTGTCTGTTTATGTGGGCTTTTATAGCTGTTATGCAAAAAATACCCTGCTGATTTTCCATGCCTGCATAAGATAACGCCATGACAGCTTCCAAAAAATAGAACAGGGTATGCATAAACCGGGACAGTCCTGCATACCCTAGAGTAAAGAGTAGGTTATTAATTACTTGTACCTGTTACCGCCCAAGTTTTATAACTACCATGATTACCATATTTATTATAAATTGCTAATAAGTCCTCTGCTGAAATAGGCTTAGAGCCAATACCAAACTGTTCATTTATTTTTTCTCTTTCCTCCTGAACATGAATAGAATATAACTTCATTAGCTTCTCATAACCGTTTGTACCGCTCCATTTCTTGCCACAACAACATTGAAGATAGTAGGTTGTTTTAGTCTGCCCAGCCTTACCAGTGACTTTAACCAATTTAGCCCAGTTACTTTTGCCGTCAAACCTTACTGTCATGTAAGCGTTCTTATAAGAATTAAGCTTCTTGCTATTGATTGTAAAGGTGTACTGGTTCTTACCCTTCTTTGTGACCTTTGCCTGTGCCTTAACAGCTTCAAACTTTTTGCTGTTCTTGGTAGAGCCGTAAGCCACAGTGATTTTCTTGACTTTTCCCAGCTTTTTCACTTTGTTGGCAGGTACGCTGACCGTTACGTTTACCTTACTGCCAGCCCTTTTTGCTGACTTGACAGTCGGCGTTATCTTGCTGGTTTTCTTATTGATGAACGCTGTCCCTTTCGCTTCTGCTGTGACGCTGGCTGTCTGGATGCCCCCAAACACGACTGCAACCGCAATGGCTGTCACTACAATCCTCTTGGCAATCCCTTTCATTTTCACATAAATCCCTCCATCCTTTTTCATCTGTGCCATGCCGGATACCCACCCATATCTTTTATCATATGCGCCCGGCATTTTTCTGTGCCCACTTCTATGCCTAAAATTATAAGACTTAGTAAATGGTTTGTCAATTTATATTTTCGGCACCCTTCGACAAATTTTATCCGTCCAAGTCTGGGGGATGTATGACGCCGTGCGCCCTCCATCAACAGGCGCGGAACTGGCAGGGGCGCATGAAGGCGCGCCGCGCCGGAATGCGTTCCTGCCAGCGGAGCGGGTGGGGATGGGAGGGGAACACCGCCATGCGTTTTCCGGGGCTAGTATTACCCCGGAAAATGAACAAAACAAAAAACAGCCACAAAAGCCCGGAAAACAGCGGTTTACAGACTACAGAACCTGTGCGCCCCAAACTGCACAAAACGCACACTGCCACTGTTTGGAAAATCAGGGGGACAGGCACATTACGCTATGGCATAGCATAAACCAGTAAAATATATAGGCAACATTTCAATCCTGACATTAGTATTGACACCACCTCTGACACCATTCTGACACCACCTCTGACACCATTCTGACACCAATTTTGACACCAACACTGACACCAATCCCTGTCTGCTTCTGGTGTCAAAATTCCCAACCGTTGACACCATTCTTTTGTGTCAAAACCTCTCATTCCTGACACCAGTTTTTATGTCAAATTAATTTATATTCCCCCAGCTTTATGGTATCATAAAAGCATATAAAAGCCATGCCATAAAAGACCGGGGAAAAGAAAGGATGGTATTTTATGGCAAACAGGAAAGACAGCAGGAACAGGGTATTGAGGAATGGGGAAACGGAACGGAAAGACGGTCGCTATATGTACCGCTACACCGATAAGAAAACCGGGCAGAGGAAAACCATCTACGCAAGGGACTTGGCTGAACTCCGGGAAAAGGAAAAATCCGTTTTATCTGACGTGGAAGACAATATCAGGACTGGCGGGAACGTAAAAAGCCTGACGGTCAACGACTTATTCTGGCATTACCTTGAAACCAAGGAAATATCAGGATCCACGAAAGTAAACTACTGCTCCACATGGAAGAACAACGCGGAGGGTTCCATAGGGCGGTACAAAGTCGTGCAGGTTCTTCCATCCGACATAAAGAAACTGTATTCCGGCTTATCACAGAAGGGGCTTGCAAAAAGCAGTATCAAGCGCGTACACAACCTCCTTCACCCTGTCCTTGAAATGGCTGTTGACGACGACATCATACGCCGTAACCCGGTAAAATCCGTATGGGGCGATTATGGGCGCGAACCAGAGGAAAAGAAAGCCTTAACGGTTGCACAGCAGAAACAGCTAATGGAATTTGTAAAATCAGACACTATATACAACGCTTACTGCCCTATGCTTACGGTAATGCTCGGCACTGGCGTAAGGTGTGGGGAACTGGTAGGGCTTACATGGGATGACGTGGACATGGGGAAGAAAGAAATCCATATCCGGCGGACGCTGGTCTACAAAGACTATGGGGACGGTTTAAGGCTCCATGTAAGCACCCCAAAGACAAAATCCGGCATACGGACAATCCCAATGTCTGACAGCGTATATAACGCCTTTGCACGGCAGAAAGAACTTAACTCCCTGCTGGGGAAAGACAAAAACAAATTTGAAGTTGAGGGATTGCAGGGCTTCGTTTTCATCACAAGGAACGGCAGACCGCTTTTAATGTGTTCCGTGAACAAAGTGCTGTCAAATATCGTAAAGGCGGTAAACGCACAGGGGCAGGAAGAAAGATTCCCGGACATTTCAGCCCACACCATGAGGCACACATTCTGTACCCGGATGGCAGAGAACGGGATGGACATAAAGGTACTGCAATACCTGATGGGGCACGCAAACATTAACATCACAATGCAGGTGTATAACCATATCGCTGACAGTTCCCGGATTGAAAATGAGCTTGCCCGGATAAACGCTTTAGCGGTGGATTTCTGATATTACTCAAAGAAATGAAAATGGTGTCAATCGTGTGTCAAACCACAAAAACCCTGACACCGGAAAACCCCGAAAGCCCAGTAAAGAAAGGCTTTCACGAACCTAATAACACTAAAATGTATAACCCCCCATAGGAATTATGTTTAATCCATGGACTTATCCTTGGTCTATATGGATAGTTTATACAATTTATAGATTTGTTGCAAAATAGATAAACGGGTGTTTTTCAAAGGTTAGCAGGTAATTACATTAAATAATTAATAATTATTGCTGTTATGGAGGATAAGCTGATGATAATTTCAGAAAAAATTTTAGCTATAGATTGGTGTAATTTTGAAACCGCTTATGGCAATGCAGCAAAGGACAATCCTTGTTACGTGCCAGATGGGGATAATTGTAAATATATTCCCAATATCGCCCAATTATTATTAGATCTATTTTCAAACAATAGGAAAATAGCGTTGGAAGCAAGCAATCATTTATGGTGC
The DNA here is from genome assembly GCA_951801955.1 of uncultured Lachnospiraceae bacterium. Taxonomy (GTDB): domain Bacteria; phylum Bacillota; class Clostridia; order Lachnospirales; family Lachnospiraceae; genus Petralouisia. The sequence goes on from CATOOV010000013.1 coordinate 6,297, forward strand.
TGTCTGTGCCATCAACATTCATTTGTGTCGTCAGCGGCACTGCCAGCTTATGATATTTTATTTTACGGGCTGCAAAATTTAGATAATGAATTACAGGTTGAAATATTAGATATTATCATGGGTTTTACCCTTTGCTTGCCAAAAGGCGCTTTAGAAACGTCATGGCAGGGACAACTTAGGGCAAAACTAGAAAAGGATAAATATTATTATGAAATGCTCACGTCACACACAAATGAAGATATTGCTGTTTTTGCCCAAAATATAGTTGAAGAATTGTAGTTGTTTACGCAATTATTTGATAAAGGGGAAAATCCGGCGGTAACACGATAGTTTGTCAGCTTTCTGACATAGAGGGATACCCTTTGGGTGCGCTTCCATGGCGCTGAAATGCATTTCTTAGCTTTTGTATGAGAAACTATTTACTCTGAAACTTTTTGCATTGTATATGAAATTTATACAATGATTGAGTTTCGCAATTTCCTATCCCATTTGTAGGGGAAAGGAGAAAAAACTTAATTTGCAGTTCAAGAATGCCATCGGCATTCTTGCTGAGGGGTGCGGGGAGGCTTTGCTGACATACACAAGGGGATGGCAGACAGGGGGCAAAATGCCGAGGTAAAGGCTGTTGCCGATTTACTGGACGATTTGCTCACCACGGATCCCCAAGGGCACCCATATTGCCCTTGGGGATAAATTTATTTTCCCTTTTTTGTAACCAGATCATAACTTTCCGCTATCATTCTTTCAATTTCATTTTTGGGAATGCTTCCGTCCAAAATAATGGTGTTCCAGTGTTCCTTATTTTGATGATACGCCGGAATCACAGAAGCATAATTTTCCCGCCAAAACTCCCGCCATTGGGGATCCACTTTTACATTTACCTGAATATGCCCATCTTTCTCATAGACAAACGCGAACGATTTCTTGGAGCCCTCACAGCGTATCAACGTCCAGTTGTCATCATGGAACGGTTTATCCAAATAAGTTTTTGGGAAAGTTAATCCATAGTTCAATACTTCTTCCCTGGTTGTCATTCGTTCCCTCCTCCTGCCGCACGGCTTTCTCCCGTTATATACTTTCTGCCATATAGCTTTCTTTCTGTTACACGGCTGCGCTTTCTTGCCGCACGGCTTTCTCCGGTTGTATAATTTTACTTTCCCGCCATACGCTCATGCTCCAAATGGATTTCTTCAAACAATTGATACACGTTCCAGGTTTGATTGGAGGGTGTAAGAACTGCCTTATGGGCAACCAAAACCCCTGATTTTCGCATAGCCCTTAACACCTGGTCAACCCTATGGCCAGAAAGACCTGCCATTACCATAAGTTCATCGGAAAGTTCTTCTTCCGCAGCGTGCGGCTGACCTGGCAAAATATCTACATTGCCTGCCAGATAGCCAACCGGCTTCCCATAATCCTCTTTTGAGATCTCTTTGATTTTCATTCTCATGGGCAGCAAGGCTCTTACGAGCCTATTCCTCCTGTCTTTGTCTGAAAAATGAAATAATAATACCGTCTCTCTCATTTCTGATATCCTTTACTCCGTTTCTATGCGATGTGGTTCCTCTTGCGGATCTTCCATCTCAGGATTTCCATCCTCTGGTGAAACAGGCTCTTCTGGTATCGCTGGTTCTTCTGGTACCACGGGTTCTTCCGGTACCACAGGCTCCTCTGGTTCCTGCTGTTCTTCCTCCACATCATTGACATACTCATTATTGTCCAAAGGCGCTTTCTGCTCATCAATATAAGGTAGGAAATCTACTGGTTCCAATCCCTGATGTACCTGTTCCATAAAAGCCTTCCAGATACTTCCCGGATAACTGGCGCCAGACAACCCTGGCAGTTCCCTGGGCATGTCATAGCCTACCCACACACTAGTAGTATAATAACCAGTATAACCGACGAACCAGCCATCTTTATTTTCATTGGTGGTTCCCGTTTTACCAGCACAAGGCATATTCTCAAGGGCAAGACCACGTCCTGTTCCTTCTTGAATTACAGAAGTCAGCATATCTGTCATCATACGGGACGCATTGGATTTATAGACTTCTTTTTCCTCGCTTTCTGTTTCCACAATTACATTATCCTGGGCGTCTGTAATCTTAACAATGCAGGTAGGCTCACGGAATTTGCCGTCATGTTCTAATGCAGCATATGCCGATGCCATTTCTACGGCAGATACTCCGTTTGTCAGCCCGCCTAATGCACTTGCCGCCTGCTCATCTCTCTTATCCAGTTTCGCAAAATTCATCGCCTTCAGATAAGAAAGCCCCACTTGAGGCGTCAATTCTTCCAGAAGATTCCACGCCACTGTATTTTTTGAAGTCTGCACTGCATACCGTAAAGAGATATCGCCACTGTAGGAACCGCCAGAATTTGATGGTCCGTCTTCCGTCTTTACATCCTGCACAACCGTATCTGGCGTATAATTCCCCTCCAATGCGGGCGTATAGACAATCAGAGGCTTAATGGAGCTTCCTGGCTGGCGGAAACTTTGATAAGCACGGTTCAGTGTATATCCCTGAAGATTTTGATTCCTGCCGCCTACAATTGCACACACATATCCAGTGTGGTTATCCACGCATACGGCTGAACTCTGCAATGTGTAAATCCCTTCCTCATTCTGTTCCGTAAATTCTGCAAGACCATTGTCCACTGCATCCTGGAGCATCTGCTGCATATTCAGGTCAATGGATGTATAAATCCGGTAACCGTACGTAAACAAGCTATTTTGGCACTGCCCATACATTTCCTCGTATTCTTCCTCATATTCAGAACGCTCTGGCTCTGAGGCAAACTCATATTTGAATTCAAAGCCTTGCAGCTTCATCAAGGCACGAATTGCACAGTTATAAGTATAGGTTTCCACATAGTCATTCTTTGTCTTTTGGGGACGATCTAATGTAATCTGCTCCAATTTCGCCTTCTGGCAAGTGACCTGGCTGATTTTTCCATCCTCGTGCATTTGGTTTAAGATTCGGTCCCGCCGTTTCAAGGTGTTTTCCATACGTACCACTGGGTCATACAAACTGGGATTATTGGGAATGGCACACAAGAACGCAATCTGTGATAAATCTAAATTTTGCACCTCTGTATTGAAATACCCTTTACTTGCCGCCTGTATTCCATAGTAACCATTTCCAAAATAAACATTATTTAGATAATATTCCATGATTTTGTTTTTGCTGTAGATTTTTTCTAATTCCACTGCAATAAACATTTCTTCAATTTTACGCTCCCACTTGACGTCCTGATTTAAGAAAATATTTCTGGCAAGCTGCTGTGTAATCGTACTGCCCCCTTGGGTGACTTTACCATTTTGTATCATTGCCTTTGCCGCACGTATAATTGCCTTGATATCAATTCCATTGTGACTGTAAAATTTCTTATCTTCAATACTTACCATTGCGGCAGATACATATGCCGGAATGTCTTCATATTCCAGATAATACACATCTTTCTCACCTTTTAGCGTTGAAACCAGCGTACCATTCACATCATAAACAAGACTGGTCTGTACAGAGCGAAAGGTGTCATCACTGGAAGAACGCACAAATTCCTTTGCTTCCCTCTGCAATTCGCTCACTGTCTGTGCATAACCGCCGAAATAATACCAGCCCAGCGCCCCGGCAACCAGCACCAAAAGGAATATCTGAAACCTTGCCAAAAACCAGAATACACGATATTTTCTCTTTTTTTTCTTCTTCTGCTTTTTTTTCTTTTCGCTCATAACATGTTCCTATCTACTTAACATAATCTTTCCATATGGTATGCTGTTTCGTTCCAAAATCTCCATTTCCCTGCGCTGGCAGGTAAAAAGAAAAATCTGTCCTTTCTGCCTGCCCAGCCATTGCAGCGCTCCTTCCAGCCGTTTTTCATCAAAAGAAGAAAATACCTCGTCCAAAATAATAGGCATCGGTTCTTCCTGGGTAAAAATACCGCCGGCACCCAGTCTTTGCGCTACATACATTTGTATCATAACCCCCTGGCTGAGCTGCCAGGGATATAACCTGCGGGTTCCTTTTTCAACCACCAGATTCATATGCTCGTCCAACCCCATCCAGTGGTATTTTTGATTGGTAATTTCTGCCAAAATCCCTGACATTTCCTGCTCTAACTGTTTTCTCCTGTCCCGATAAGCGGTCAATGACAAGTTCCTCAACGTATTATATGCCAGTTCATATGCTTGGATCTGCTTCTTTAATTCTATTTCCACTTCCGAAGGGTTCTTCATTTCTGCAATCTCTTCCTGCAAATTCAGCAAGATCACCTGTTTTTCTGCAAGCTGTTCCTGTAAAAGTTCTTCCACAGCATCTTGTTTTGCTTGATTTTCCTGCTGTCTCTGCTCCAATTGCCTCTCAATTTCCTTAGATGCAGACAGATTCACCTCTTTGATTTCCTCCTTATGCTGCCTACATAGATCCTTTAACTGTTTTTCTTTTTGGAACCAATAGCAAACGCCTCCCAGTCCTCCCAGAAATGCAAACAGTAAAAACAATTCCAGCACAGTCCAAAACAGGCTGCCATTCTGCACTGGAAAATGCACTTTCAGATTCCAAAGCCCGAAAACCAGCCCCGCCAACGTAATCAACAGGGAAATTCTCTTGCGGAACCTATAACCTTCTTGTTCTTCTTTCTTGCGCATATCCCATAAATATTCTGCCATCTGATTGATATCATGCTCTGGCGGAATAGGAGCATTCTCCATTTTCGCGTTATTCTCACTGCTTTCTTTTTGCTGTTTCTTCAACTGTTCAATATCCTTTTTCAGATGCGCCTCTTCGATCTGCAGCCTCGCCAAATCTTCCAAACGGATTTCTTCTTTTTCCCTGTATAGATGTTCTACCTCTTTTTGCCTGTCACGCAGGGAATTCCTCGCCTTAACCAAATCCATGCCCCCCTCGCCGCCTGTAGAAACATTTACAAAGTAATTCTGAAGAACTTCTGAAAACTCTTTCTTTGTTTCAATTTCTGCCTGCTGAATACAATAAGTATTCACATAAGCAGTTTTATTTATCCCCCCCAAAAGCATTTCCAGATCTCCATGTTCCACAGAAAGTTCTTCACCATCCATTTCATTGACCAGTTTTGCTGACTTTTCTTTATGATAAAAGTTACGTTCCAGAAAGAACGGTTTCTCCCCTATGGTAAATTTCAAACCTCCCGCAAAGAAAGAACCGCTGTTCCAAGGTTCATACCGCAGGTAATTGTCATTTTTTCCTGCCCTCCCCCGTTGTTTTTCCACTCCAAACAACATTCCTGTAATAAACTGCTGTATCGTGGATTTTCCGGTTTCATTTTCTCCATAAATTACATTCAATCCTGGCAGAGGACGAATATTGACATTATGGAGTTTCCCAAAATTCTTTATTTGTATTTCTGTAATCTTCATTCTGCCAACAACGCCTCCACACCATAATACAATGCTTTCTTAGTAATTTCATCTTGGGGCATTTTCTCCAATGCCTGTATGTAACGCCCCAAAATCTGCTGCCCATACTGTTGTTTCAAATTCTCAAAATCATAATCTGCTTTGCATTGGTTCGTTACCTGTACCACCTGTTCTAATTCCCTCAATTCCTCTGGAATCAAAGATGTTCCCCAGTCACAAAAACCATGAAGCGTAATCTTAAACTTCTGGTAAGACGGGGCTTTTTTCACATGTTCTTCCACAAACTCAAACAAAGCTCCCTGTGTAATTTCCTGGCTGACCTTTAAATTCAATGGAACATATTCACAATAATGCAGGGGGACAAACTGTACCTGGCACACATGGTCCTCTATTTCCCCCTGAAAATACCCATGCTCTCCGAAATCATTACAGTCAATCGGCTGCAGGGCACCTGCCATTACTACTTTATCTTTTACAATCTCTGATGGTTTATGTAAATGCCCAAACGCCACATAGTCAAAATCTGTAGACTCAAAATCTTTGTTTCGGAATGGAATGTGTTTTTCATCCCCGCCATGCGCCAGTAAAATATTACAATAATCCCCCTCTTTGACGTGGATATTCCGGTATAAGGATTTCGTAATTTCTTTATGCCAATAACTAAGCCCATATACCCTGGTTTCCAGTCCTTCCAGCTCTATGTATTCCATTTGCTCTTCTTTTAAGAAATGCACATTATGTTCCCATTGAAACGTGCGGTAACAAGACTCAGGAGTAAGATGATCATGATTCCCGGCAATCAGAACCACCTGTGTCTGAGGGATCTTGGAAAATTGATAATTTACTTCTCTCAGCTCCTGCAGCAGAGGTTGTCTGTGGAACAAATCCCCTGCAACCAGAAGAAGTTGCACCTGTTCTTCCTTCGCCTGGCCAATCACCTCTGCGAACGCCTGCCAGCTATGATTTTCCCGTTCTTTTGCCCAGGGCTTATCTCTGTCAGGTTTCACTCCTAAATGAATATCTGCTATATGAATGAACTTCATGAGCGCTTCTCCTTTTGTTATTTACTGTATGATTACTTTTTTTATTTTACACTTTTGCTGGAAATTATACAAGGTATTGTTTCTATCAGAGAAACAAAAGTGCGTTTCACGCACCTGTGTGACCAATTTCTTTTGCTAACGCACCTGTGTGACCAATTTCTTTTGTCCCGCGCCGCGCACATTTGCGTAGCAACATGTTCCACTTGTGCGCGTGCGCATGGTAGTTTTCCCATATAGGAATTTCGGAGGAATTTCCTATATGAGGGACAAATGGTAAAACCCAACCGTACACTCGTCGCCACAATAATTTCTTAAAATTTTTTTAAATCCCTTGTTCATCCAATTTTCTTTTTGTATACTTATAAACGAGATTTATAGGAACACACTACAAGGAGAAATGACTATGAAAAAAACACCATTTATCGCCGTACTGCTCTGTGCCTTGCTGTTTTTAGGCTGCTGTGGTTTTCTAGGGTTTCACTACCAGAACTTAAACAGCCGTTTCAAGACGTTGGAAACAGAAGCTTTTCAATTGAAAGAAGACAATTCCACACTGAACACACAACTGACAGAAAGTACTGCTGAATTAAAAGAAAAAGAAGACTATGTGGAGGGACAAAAGAAATACATTTCTGAATTATCCGAACAAATTGGTTCTATAACGCAAAATTCCCCCTCGAATACCACGGATTCAGAAGGAGAAGAGAATTCTGAAGATGAGGATGGTTCTGAAGATGAATCAGAGGAAGATCCTTTTCCCAATCTCTATGCCGAGGGCGCATCCCCCCAGACAATGGGAAAAGAAAAAGTTGCCTATCTCACCTTTGACGATGGTCCTTCCAATCTAACTCCCCAGGTGTTGGATCTGTTGGATCAATATAATGCAAAAGCAACATTTTTTGTTGTGCAGAAAAACAATGAAGAATATGAAAAATATTTATCAGAAATCGTAGAACGGGGGCATACGCTTGCACTGCACTCTTACAGCCATGATTATAACCAAATCTACGCTTCCAAAGATGCTTTTCTAGAAGATTATGAAAAAGTTTATGACTGGGTAGTGGAAAAGACTGGCTACATTCCCTCCCTGTTCCGTTTTCCAGGCGGCAGCACCAATGGTTCCTCCTATGTATTCCATGAAATTACAGAAGAAATGGAACGGCGCGGTTTTATGTACTTTGACTGGAATGTCAGCTCTGGAGACGGCAGCAGCCTGACCACCACAGAAAATATTATTGACAATATCTGCAATAATATTGGGCATGTGCCAAACCCTGTAGTACTTATGCATGATGGAAGCGGAAGATCTGCTACGCTTGCGGCACTCCCCACAGTGCTCAAAAACTTATCAGATGCCGGCTATGAATTTCGGTCGCTGGATAAATCCGTAACGCCTGTACAATACCGATAACCAGAAGGCACACTGAAATTTTGAATACCTGTGCAATGCTAAATCTGGCGGTTCCTTATCAAAGATTACGCAAATTCCTTTTGATAAGAAACCGCCAAAATTAATTCTAGCTCAACAACCCCTCAGCAAGCCTTGTGCATTTATCCCATACGTTATGACACGCACAATGGCATCATGGGCAGCGCTTAGGTATAATAAAAACCACGCGTATTCTGTATCAAACCATAAACTTAGGCTAACACTTTATCTAGCGTTTCGAATAGTTCTTCAATATCAATGGGTTTCGCCAAATGGCCATTCATCCCACACCTTAATGCCTCTTGTTTATCTTCCTCAAAAGCATTTGCCGTCATGGCAAGAATAGGAATGTTTGACAACTCTTTGTTTTCAAGTTTTCGGATTGTTTTCGTTGCCTCATAACCATCCATTTCTGGCATCCTGACGTCCATCAGCACAAGCTGATAGTATCCAGGCTCAGATTTTTTTAACATATCCACAGCAATCTGCCCATTCCCCGCAACTTCTGTAGAAAATCCTGCGTCTTCCAAAATTACTGTGGCGATTTCTTGATTCAATTCATTGTCTTCCGCCAGCAAAATACGCCCCCTGCGACGCTTAGCCGTTTCCTCACTGTCATTCTTTTTGTCTTCCTGCTCTGTTTCAACAATAGAATGAAGGCAGCTTCTCAGTTCTGACAAAAATAACGGTTTACTACAGAATGCAGTAACGCCAGCCTCCTTTGCCTCATCCTCAATATCAGACCAATCGTATGCTGTTAAAACGATAATCGGTACATTTTCCCCCATTTCTTTACGGATTCTGCGTGTAACCTCTACACCGTTCATATCTGGAAGCAGCCAGTCAATAATATATACCGAATAATCATCCTCTCTGGTAATTGCCTGATGGGTCCGTAACACTGCTTCTTTCCCAGACAATGTCCACTCTGCACGCATTCCAATCTGTCCCAGCATATAAGACACGCTGTCACAAGTATTAAAATCATCATCTACAACCAGAGCCCTGCAATTTTTCAGTTTCGGGATATCTTGCGATTCCTTCCCTGCAGAATGCAGTTGAAAAGTGAAACAAACCGTGATTTCCGTACCCACCCCCTGTTCACTCTTGACGTCAATAGAGCCATTCATCATATCTACAATATTTTTTGTAATCGCCATTCCAAGGCCCGTTCCTTGAATCCCACTGAGCGTACTGCACTTTTCTCTCTCAAAAGGTTCAAAAATATGTTCTACAAATTCTTTACTCATACCAATTCCTGTATCCTTGATATTAAATTCATAATTTGCATAGTGCATGGGCGCCCCGGCTTTCTCTGTAATCCTCATACTGACAATACCTCCTGCGCCTGTATACTTGACAGCATTGCCCAAAAGATTCAAAAGCACCTGGTTTAACCTCAGTTTGTCACAATAAATCTCTTCATCAAAGACATCCACGGTATCAATATACAATTCAATCTGTTTCGCATGGATCTCGCCCTGTAAAATATTGCGCAGCCCATGTAAAATATCCGGCAGCCTGCATGGTTTCTCATCCAGATGAATTTTTCCGCTTTCAATCCTGCTCATATCCAAAACATCATTAATCAGGCTTAATAAATGATTTCCCGACGTCATGATTTTCTTAAGATATTCTTCCACCTGTTCCTTATGTTCAATATGCGTAATTGCCAAAGCGGTAAATCCAACAATTGCATTCATCGGGGTGCGAATATCGTGGGACATATTGGAGAGAAATATACTTTTTGCCTTACTAGCCCTATTTGCCTGCATAAGCGCATTCTCCAACAGTCCGTTCTTCTCCATCTCTTTCCGAGTCTCTTCATCCACGCTCCGAACCCCTAAAACAATTCCTTGTTTCTGCCCCCATTTTCCAGCACGCACCGCCTTCATTTGGAAATACTTGACCTCATCATCTTGATAAATACGGTAATTTACATAGTGCTGATTCTTTTTCGTCAATTCTTCTTTCAATCTGTCTATAGAAAACTCCTGCTGCAGCGTCTCCTGGTCTTCCTCAAATACAAACTGCTGTATGTATTGTTCCATACTTTCTTGATACATAAAATTTCTGCTGAAAATCAAGGTAAGCTGATCACTTTCATTGTCATTTCGAAGTATTTGTCCTGTACTTGTATTAAGGTCAAAGTAACACACAAAATTATAGTCGATACTTAATGCCTGAATCATTTCCATCTGGCGTCTTTCATTTTTCTTTTCCTGCAGTTTCTGTGCGGTACAATCCAAAAGGAACCTTTGGTAAATCAGCTCCCCATTCTCCTCTAACAACTTTACATTTCCCATAACATGCAGTACTTCCCCATTTTTGTGTTGTACGCGGTATTCCACACTAACACTGTCTCCCTCATGTTCCAGTGTACTAATGCATTCCAGCAGCTTTGTCCTATCTTCCGGCACAACGCAATCTGCAATCATGTCAAATCCCTGTTTCATCAATTCATCCTGAGATTCATATCCCATAATTTTTAATGCGGCACTGTTCACTCTATAGATGTGCGTACCATCCATGGAATGACGCACCACCCCACAGTCAATCGTCTTAAAAATTGTCTCCAATGTCTGGTTCTTTTTTATGATTTCCTGTTCATAGACACGTTCTTGTGTAACATCAATTGCTACGCCTACGGTTCCCATCACGCTTCCATCCAAGTCATACAATGGGGATTTATAAGTTGTAAGTGTGCGCATCCCTGCCCCGGTCTGGATAATTTCTTCTGATACAAAAGTCTCCTTTTTCGTCATCACTTCCTGCTCTGATTCAATACATGCCGGATCATCTTCTTCTACATCCCAAATATAAGCATGACCGCGTCCTTCCACTTGTTCTCTGGTTTTATTTACTGTTTTGCAAAAACTGTCGTTCACTTTTTCATGGATGCCTTCTTTATTTTTGTACCAGATAAGGTTGGGAACATGGTTAATGGTAGCTTCAAAAAAATGATTGGTCTGCCAATAATCTTTGCTCATTTTACAACTCTGCTGCCATCGCAAAAATCGAAACTGTATTTCCTCATCTGACAAAGGGCAAACCCAAATATCCTTAATATGAGGTAACTCGCCTACAAGAAGCTTTATCTGTTCTTTGTCTGCAAGCAAAATAATTTCAGCTTCCTTTTTCCTGCATGATAAGAGCATCCGTACCCCTTCTTTTGCATCCATCTCCTGTAAATTTGCCACAATCACATCTGCGCTTGCCGTCATAGATTCTTCTGGTTCTTCACTTTCCATAAACTCATGGGTAAAATGTTCAAAGGGCGGTGTCTCCTTAATCACCTCAAATGTTCTGCACGTGTGACCTGCTAAATAAAATTGAATATGACAATGGTACATATCCCTTTCCTCCCTAATTTTTATCTCATCGGAGAAGACTCCCACTTCTATCCGTGGTGAGTACAGCAAATTTGTCTCAGTGGGAATTAGGTCTCCGACTGAGACAAGACCTCCGGCGCATTGCAGGGGTGTGGATTTGTTCGTGTCAGCAAAGCTGGTCCACACCCCGCAGCAAGAACGCTGATGGCGTTCTTGAACTTATCTTACACAGTCCATCTGCAGGACTAAAATTTTGTTCTATTGCCATTCTAACAAGCACATGATTCTATGTCAATATTTTACCTGGCTTGAGTTTCATCATTTTATTCCCGCGAGCAATGTACCCCGCCCCTTGGGACCAACTTGCGAAAAACAAGTTAAGACATGCCCCGCCAGCTTGCTGCGGGGTATTTGACTTGACGCTGGAAAAACAAATATGAAATGAGGCTGTCACATTAAGGATGAAAAATATCAGACATGATATCTTCTGACAGAAGAATATCCATATCGTATATTTGCCCTCAATGCAGCAGCCTCTGAAACCTGCCAATGGAAAACAGATGGACGTTATTGTTCCATCTGCTTTCCAAGAAATCCGGCAGCCACCTTTGCCAGCTTGCTCTCTGTCTCTCCAACCCCTCCGTTCTCTTCCCGATTATACATTACGACAGAGCCAATAGCGTCTCCCTCACAGATTATGGTAGATACTACCTGTGACTGAAATTCCCCGGAATCATCCAAGGTGATTTTTACAAACCCTTTCTCATCCTTGCGCGCGCAAAAGGTTTCCCTGTCTGTAATGACATTTTCTAACTGCTTGCTGATAGGCTTGCCATCAAATTCCTTTTTTCCGGCGCCTGCCGCTGCAATTACATGATCCCGGTCTGTAATACAGACCAAACATCCGCTGGTCTGGGCAAGGCTTTCTGCATATAACCCTGCAAATTGACCCAGTTCACCAATCGGGGAATATTTTTTCAAAATAATTTCCCCTTCCCTGTCAGTAAAAATTTCCAGGGGATCGCCCTCACGAATCCGCAGGGTGCGACGGATTTCCTTGGGTACCACCACTCTCCCCAGATCATCTATTCTTCGAACAATTCCTGTTGCTTTCATAAAAAATCCTCCATTTACAAATCTCTTGTCATTTTATAATATCAGCAGATATTATCGTATTTTGAACATACTATATCGCAAAGCGATTATGGTACTATTATCTGTAAATGGAGGCATTTTATACTAATTTCTTTATTTTAACTGCAAATTTATTCAAACAACGACATCTGGCAAAATACCCGTTCCGTCATCTTGGCATCTGTTTTTTTAACGCAAATTTATTCAAACAACAACGCCAGCGAAGATACCCTCTCTGTAATTTTGGCAACTGATTTTTCAATCTCGTTGTAGATGACGGCAGATTCAGAGGACAACTCCTGCATACTTTTCGCCACCACTGCAAATCCAGCGCCAGCTTCTCCGCTTCTTGCAGCTTCAATGCTTGCATTCAAGGAGAGGATATTTTGTTTTTTTGCAATTGCCTTTAAGTGGCTGGTATTATCATTGATGGTCTGAATCAGCTCGTTGGACTCTTCCACCCCTTTTTGTACGCCAGTCAGACGATCTGCATTGCTGTACTTAAAATACTCCAAATTTACAAGCTGATTTACAATAATTCCCAGCAAATTGGCTGACGCCCGGATTTTTGATTCTGGGATAACAGGGACTTTTTGCAATGCCTGAATATATTGTTTGGGATCAATACCCAGTTCCTGTGCTGACGCCCGGAATTTCTCCTCATCCGGCGGATTGGGCAATACCTGCCCGCCTATAATTTTTCCTACTTTGTCCTGATTAACCAAGATATCTATGGAAAAATCCATCAATCCTGCATGGCAGTGATATGTACCAGAGCACTCATTATCACATTTCACACATCGTCGAAGCCCCTCTTGGGAACCTCTGGTATATTTCATGCAGAAGTCTGTAAAATTACTGCCCTTTGTGAGATATTCCCCGTTTAACCCCACTGCAATGGCGGCAAGCCCTGTGGCATTAGAGAAATCATCCTGAATCTTCTGCAGCTTAGATAAATCCATAAAATCCTTTAATTCCATTTCCCACCTCTCCCTTCCAAATATCCAGTGTGTTGATTTCCCTATATATTCAAAATGTCATGAGCATTCTTGCTGCGGCATGCTGCTTTTGCAGCATACAAATTCACATGCCTCACTATTTGAATACCCGCAAAGGTTATGCTGTTCCCTTGTTCTATAAGCGTTTAATCTCTTCCCATCTTTGGTGTTGCAATACTTTCTCAATCTGTTCAATGACAATTTTCAATGCTTTGATCCTTGCATATTTTTTATCATTGGATTCCAGCACATGCCATGGGGCATAAGAAGTATTTGTCTTTTTCATCATTTCATTGACCGCATCCTCATACAATTCCCATTTCTCACGGTTCCGCCAATCCTCATCTGTAATTTTCCACTGCTTCTCTGGTGTATTCTGGCGGTCTGTAAAGCGTTCCAACTGTACATCTTTATTTATCTGGACCCAGAACTTGATAATGACTGCACCCCAGTCTGACAACTCCTTTTCAAACTCATTAATCTCATTGTAGGCACGCTTCCAGTCATTTTCACTGCAAAATCCCTCCAGGCGTTCTACCATTACCCGTCCATACCAGGTACGGTCAAAAATCGCCACATGTCCCGTCTTGGGCAGGCGGTTCCAAAAACGCCACAGATAATGCCTTGCCTTCTCATGGGGTTCCGGGCTTGCAATGGGATGCACCTCATATCCCCTGGGATCCAAGGCGCCGGTAATTCGTTTGATATTCCCGCCTTTCCCTGCCGCATCCCAGCCCTCATAAGCGATCACTACAGGGATTTTCCTGCGGTACAGCTCATTGTGAAGCCCTCTCAGCTTCTCCTGCAGCACTTTCAATTCCTGTTTATATTCCTCCTCCGTCATAGTCTTATCCAGAGGAATCTCGGAAAGTTTTGGAATCTTCTCCAGTGGAAATACATTCTGCAAAAGAGGAACTGCCATAGCGCTGTTCTGCAATGCAGTCTCAATGCCGCTGACCAACGTTTCAAGCACTTGGAGCTGTGCCCATTTGCGGCTTTGTGCATCCACAATATACCAAGGTGAAGTGGAAGCGTTGGTATCATTCAAATATTGGTCATATACCTTTAAACACTTATCATAATGTTCATTCTGCCATACATCATGCTTGCTGACCCTCCAGCTTGTACTCTTCTCTTTTTCCAAAAGCTTAATCCTGCTTTTCTGCTCCTTTGCACTGATATGGAAGAAAAACTTCATCACAAGATAACCATTATCTGTCAACTGGCGTTCAAACCGCTTCACGCTGTCAATTTGTTTCTTATATTCTTTATCCTTGATTTCTCCATGCAGGCGTCCTTTTGTAACTTCATCCATCCAGCCGGAATCCAGAAAACAAAATTTTCCAGCTTCTGGAATTTTTATAAAATACCGATATAAAAATGGTTTCCGCTTTTCTTCCTCTGTCGGAATATCCATTGTGGCGACCTTAAAAAATCTCGGATCAATGTTCAGAATTAACTTCCCTAATATACTGCCCTTTCCTGCTGTCCCCCATCCTTCAAATAACACCAGAACGGGAAGCTTGCGCTCTTTAACCTCCATCTGCAGCGACTTAAGCTTCATCCTAGCTGCCGTTAATCGTTCTTCCAATTCTTCTGCATCTGGTTTCTCTGGTTTGTTCCAATTTTTTAACATCCTTTTTCCTCCTTAATAACGCACAGAAAATCCACTTTCTTCAAGGTCTGGCTCTATACGGTTCCTGACCATCCAGTCTACGTGGATGTAAGCATCTTCATTTATCTGCTTTACTATGATATCCAATGCTTCCTCCCTGCCCTGAAGTTCAGCCTCCACAGAACCATCACTCAGATTCCTGACCCAGCCTGTCACGGAACTATGGCGTGCCAACCTGCTGACCTTATACCGAAAACCTACTCCCTGCACTCTTCCAGTAAATATAAAATGTTCTCGTACCATATCCATTATTCTGTCAATTTCTCCCATTCCTCCGGCTTAAACCCTGGAACAGCACCATGCTCCGTGATAAGGAGCGGGCGTTTCACCAACATCCCATCGGTTGCAAGCAGCTCATACTTTTCTTCCAGTGACAATTCTGGCAGACGGTCTTTCAGCTTCATCTCCTTATACAACATTCCGCTGGTATTAAAAAAACGCTTGATGTCCAGACCGCTGCTCTCATGCCAGTCCTTTAATTCTTCACTGGTGGGCCGTTCTTCCTTAATATTGCGTTCCGTAAAATCCACCTGATGTTCCAACAGCCATTTCTTCGCTTTCTGGCAGGTGGAACATTTGGGATATTCCACAAACAGAGCCTTCATGTCCTCTCCTCCTGAACCTCATAGTCTTTCTGACATTTTATCATATCTCCTGGAATATTTCAATTTATTAAAAGCTAAAAAGGCAATTATCAAAATAAATTCTGCAAAAAACCCGCAGCCCAACATTTGAAAAAAATTGCTGATCCATCCATGATCCAAACTGGTTTTTGGTATTTGGAGCAGCAATTTCAACATTTTTATTTTTCTGTCCCACAGATCTGTCCAAAAGGAAAATTCAGACCATTGGGTTGGGATATAATCTTCTGGAATCCTAATCCAGCGTTCCAGCAAAAAACAAATCAAAATGGCAAGGCACAATCCCAAAATTACAAAGACTGCATTCCCTGGAAGTTTATCCTGTTTTCTATATTGAAAAAACAGAGAAACCCAAAAGAAAACGCAAATTGTAACCGGAACCAGCAGCACACAGCCTCCGCCAATCCCTCGCAGCAATTCCATATCCAGAATAGTTGCCGAAAGACCAAATTGATTCATCCATGCAGCCTGTAACTCGCTGGTTGACTGACCTTCTGGTTTTCGCATGGTAATCCGGCTTAGGACACACTCTGTTTCCTGTCCAGACGGCTGTCTCTGCCCGTTGTTTGACATGGTATCTGCATTTCCTGTCCGCCGCGCGCCCACTTGAAATGCAATGATTTTTCCTTTTCCAGAGATTATATCCCTTATAATATAGGTATCTCCTTCAAAAGAAACCTTCTTCCCAACCACCTCAAGGCTTCCAAACAATTCAAATGCTGCTTCCTCATCCAACACACATCCCTGCAAATCTTCTCTGACAGGCACCCAACAGTCCGCAAACAATAATTCGGGGCTTCCACACAGAAAAATTGCATTTGCCAAAATTGTCCGGGATAAATTTTCATTGGTCAGCTTTACATGTTCTTTCTGCCCCCAGATACAGAATTCCGGCAGTACTTGTACTTCTTTTCCTCTTTTTATTTGTTGTAAGAACTCCTGATTCTTTTTTGAGACATCCTCCGCTTCCATGGAACTGACAGGCTGTTCCAAATACAGCATAACCTGGTCTTTTGACCATATCATGCCGCCCCACGCCGCCGCAGACAGATAAAACAGGCACAATGCCATACCAGCAATGCCTGCCGTTATCAAATATTTTCCATATTTTTTCATTGCCGCCTCCATACAATACTATTACAGAAACAAGGAACAACTTTTTTACTTTTCATTCTTTCTCACTCGGCTTCCATCCTCAATCATCCGACTAGAGCTGCTGACAATTTCCTGGTCGTTTGTCAACATTCCATCTGCCAATGCTGCATTGGCGCTATTTTTATCCAACACTTCTATTCCAAAGCGCTTTACAACCAACTGTTTTCCCATTACCCCCTGTTCTTCCTGGAGAATCCATACATAATAACCTGACTGATCTTCATAGAGAGCCTGAATGGGTATCATAGAAGAATAATTTTTTGACTTTGGATTGATTTCAATTTCTGCAGACATCCCAGCTTCCAGGACCCCTTCAGGAAGGTCAACCGTTACATCCAGCAGGTTTGAATCCTCTTCATTTCCACTGATATTGGAAATCGTATAATCACTGATTTTCTCCTTATCTCCTCCTGCGATAATCGTTACCAGATCCCCTTTGCTGATGTATTTCTCGTTAAACTTGTCAACAGGAACCACAAGGCGTCCTCCCTTAGAAGTATCCGCAAGCCGTATCGCTGTACCATCTGATGTAAAATCCCCTGTGGTTATTTCAACCTTTGTGACCATTCCCCGGACAGGCGCAGTAACTTTGCCTTTCGCTTCCTTTAGTTCCAACAATTTATCCAATACCAGTTCCTGCTGCTTTCTTGTAATCTCATTCTGCCTTGAAGTGCTGTTTGAAGCCCCTGGCACAGATGCATCCTCCAATGCCCTTGCCGCCGATTTAACATTTTCTGCCCTGGAAGAAAGCGCCGCTTCATAAGCGGCTTTTGCCTCTGCCGCAGCTTGTTCCAGGGCTGCTTTCTGTGCTTCCCATTGTGCAACGGCATCTATTCCATCCTGACTTTCTCCATCAAAAGAAAGCTGCATTGGTATATGTCCCTTTTGGTGAAAGGAAATCTGTATGGCTGGAAGCGTCTTTTTGGGAGATGAAACATGCTCGTTCATGTCATTTTCTGTTCTTTTTCCAGCTTCTTCATTCCCCTGTCCATCATTCTCATTGCTATTTTCGTGACCAGTTTTCGTTCCCTGCCCATCCTCGCCAAAACCTTCCTGCTCTTCTGGATTCCTTTGCTGTTGGTCCTCCCCCTCTGAGGCATCCTTGCTGTCTTCTCCACCAGTTTCCAAAGGTCTCGGATTGGTATTTAAAAACGCCTGCAGGTCAGATTCTGCCTGGTCCCATGCTGCTTTTGCCTGCGCCACAGCCAAATCCCCTTCTGCCACTGCAGAATTGTAATCTTCCTGCGCCCGGCTCCTTGCATTCTCATGATTCTGCTGCTCTATACTCAGGGCACTTTGGGCGTCCTGGCTTTGCAGGCTTAATTTTTCCAATTCCTGCTGTGCCGTCAAAATCTGTTCCTCCAACTCTTCCATATCCACTCGAAATAACAGTTCCCCTTTTTTGACAGCCTGCCCCTCCTGCACACAGATTTCTTTTACTCTTTGACCGCTCTGTGTGTAGACTGCAACTTCTTTTCCAGCTTCCACCCTGCCGCTTCCGGTTACTTTATGTTCAATGGTTCCGGTAGATATTCTTACTGTCTCGACCCTTGCCATGGAGGCGCCGCTGACTGCCCTCGACAAAATAGTAAATACCAGCATCACAACAAGAAACTTGCCGAAAATCCCAAATATTTTCTTTCTATCCATTTGTCCGTTCCTTTCACTGTTCAAAATTCACTCCTGGGGGTTCATACAGGAATTGAGCCATCATCCTCTGACACCTTCCATTCCATCTATACTGATTACTCTTTGACTGCCCCTGCCATAATTCCCTGTTCCAGATAATCCTGACCACCCAAAAATACCAAAATCGCTGGAAAAAAGGTAATTACCGACGCCGCAAACGCCATACCAGACTTGCTGACGGCCGTAATATCCGGCAGGAAAATAGATAATGGGAACAGGCTTTTGTCCTTTAAAAATGTCATCGGCTGTTCAATCAGACTCCAATATTCCAAAAATCCCAGTACCATGGAAGCTATAATTCCAGAAGAGCCTATGGGCAGTGCAATATGCCAAAACAACTGCCATTCCCTGGCTCCATCCAGTTTTGCCGATTCAATCAAGCTGTCAGGTATCTCTGTAAAAAACCGATATACAATAAAGACGGGAAATGTGGAAAATATCCCAGGAAGTATAATGCCCCATAGGCTGTCTGTCAGTTTCAATTGATCTAAAACCAGATAATCTGACAGCATTAACACCTGAAACGGCAAAAGCATGAGTATCATATAAATTAAAAAAAACCCCTTTTTCCATGGGAACTGATACTTTGCAAATCCCCATGCCGCCATAATTCCCACCAAAAGCTGTCCTGCAAGCACTCCAAAAGTAATCTTAATGGAATTCCAAAACATCACAAAAAATTCAGGGGAATCCAGAAAAATTTCAACAAAATGACTGAATGTAGGATAATATGGCAGCAGTGGAACATCCACATAACCTTCTTTCCCGGTAATGACGGCGCCTAGGTAACGTACCAGCTCATCATCTCCCATAAAGGAACCTGAAATTAAAAAAAACACTGGATAAAGGACCACAACGGCAAGAACGGCAAGCACACCCCAGAGCAGCTTTCGCACAAGATGCATCCGGCACAGTTTCTCCCAAACCCTATGCCAAATGTTTTCTTTGTTTTTTATACCTATGCCCCTGTGTTTTTTGCTCTCTCCAATCATCACATGCGATAACATCTTATCAAAAATTTCCTTTCTTAATTTGTAACTATTCAGAACACCCTGAAAATAGCAATTCAGAACGTTCAAATTTATTTGAAAAGGGATGAATTGCTATTATTCTTTTCTATCCCATACCTTTTGTAAGAGCAGAATGAACACCAGCATAACCACGCTTTCCATTACTGCCGCTGCAGCCATCTTGTCAAAGGAAAAATTCCGAAACCAGTTATTAAACAAATGCTGCATCATATAAATACTTTCATGGGGATAATCTCCTGCAACCAGATAAGATTCCCGAAATACTTTAAAGGAATTGAGAAAGGATAAAACGGTTATGGTATACAGTGATGGTTTCAGATTTGGCAAAGTTATTTTTAGAAAGCACTGCCACTCTCCAGCCCCATCCACTCGCGCCGCTTCGTAAATATTCTCTGAGATTCCTGATAAGCCTGCCATCCAAAGAACAATGTCATATCCAAGGTTCTTCCAGATATAGCTTCCTACCAAAATCCAAAAAGCATTTTTACCATTCATCCAGTCGCATCCTTGTATGCCAAAATTGCCAAGACACTGGTTTACCATTCCCTGTCCATGGAACAAAAGCCTCCACATCAACGCCACAGACACTGCCGGTAATGCCATAGGCATCAAAAAAGCGCTTTTGACAATCCCGCCATATTTGCTTCGGTCCAACACCGCCGCACATACCAAAGCAGCCACAATCAATATGGGAATACAAATTACTGTAAATAGAAATGTATTTTTTACGGCAAGGCAAAATGCTGTGTTGCCTAAAATTGCCCGATAGTTTTCCAAACCTACAAAGCTGTTTTCTACCGCTCCTGTAAAGGAACGTCGGACAACATCTGCATAAGGCAGCAAGTAAAATACCAGTACCCCCAAAAAACTTGGCAAGATCCAAATAAGCCCCCGCAAATTTTTACAGTTTTGGTGATGTTGGATCATTCTTGTTTCCTTTGTTATATTTCTATTTTTTACTGTCTTACGCATGTTCTTCTGTTCCCTTTTTTATAAATTAACACCTACGCCTACCGCAAGCTTCAATTACCCTGGCAGTTAAATCTGGGAAAATTCCTGTGATTTAACTGCCAAAACAACCTCTCCTACTCTGCCAAATAAATATTTACTTTCTGCATAATAGCATCTGTGGCTTCCTGGGGATCCAATTCCCCTTTCAAAACCTTTTCCCCTTGTTCTGTCACAGCATCCTTGATCACATCATCACACAATGCTGGAGTTTTCAGCGATTCAGCAATATCTATCATTTTTTTAACCTCTTCCTCCGGGGTTGGCTCCATTGCATAGGAAAGCTTCTCATCCAAACCTACGCCGCCCGTTGAAACCAAAGACTCTTTTCCCTCATATTCATGTCCGTCAATCACACTGCGAAACGCTTCTTTCTCTACTGGAAATCCTCCAAATTGAGAAATTTTCTGCGCTTTATTTGAAAAGAGATAAGACACAAACTGTTCTGCTGTCTGTGTCTGGGTGCTTTTGCTGCTGACTCCCAAAATCATACAGGGAACAAAGGAACGATCTGCCTGCCCTGGCATTAAATCTACTGTTCCATTTTCCAGTTTTTCATTGACGGCACGCCACATCCCATAATCCATGGAACCACACAATCCAACGCATGTATTGGTTCGTCCAAATGCCACGTCAAAAGAACCCCAATCCAAACTCAATTTTCTCATCTCTTGTATTTCAGCATCTTCTGAACTGATATATACACCCGTTTTTCCTTCCTCTATACTGCTGTCATATTCCCCATATGCATTTTTTAGCTTTGTCAAAAAATCTGTGATCTTTGACGCATCCAGGGTTTTATCATCTTTCTGCCATGCCGCGCCGCAGCTATACCAAAATTTTTCAACCACCAGTTTTGGTTTCATATGTGCCAGCGCCTCTTTGCGTTGGGTAAATGAATCAAAATCTTCCCCTGGCGTATAATATGCGCTGCCTGCCTGGATCATAGGTATCATAAATCTTGCAGGAACCGCACATAATCCATTTTTTTCTTTCTTATATGCATTCAGGATATTGTTAAAATAATCCTTTTCACTTAAATCTAACACAGAAGACAAATCCTTCAAAATCCCTTTCTCGATATAAGTATCAACTGGCATTCCATCCAGCACTAACACATCTGGTCCTTTTCCGGCCATAATTTCTGTTGTCAATGTTTTTAATGCATCAGAAACAGTCACCCCATTTTCTTCTGACAGTGCAATTTGATAATTGACATACACATCGGTATGTTCTTTCTGGAAACGACTGATGGACTGGCGCAGTTCCCGGTTATCGTTCAGAGAATACACCTTCAGTTCCTTTTCTGGCTTGGAGGGGGTGTCTGCAGAATAGGTATATTTTAAAATTTCAATTCCTCCTGGTGACTCAGCATTGATATCATTCGCCGCCACCAGCAGATTTTGATCATCAATCATCGTCAGCGCAATGGCATAAAAAGAAGGTGCTCCCAAAGAATTCATGGTTCCATCAATTAAATGTTCCATAACGCTTCCGCCAAATTTGTAGTGATACAGTCCTCCCTTCGAGAGATAGTAAACGCTCTCGCCTGCATCTGTAGTATCAATTGCGTTAAACATTCCATTTTCCAGGACGTTTTTCTGCAATGCTTCCTCTGCCTTCTGTTGTTCCCCTGTCTCAGTATCATACAAAAGGGCTTCGGAGCTGGTCTGGACCATCAGCCGTTTTCCAACTGCAAACATTTGATGGGATTCTTGAGTTCCATCAAACTCATAGGTACGTTTTATGCTTCCATCCTGGATATTTATCTGGTAAACATTGTCCTTCATATCCTTTACTAAAATCTGGTCAGTTCCCAAAAATTGAATTCCCAGCAAAAGGTTGGAATCCCCTTCTTTCTTTGGAAACTCATATTCCAGCCTGCTTCCATTTCCCTTTTCATCCATCAGATACAACACAGGAGAGATTCCATTATCTCCAATTTCATTCCATACACAGATTGCCTGCCCGCCTGTAGATAATGCCGCATAATCTATATATCCCTTTTCTTCATCCTGCAGTTCTGTCGGAAAATCAAATGCTTTTTCCCAAGATGCGCCTGAATCCTTAGAATCCCACGCATTTTTCTTTCCATTGCCATCACTGCCTATTAACCGTATGGTTCCATCCTCCAATCTCTTCATATCATAAATGTTTCCAAAATCTGTGGGCAGTTTGACCTCCTCTTCCAAAAAACGCCCCATTGCCTGCCCCTTGTCTTCTTTTCCCTCCTCCTGTGTACCGTCTTTTTCTGTATTGGCACTGTTGGATTCTTCTTTGCCTTTCCCACTGCATCCAGCCAGGCACCCGACAATCATCGCCGCCAACAATAAAATTCCTATCGCCCGTTTAAAATTTCTCTGTTTCATCCTCTTTTCCTCCTTACAAACCTTTAAAATCAGGCAATTTCTTACTTCAAAATAATCATATCCAATTTGGAAGCTGATGTTAGCATAGCACAAGAATCTCTAACTATCCTCTAAAACACAGGAAATTTTTTAGAGATTATTTAGAGATAGATGTGTTATACTACACGTAAGCAATGAGCAGTGCCAAATTTACCAAAATTAATATATCATGCTTACATGTAAATATTGGTTTTTGGTGAATTTGATAGGGCGAATGCCCGTAACCAAGGAAAACCGCAGGTTTTTTTGGGGCTCTGCTCTTTGCCGCACAAAATGCCCGTGGGCGAGGAAACCACAAGTTTTTCGAGCTGCACTGCCATTTTTAGATATAAATAGGCAATTTCCAAACTCAATGATTGTATTATTTTCATACACAACTCAAAAAATTTAAACGAAATATTTTTGTGAATTGTACTAATTGTGCATGAAATTTCAACAAATTAGTAGTTTCGCAATTATCTATCAGATATAAGAAGATGGAGGGAAAACATGCGAATTTTGATTATTGAAGACGATAAATCCCTTGCGGAAACACTTCGTTTCCAACTGGAATATAATCATTTTGAAACAGATGTGTGCCATAATGGGGAAGAAGGACTGCACTTTATTGAGCAGCAGTCCCATGACCTGATCTTGCTGGACCGTATGCTTCCAATCCTGGACGGGATTTCTGTGCTAAAGATTACCCGTGAAAAAAATATCTCCACACCGATTATTTTTGTCACGGCACTTGGCGCACTGAACGATAAAATCACAGGACTTGACTGCGGTGCCGATGACTACTTGGTAAAACCCTTTGATTTTGAAGAACTGCTTGCCCGGATACGCTGCATTCTAAGGCGCCCTCCAAAATGGGAAGGCTGTAAGCCCCTGGAATATGAAGATCTTTCTTATGATACAGAACAAAAAAAGCTTTATTGTGGAAATATTTCCTGTTCTTTATCTGCAAGAGAAGGAGATTTGCTGGAATTTTTCCTGCGCAATCCAGATCAGACCATCCCCCGCTCCTCCCTGCTCTCGAAAGTCTGGGGGCCTGATGCAGAAGTGGAGGATGGAAACTTAGACAATTATATTTATTTTCTGCGCCGACGGCTGAAAAGTGTAAAAAGCCGCGCCCATCTAAAAACAATACGGGGAATCGGCTATCAACTGGAGGGAAGCCATGTTTAAAAAGCTCCATATCCGACTTACCATTTTTTGTACCTTGGTCAGTGGCATGATCTTGATTTTAATGTCCTTAATTTGTCTGTCCCTTTCTGAGACAGAAACCAGGGAAAGCTATTTTTCTGATTTCAAAATCAATGTGAATATGCTGGTCAATCATCTGGAAAGCCAAACTGTAATTTCCCACAACTGGCTGAGCCAGTTCCAGGCAGATAGTCAGTTTGAGATGGATATTTTAGACAATGGATCAAAATTGGTGTTTGAACAGCTCTCCCCACTCTCTGCGGATGATGAACTTTTTGGGCTGGCACGACAAACAGCAGGCACGGACTATCATATTTTAGGACAGTCCGTCTTTCCAAATTCTGTACTTACCACTCATGCTGAGTTTGAGGTCACATATCAAGAGCAAAACTATTATGCCTCCGTCGCCATAATTCCAAAAAACAACGGCATACTGGACGTCGCCGTGATTCAACCTTTGACAGACCTATACCAAACCCTCTCTCTTCGCCGTATGCAATTTGCCGGAGCAGACATTTTTGGTGTCTTCCTTTTAGCTTTGTTCTTCTGGTTTTTCACTTGGCGCATAATTCAGCCTTTGATTCGAAACAGGCAAAAACAAATAGAATTTATCGCATCCGCTTCCCATGAGCTGCGTTCCCCCCTCACTGTCATGTTATCTTGCCTGTCTGCCATGAAACATGCCACGCCCAAGGAAACCGAACAATTTTCGGAGACTATCATGTTGGAGGGAAAACGAATGAGCCGGCTCATTGACGATATGCTGACCCTTTCTGGTACCGACAGTTCCCATTTTACCATTCACAAGACGACCGTAGAACTGGATACCCTGCTGCTGTCTGCCTATGAAAAATTTGAACCTTTGGCAATAAAAAAATGTATCTCTCTGCGCATTACCCTGCCAGACCAACTGATACCACCTTGTTCTTGTGATAAAGAACGCATAGAGCAGGTATTATCCATCCTGTTAGATAATGCCCTTTCCTATACGCCTTCCGGCGGCAAAATCTGCCTTTCCTTGCAGACATCCTCAGACAAACTGATCCTTCGGGTGGCAGATCACGGAATCGGTATTCCCGATTCCGAAAAAAAAGCAGTGTTTGAGCGTTTCTACCGATGTGATAAATCCCACAAAGACAAAAACCATTTTGGGCTGGGACTTTGCATTGCACAAGAAATCATCCATATGCACAGAGGAAAACTATGGGTGGAGGATACCCCCGGCGGAGGCGCCACTTTTGTAGTAGTACTTTGCCGCTGAGCAACGATTGCTGCAAAACTTGCTTTCACGCAAATAAAGGGAGCCTTCTCCAATGAAATAAAAAATTTTTTCTGATACTCCCCTGATTTGCACCGCCGAATATCAACACCGTTTTGTTCAAACTTTTAAGGCAGTGGAAAAAAATTCCTGGAATCCCTCGCCAAAAGCCGCCTCATCCTGTGCATTCCCTGGAAGGTCATAATAGTATTTTCCACTGGAAATCTGAATGGAAATCCGATCTATGGGAAATCCTTTCTGGCTGATGGGATGAGGGACAGAAGTCAATAAAAAAGGTTTCCCTGACAGTTGAGGCATCTCGCTCTCATAGATTTCCTGTTCAGACTTACAAAAACAGACTGCATTTCGATACTGTGCCTTGAAATCTCCAAACTTCTGTGCAAGACCGCTGTAGTATGCTGTCAACTGTTCGTCCGTCATTTCGCAGCCAAGAGGTCTTCTGGCATAGATTCCTGGCTGCAGCTTTTCGGGAAGATTTTCAAAATAAAGCCCTGTATCACAGGAAAATACTGGCAAGTGAAAGGCTTGGTAATATGCCTTTGCCTTTAACCTAGCATTTTCCAAAAGGGAACTGCCCGTTTCTTTTACCTTTGGAATCTGCATATTTAACGCTTTTAACCCTTTTACTTCAATCCCCATTGGTTTCAATGCCCTTTTCATCACAAGGAGCTTTCCCTTATTGGTTGTTCCATACAATAATTCTATCATTAAATTCTTTCCCTCTTCTCCTGTTATCCTAACAACTGCAGCATTTCCTCCTTGGTAAATTTTACTCCCTCAAAACCTTCAGTTCCCAAAAGCTGTTTTGCGAGCTGACTCTTTTTTTCCTGCAATTTTAAAATATTTTCCTCAATGGTATTTTGCGTGATGAGTTTATAGACAGTCACTGGATTCTTCTGTCCAATCCGGTGTGCGCGGTCTGTCGCCTGATTCTGCACCGCTACATTCCACCAGGGGTCATAGTGTATTACAATATCTGCCGCTGTCAAATTCAGCCCTGTGCCCCCTGCTTTCAATGAAATACTAAATATCGGAACATCCCCTGTCTGAAATTTTTCTACCAACTCCATACGTTTTTCCTTACTGGTGGCTCCAGTGAGACTCAAAAAAGGAATCTGCATCTGCTGCATCTGTCTTTCTAACTGGGACAACATCGCAGTAAACTGGGAAAACAGCAACACCTTATGTCCGCCTTCTATGGCATTTTGTATCATTTCGAGACACATTACCATTTTTCCCGATTCCTGGTGATAATTCTCATACACCAATGCAGGGTCACAGCAAATTTGGCGCAGCCTTGTCAATTCTGACAGAATTTGGATTTTTGAAACGGCAAATTCAGCCTCTGACTGGTCTTGTAATTCTAATTTCAGCCTTTGCACATGGGCATGGTACAGTTTTTCCTGTTCTGCCTCCATACCTGCAAACACTGCTTCCTCCATTTTATCCGGCAGTTCTTTTAATACATCCTTTTTCAGACGCCGCAGGACAAAGGGACGAATCATTTTTCGAAGGCGCCCTGTGGCTTCCTCCTCTTTGTTCGTGACAATGGGAATTTCCATCTCCTGACGAAATTTACTGTAAGGATAGAGGAACCCTGGCATAAGGTAATCAAAAATACTCCAAAGTTCGCTGAGGCGGTTTTCAATTGGCGTCCCCGTCAGTGCCGCCCGAAAACCGGCATGAATTTCTTTTACGGACTTTGCCGCTTTGGTATTATGGTTTTTAATGTATTGCGCCTCATCAATGATCTCATAGGCAAAATAACTGTCTTTGTAAAAGGAAAGATCCCGACGCAGCAGATCATACGAGGTAATGAGTATCTGTTCTGGCTTCGCCTCCTGAATTAGAACTTTGCGTTCTTCCGCTGTACCTGTAACGGTAACTGCTGTGAGCTTAGGGGCAAACCGTTCCATCTCATTTTTCCAGTTGTATACCAAGGAAGCGGGGCAGACAATCAAAGCAAAATGTTCCGCATTGACTCCCTCCTCCCATTCAGACAACAAAAAGGCAATCACCTGCAAGGTCTTTCCAAGCCCCATATCATCTGCCAGGATTCCGCCGAAACCATTTGCCTTCAAGGTCTTCAGCCACAAAAACCCTTCTTTCTGATATTCCCTTAACACATTCTCCAAAGAAACCGGCATTTCAAAATCGTTATCTTCCACCGTTTTCATATTTCGTATCAGGGCACGGAAATCTTTATTTTTTACAGCATGAAAGCCATTCTGGTCACGCAGTTCCCCATCCAAATACAGTGCACGGTATTTTGGAAGGCTGATTTTGCCTTGCTCCCATTGTTGCGATGGAATCCCTGTACCGCGCTGGATACGGGAAAGCACCGCGAGACCATTTTCTTCCATGCTTAAGAAATCGCCGTTTTTCATCCGGTAAAACTTTCGTTTCCGCTGATATGCCGATAAAATCTCCATCAATTCTGGCAGCGGCATTTCCGGGCTGTCCAGAGAAAGTTCCAACAAGTCCCCTTTTAGGGAAATCCCCACTGACACTTTTGGCGCCGCAGCGACCTGGACGGATTTTAGTGCCTCACTGACATACAAGGCTCCTATCTTTGCCAATTCCTCCATTCCCTCTGTCAAAAGGAGATATAGTTTGTCTTCATCCCCTGTAAGGACCATCTGTTTTTTCTGTGAATCCACACCTTGAAACCAGGCGCGGACCTGTCCCTGAACTTTCAGCTCCCCCAATTCATCCCGGTTATCTAATATTCTTGGTTTGTCAAAAAGATTGTATTTTTTTTCTCCATACAACACAAACACTTCACAGGTTACAGAATCTTCCATTGGGGCATCCAGATAAATTTCATATTCTGGTTTCAGCGGAAGATAATCACTCTCATGAAACTGCTGCCGTTCTATTTTGTAATAGTTTCCCAATACTGGAAGCATCTCTCTGCAAAAAACAGGCAGTTCTGCCTTTCCCACAAAAAATTCATCGTATTTATATTGTTCAATATAATCGAAAAAAGGCTGAATTTCCTGGAATTTCCCCAATTCCATCTGATAAATGTGACCATCCTTCCATAAATAAGCAAACTGCCTGCCACATGTATAAAACATCGCTTCTGCGAAAAGCACCACACCGCCTTCCTTCCCCTGGATCCGAAGAACCAAGGGGCAGGCTTCTTTTGATACCCGCCACATCTTTTTGGGTTCATAATTCATTTCTACAGAAAATTCCATTTCCCCCAATGACTGGATAAAACTGTCCATATTCCCCGCATTCAATTCCACATAACGCCCTTTGCGATTATCGTAATAGTCCCAGTTCTGGCTTCGGCTTGCCGCTTCCTGCAGTAAAAATTGTGCAAGGGATCTGCTTCCTTGCGTAAATGCCTCCAAGGTATGATAAAATTCCAATTCCTTTCCATAGGCAACAAGTTCCCTTCTTTTTAAGGCGTCTGCAAAAATTTGTGTATTTTTCAATACATATTTCTTCTTGCTGCCGATTTTAAATTCTGCATGAAGGTGCCCATAGGAAATCTGCAGATGAGGAACCAGTTCAATGGTTCCATTGATTTCGCTTTGTTGAAATGTGAGCCGCCCTTTCTCTTTATACTGTCCAATCAACTTGGTTACGCTGTAACTGCTGCTGCGTCCAGGTACAATTCCTCGGCTGACAGATGTCTCAACGGCGAACTGTCTGCGTCCTTGTCCTTTTAAATACTGCAGGAGTACGGCTGCGCAATGTTTACAGATTCCATCATAACTGTAAAATGCCGGGCAGGTACAAGTCACTCCCATAATCAGAGACTCCTCTTCGCAGATGTCTGCCGTAACCTGATACAGATTGATCCCGCTTCCTTTTACCTTTGCATGGATATGAATAGTTTCCCTTCCGTCCACCACTTTTGCCTTTCCCTGCATATCGCCAATGGAACCTCTTTTCAATAATTGCTCTCCCCTGGCAAAGACACTGTTGGTTCCACACATTTTTTTAATCTGATCTTTCTGTATCATACAGACACCCCTTTCTCTTGAATCAGTATATCTTTTTTTAAACTGACGCGCAATCCTTTTGTAATTCGCAAACAAGATTCTTGTTTTTCCCCTATGATTTTTTCAAGAAACAGGTATAATAGATCATAGATCGACTATTTTAAGACAAGGGGATGCCATTATGCCAGGATTTACAACACATTATCTATTTGGATTGAACACCTATCGACAGCTTGACAACAGCCTATTAAAGAAAATCATTCAGAAAAACCATGCAGCTTACAGCCTGGGACTGCAGGGACCAGATATATTTTTTTATTTCCTTCCCTCTTATACGATACATGCAAACAATATCGGTTCTGTCGCCCATACAAAACATACCGGGGAATTTTTGAGACATTTATTGGAAAGCAGAAACCTTTTTTCTGAACAGACCGAAAAGAACATTGCAGACGCTTACATTGCCGGTTTTCTGGGGCACTACACTCTTGACACCCATTGCCACCCCTATATTTACTGGAAGACACACTTCAAGCAAAAAAGCAATCGCTATCATGGTCGCCATATGAGCCTGGAAGTAGATATTGACACAAAACTGCTGGCATATTACAGGCACTGCCGCCCTTCCTCCTTCCAGCAGAATTCCACGATCCGCCTCACACGGCGGCAGTTTCGCACCATTGCTGGCATTCTGCATTATGTATATCAAAAAACTTACCCTGAGCTTGGTATCTTAAAAACTACCATGCGTATCTCCATCCGTTCCATGCAGATTGGGACTAGATGGCTGTGGGATCCCTCCGGCAGAAAAAAAACATATTTGAGTAAATTGGAGAAGTTTCTTCTGGGCTACCCTCTATTATCCACTTTAATTCCCAGCGATACTTTGACTGTCCACACAGATCCGTTAAATCTTCTGCATATGCCCTGGCAAAACCCCTGGGACAGATTCGAAATTTCCATAGCATCCTTTCCTGATCTGATGGAACGGGCACAAATCCGCTATCTGGATCTTTTAACGGACTTAAACCAGCTCTTTCACAGAAATCCTCAAACACCGGAAGCAAAAATCCAAAAAAACAAACTACTGGAAAAATTGGGAAACCAATCGTATCACAGCGGGCTGGATTCCAAGCTTCCCAGCTAGTTCAAGAACGCCAGGGGCGTTTATCTCAATCGGAACTTGGACTCCCACTTCTATAAATTTGTTTTATTCACCAATTAATAGAAGCGGGGGGCTTCTCCGATAAGATAAAAGAGCCCTATCTATGGAAAAATTCCTGAATTTGTTCCAGAATAATCTCCATCAACCTGGTTCTTGCCTCCAGGCTTGCCCAGGCAATATGGGGCGTAATCAAAAGCCTGTCACTGTCCTTAATCAATTTCAGAGGGTTATCGCTGCTCATCGGCTCCACACAGAGCACGTCCAGCCCTGCCGCCCGTATCTGTCTTTGGTCTAGAGCCTCTGCAAGATCTTGTTCTGATACAATCGGACCTCTGCCCAGATTCAGGAAAATTGCAGTTTCCTTCATTTTGGAAAACGCAGTTTTATCCATAAGGTTTTCTGTTTCTGGTGTCAAAGGCGCATGGACAGAGACAATATCTGACTGTTCCAAAAGCTCCTCAAAAGACACTCGTTTAAATCTTTGCTGATTGTTCTTTCCCGTAGTGGAATAATATAAGATGTTACACCCAAACAATTCTGCAATCTCTGCTACCCGTCTCCCGATTGCCCCCATGCCGATAATTCCCCAGACCATACCGCTGATCTCTGAAAACTTCCGGTCAAAGTGGGTAAACATACGGTCTTCCACATATTTTTCTGATTTTACATATTCATCGTAATATGGAAGGTGCTCAAGCAGGTAAAACAATAGGGCAAAGGTATGCTGCGCCACAGACT
This sequence comes from uncultured Lachnospiraceae bacterium, assembly GCA_951801955.1. Classification (GTDB taxonomy): domain Bacteria; phylum Bacillota; class Clostridia; order Lachnospirales; family Lachnospiraceae; genus Petralouisia. Next base: position 37,561 of record CATOOV010000013.1, read on the forward strand.
CTGTGGAGTACCCTGCCACATTCCGCCAGGCAATGCCTTGGGCGTCCAGATATTCTTTATCCAAATTATTCGTTCCAGTTGCGGTGACACACACCAGTTTCAGATTTTTTGCTGCTCCAATGGTGTCCTGGGTAATAGGTACTTTGTTGAGCACAATCACGTCTGCGTCTTTTACACGTTCCTCCACTTGCCTAGGCGTGGAAAAATCATACTTTACCACTTCTCCTAATTTCTCAAAACCAGATAAATCAATATCCTCCCCGATTGATTTAGCATCTAAAAATACGATTTTCATTGTCTCCTCCATTCTGTGCGTTTTTCATAACCAAATAGTTCGTGGAAAAATTTCCAGATTCTTTCACGCTTTCCTCTATCTTGTGCGTTTTTTCACAACCCAATTTGCTGAATATGCACCAATTGTAATATAGGTTTTTCTTCTGCCACAGCAAGATAGCCGCAGCCGTTTTTCACCTGATAGTCAAAATATCCCTTTGGGGGATTTCCAAAGGCTTCCATCACAGCCATAATTGTCCCGCCATGAACCACAAAAGCTATAGACTGCCTCTGCTGCCCCTTTGCCTTTTTTATACATGAAACAAAAGCGTTTTTACAGCGCATTTGAAATGCCTTGGGCGCTTCCCCTCCCGGAAATGCTATTTTACCTCCGCTGTCAATATAGTCCTGATACTCAGGATTTCCATTTAATTCCTGATAATTTTTATATTCAAACTGACCAAAATCCATTTCCTGGAAGCCTGAAATAATTTCCACAGCAGGAAACAAGCCCCTGTCTTGGAACAACGCTTCTGCACTCTGACGGCATCGCAGGCTTGGGCTTGTAAATACATACTCTACCGAAGAAAGGGATTCTCCCAGCCTTCTGAGCCTGTGAAGCTCCTGGGGCAAAACCGACTCCTCTGTCCTTCCTACATAGCGATGTTCCAGGTTGCCTTTGGTGGCTGCATGGCGAATCAGATAACACTTCATACGCAATCCCCTTAACTTTCCAATAGCCATCTGGCATGGCTGCCCCGATCGGTCTTTTCAATGATTAATTTTCGATCCATCTGCTCTTTTAACTCCGTCACATGGGAAATAATTCCTACCAACCTGGTATCACCGGCAAGCTCATTTAATATGCCAATTGCTTTTCTCCTTGCCTCCTCATCCAGAGAACCAAACCCCTCATCAATAAACATTGTGTCCATATGGACTTTGCCTGCTGTTTTCTGAATCACGTCTGCCATACCAAGCGCCATGGCAAGGGCGGCAAGAAAAGATTCCCCGCCAGACAATGTCTTCACATCACGCACCTTGTCTGTCACTAGGTCATACACATCCAAGTCCAGCCCCACTTCTCCCTGTTTACCAAGATTCTCCATCTGCCGGCACTGCAGGATAAACTGTTCTCCATTCATTTTTCCCAGCCTCTTGTTTGCCTCTGTGATAATGTATTTAAAGTATCTGCGCTGGACATAGGTCTGCAGATCCATTCTGGCATGTTGTGCAAGCGTTCCATTTGCGGTTCGGTCTAGATTCCCTACCAGCTCATATTGTCCTTTCAGCTTTTCCCGTTCCCGATACAGAAAATTCAAATGATTTTTTGCTTCCTCATTCCGGTCAATCCTGCTGGTAATGCCACGCTTTTTTTGTTCTAACTTCTGAATGCGCTCCTGGAGCAGTCGTACCTGCTCTTTATAAACTTCAATTTCAATTGGCTCTTTATCCTTAAGTTGCTGCTGCAGCCGTTCCTTATTTTTCCGCTGCTCTGCCAATGTCCCCTCATTCACCGCAATCTTTTCCACAAGCGCCTGCATACGATGCTCCATGTTGGCTTTCTCTGCCTCTAGCTTTTCCATTTCCTGTTGAATCTTGGAGATCTTCCCTTGTAACTCTTGTTCTGACTCAAAAGGCAGCTCTGCAAGCAACGCTTTTTGCGCCTGTTCTGCTGTCTCAAAGGCAAGCGCCGCTTGGTATTGTTTTTCCTTGAGCGCTTCCTGCTGTTCCTGATATTCCAAAAGGGAAGCTTTGCTTTTTTCCAGCTTTTCTTTGTGCTGCTGTAACTCTCCCATTTTTTCTTTCAGCCCTACAGCCTCTTCCTGCACCTGCAGTTGTTCTTTTTTACATGCCTCCAATGCAGGCGTTATCATAGACGCCTCAAAACCAGCTCCAAAAATCCGCTGTCCATCCCTGGAAAGCAGTACTTTCAACTGCTCGCACTCCTCCTTAAGCTCCTGAAACTGGTCCCGATACCTTTGTAACTTTTGATCTGCTTCTTCCCGCTCCTGCTTTGCCTGTTCTACCTGATGCCTAGTAACTTCCTCCCCCGAAAACTCTGCTTTTTGCGGGTGTTCGACCGAACCGCAGACTGGACAAGGCTGCCCCTCCTCAAGTTCCATTGCCAAAAAACCTGCCTGTTCTTCAATAAACATGCGATATTTGCTGTCATGCTCCCTACTCTTTTCCTGGTATACTTCTAACAGCTCCTGAAGCTTTTTCTGTCCCTTTTTGCAGCCCGATTCCTTTTGTTTCCATTGCCGCCCTGTATCTGACATCTCCTCCAAAATCTTGTGCCGTTCCGACAATTTTTCTTCCTTTTGGACAATTTCAGGAAGTTTTTCCGTCTCCTGGGTCAATGTTTGAACCAGAGTTTCTACCTGTTCGACCACAGTTTCCATCTTGGCAATCATCTTTTCATTGTGCGCTACATTCCCATCTGTTTTGTCTTTCATTTGTTTTGCCTGTTTCACCGCCTGGTCTTGTTCCTTAAGCTGGATATATTTTGGAAGCAGGCTTTTTAATCCTGCAAGCTGCTGGGCAAAGGCAGGGAACATCTCATGATAACGCTGTTTGAAAACCTCTGCTTCCATTTGCCCTTGCTGTTTTTGCTGCTGCAGCTGTTCTAACAATTTTTCTCTCTGTTGTATCTGTCTCTTAGTTTCCTGTGCTTGTTCAAATACACGATTAATTTCCTGTGCCTGCCTTAACAGGTAACTTTGTTCCTCCTGTTGTTTTTGAAGCTGTGCCTTTTGCTCCGTAAGCCGGCTTTCCTGTTCCTTTTGTTCTGAGATAATCTGACACAATAGTTCCTGGATCTTTGTAAAATTTGTCTCTAAAAGTTCTTTATGTTCCTCCCAGATTTGTCCATATGCGCTTTCTTGTTCCCACTGCACCCCCTGAATCTCATGGAGGCACAGCTTTTTGTTATCCTCAAGCCTGCCATACAATGCTTTGCTTTTTTCCCGCAGGTGCATCTGCAGTTTTCCATAAATTTTAGTATCAAAAATTTTCGCGAAAATTTCTTTTCGCTCCTTGGAAGAGGCATGAAGCAGGCGGATAAACTCCCCCTGGGCGATCATGGCAATCTGTGTAAACTGCTCTTTTCCCACTCCTAGAATTTCCACCAATTTCTCATTGATTTCCTTCATCCTGCCTGGATATTCCTGTCCATCCGGCATAGTGAGTGATACTGCTGCTGCCTCTGTAGTCAATGCCAGCTCCCCGTTCTTATTTTTTCGTTTGCTGGTTCGGCTGTATGCTGGATTTCTCCGAACTTTATAACGCTCTCCCTGATAAGAAAAAACAAGCTCCACAAAGGTAGGTGTCTGTGCGCCGGCATACTGGCTGCGCATCATAGCGCCATCCCGTTTTCCCCCGCTGGACTGGTCGTAAAGGGCATAGGTAATGGCATCGAAGATTGTGGTCTTTCCCGCCCCGGTATCTCCGGTTATGAGAAATACCCCCTGGTCTGCCTGTTCAAAATCAATGATTTCCTCGCCGGCATAAGAACCAAATGCTGACATAATCAGTTTTACAGGTTTCATTCTTTATTCCTCCCCCAATCCTTCCAAAATTTCTCGAATCAATGCTTCCTCCTCAGCTGTCATGGAGCGCCTTTGCATCTCCTGATAAAAAGAACAAAAGAGTTCCATGGGCTGCACAGAAAAATGATCTTCGTTTTGTTCTTCAAACAGGCTGCGGGTCCTGGCGTTATCAAACCGCAGCTCTAAAATATGGTCATACACCTCTTCTAATTGCTCTTTGGGATGATAGGGTTCCTTTTCATCTGTCAAAACCACGCTGACAAAATCGTGACAGTTTTCCTTTGTTGCCCGTTCAATAATTTCTTTCAATAACCCTCGTTCCCTCCGTACCTCCTGCACAGGTTTCAATGGGATGGTCTCAATCAAAGCTTCTGTTCCTTTTTCCCCCAGAGTTACCATCGTGACAGACTTCTTATGATGTTCCTCACTGACAGAATATTTCAAGGGGGTCCCACAGTAACGGATATAGGGGTATTTTACCATTTGCGCCCCATGGATATGCCCCAACGCCGCATAATCAAACTTTTCAATCACAGATACGTCCACATGATCCAGCCCTCCCACAGTGAGTACGGTCTGTTCCGAATCACAAAGCAAAGGGGCTTGTCCGCTGTTGGTATAGAACTGATGGGACAAAAGCACATTCCGGGCGTGATAGTCAATATTCTCCCTGTTTAACATCTCACGGACCGCACTTTCATAATCCGTAATAGCCCCCTCTTCAAATAACTGTCTTACATAGCCAGGTTTTAAGAAAGGCAACAGATAAAAATTCACATCTCCATACTCGTCCTTGAGTACTATCTTTTTGATATGTTCCTCTTCACATGCCGGCACCGAAGAAGACACAAAAATCTGATGCTTCTCAAAAAAAGAACTGGCATAATTCAGCCTCTGGGCATTGTCATGATTCCCTCCAATTACAAGCACTGGAATCTTTGGGGTAATCGACGATAAACTCTGAAGAAATTCGTCAAATATCGTGTAAGCCTCCCCAGAGGGTACAAAACGGTCAAATATATCCCCGCAGATTAAAATGGCGTCTGGACGCTGCTCCTTTGCCTGATCTGTAATCTGGGCAAATACTGCACGTTGGTTTTCACTGAGATTATAAGAATGAAGCTGTTTTCCGATATGAAGATCGGAGAGGTGAAAAAATTTCATAAAATCCCCCTTTTACGTTTTGTGCTTAGGCATTTATTGCCTCTTGTACATTTCTTGGCTTATCTGTGGTTTCCTCCAATCCCAGATACCGTTTCAAATCTCCCATCTGTTTCTTTGCCTGCTGATACCCTTCCTCATAGAGTTTTGTCAATTTTTCTGGATCAGACTCTGTTCTGCCGATGCCATAAGTTGTCTCTGGAGCTATTACAAAAATCTCTCCCGCCTTTTCCTTTTCCATCAGTTCTTCCATACAGGCATTGTATTTTTCCGGGCGCGTCTTTAAATCCTCCACAATTGCAGGATATCTCTTATACAGCTTTCGGGATATATCGCCTGCGCGCTCTGCTTTCTTTATATATCCCCGCTCCCTGGTCAAAATCACTATATTTTTATCACAGCCTTCTTTCACTGCTTGCTGATATGGTATGGAATCTGACAACCCTCCATCCAGGTAATAGTGTTTTCCCACCTTCACTGGCTGAAATAAAATCGGCAGCGCACAGCTTGCCACCAGCACTTCAAATTTATCGTTTCGCCTGGGCACCTCCAAATATTCCGCCTTTCCAGTATGGATATTTGTGACGCACGCCACTACCTTCCCTGGGAATGCTTCAAATGCATCATAATCAAAGGCTTCCAGCTTGTTTGGAACCTCGTCAAACACAAACGGAATATTATAAAAATTCCTGCTTTTTAATAAATGCCTTACTCCCATATACCGCTTGTCATTCATATATTTTTGGACAATGACTAAATTTCTGCCCTTCTGTTTTGATAAATAGGATACCCCATAGGCGATTCCTGCCGACACGCCGATAAAATAATCCGGCATGATGTTTTCCTCTAATAAAGCGTCTGTCACACCGCAGCTAAACACGGTACGGCTTGCCCCACCTTCCATGGTAATTCCTAGTTTCATGTTTCATTCATTCCTTTCTGTCTTACATTTCACATATACGCCGATGGCGTCCTTGATTTTTTATTTTTCCTCTTGTGCTCGTGCGCATATTTATTTTCTCATATAGGGAATTTTACCAAATTTCCTATATGAGAATAAAAAACGCTTCGCATTTATACTAGCATAACCAGGTATAAATGCAAAGCATTTTTATCTCATAGGAGAAGGCTCCGGCGGATTGCAGGGGTGCAGATTTATTTTTGTCAGCAAAGCTGACCCACCCCCGCAGCAAGAACGCCGATGGCGTTCTTGAAATCAAATGACCAGCACACATTCTTGCTGGTACGGTTACTTTAAACCGAAAACTGCCGTCAAGAATGCAGCAGGCAATCTTACTTTTTCACACGAATCGTTTTTGTCACTTTTTTCTTGCCGCAGGTAACTGTAAGTTTTGCTGTCCCTGTTTTCTTTCCTGCTGTCAGTTTCACTGTACTGCCGCTTTTCTTATTTAATTTCAGCAACTTCTTTCCCTTAGCATCCAGTTTCCAGGTAATCTTTCCTTTTAAACCATATAGTTTTGCTTTTAAAGTAATGGATTTTTTGGGTTTCACAGTAGATTTTCCACTTACCTTTATCACTGGTTTATTTACTGTGATCGTGCAGACTGCTTTCACACCGCTGCCATCCTGTGCCTTTACTGTGATTTTCGCAGTTCCTGGCGCTTTCGCTGTGACTTTTCCAGTACTGGACACTGTTGCAACTGAACTCTTGCTGGTGGAATACTTAACCTTCTGGGAAGCTGCTTTTGGTGTCACCGTCGCTTTTAATTGGAAAGACTGGTAAGCATAAAGTTTTTTCGACTTCACAGACAAAGTAATCTTAGTGGCTTTCACTGGCTTTTTCTTAATGGTGCCGGAATATGTGCCTTTAATCCCCCCAGATTCCATTGTGCTAGTAACCTGGACAGTCAGTTTCTTCCCGATCTGCTTTGTTGTCAGCGTAAAGGAAGATTTCGTGGCACCTTTGATTGCTGTCTTATCGGCATACCACTGATACTTCAGTTTCCCAGTATTATTGGTATCCTTAACGGCTGCACTCAGCTTATCGCCTGGATAGGAAACTTTTCCGGATCTGCTGGATGTTACCATTACCTTTCCAGTCAAATCCTCTGGGATTGGTCCAGGCACTATGGTAGGATCCTCAATCGTTCCCTCATAAACCCCCTGGATGGTTCCAGTTTCCACGCTGCTTGTCACCTGGACGGACAGTTTTTTTCCAATCTCCTCTTCTGTCAATTTATAGGAATCTTTTGTGGCACCTTTGATTGCTGTCTTATCGGCATACCACTGATAACTAAAATCGCCGCTGTTATTGGTATTGGTAACTGCCGCGCTTAAGGTATCGCCTGGGTAAGAAAAATCCCCGCCTCTGTCAGATGTTACGGTAACGCTTCCCTTCAGCTCCTCTGGTTTCGGTGTTGGCTCGCTAGGTGATTCCTGAACAGTGCCCTCATACATTCCCTGAATGGTTCCAGTTTCCACACTGCTTGTTACTTTGACAGATACTTTCTTTCCAACCTCCTGTGCTGTCAGCACGTAAGAATCTTTTGTGGCTCCTGCAATTGCTGTCTCTCCGGCATACCATTGATAACTGAATTTGCCGCTGTTGTTGGTATTGGCAATTGCTGCGCTTAAGGTATCGCCAGGATAAGAAATTTCTCCACTTCTGCTGGATGTTATGGTAACAGTCCCTTTCAGCACCTCTGGTTTCGGCGTTGGCTTGTCATCTCCAGGTCCTGGTTCCGGTTCTGTCAAACCTTTTGTAAATGTTACAAAATTCATAACGCCGGAAATATAGTCCTTAGACTGGTTTACCCCAAGAACTTCCACTGTATTCAAGGCGCCCTCAGCAGTTTCCAGCATAGCCAGGTCAATGGCTGCGCTTGCCTTTCCATTCGATACAGGAATATTAGCGCTGTTATCCACCAATACCTTTTTGCCGTTTACCAAAAAAGTTACAAATGCCGCACTGGAATCCTTTACTTCTGCCTGTGCCGTAACAGTTCCATCCTCTGCTTCTTTAACAGATACAGAGATCTTATCAGAAACCTGGTTTCCAAGGGAAGAATACAGCCCTTCCACGCTGGTAAACTGCTGGTCTAACCAGTCCACACGTTTCTGGATAAAGGTTTTCATAGATGCCACTGCCTCATTGTAATTCTGGCTCTGGGTATCGACCACGTTTCCATCTACAAATGCTTTGCCACCGTACAGATTATAGGAGTAAGACCATTTATCATCATTTGCCTCAGAGGCTTTTTGATACTTCTGTGTTAATGTATCGATCACGCCATTCTCTTTGATCATATCCTCAATGACGGTTGGACGATACTTCTTATAAAACTCGTATGCCTTGGTAACAAAATACGGATCTTTCACCAAATATCTGTTCCACTGCCGCTTCTGATATGCCTGTTCTGCAAACCCGCCGTTACCTGCATCCATACCTGTCAGGGTTGTATGCCAGTTATCGTATACAAATGGACCTGTCATACTATACATATTGATATTTCCCCAAGCCCAGTCATAATCCCATGCTGGTCCCATTTTTGCCTTTCCTTCCAGGTCTTTATACAGATAGGTGCTGTTTTTCATGGAATCCCAGTTATTCACATACTCGCAGAGCAGCCAATACTGAAGCAGGGAATCCATATCAAATAAATCTGTGTAGTGGACAGTTTCTCCGTTGTAGTCTGTTGTAAAATCAGCGCTTGCGATTGCTGCCTCATAGGCATTCATATAGTTTCTTGCATAATCCACCATTTCGCTGCTGGTTTTCGCAAATTCCGGGGAACGGAAAAACATTGGAATCCCATTTGTGGTCTGGAACGTAGTAACAAATTTATCCTGATACTGCCCCTGGGCACTGCGGAAATCCATATCCAGCAAGAATCCACCTGTAAATTCAGGGATTGGTTGTGTATAATAGTCTGCAATGTTGTATGTATTCCCCTGGTATTGGAAACTTCCTGACATCCAACTGAAATCTTCCTCCATCGCTGTTTCCAACGCAGACCGGTCCAGGGTGGTTACTTTTTTACAAATTGCTTTTGCGATATCATCGGCAATTCCTTCCCAATCCGTCACATTTACCCTTGCTTTCCCAACGCGCACATGTTCGCTGAGTTCATAAATACCCTGATAAGTTCCATTTAAAATCAATACTACATTGGTGGTTCCCATGGACACTTCCATACCAATATCCCTAGAAAAATTATAGGCAAGCTCATTGCGCATATTGGTGTGGTCAATGATATTGGAAAGAAGTACCCAATGCTTGTTTGTTCCAGTGCCTAAGCCCAGAAGATTTGCTTTTGTATCAAGTTTTAATTTATATGGTTTTTTTAACCCGTACTGCTGTGAAAAACTCCAGGTGGAATTTCCTCTTCCCCTGATGGTCGTCGCACCCTGATACCAAGTGCTAGGATCCTGAAACTCTGCATTGCCCTGTATTTTCATAACGGCATCTTGCGCTACAGTATTGCTGTTTATCTCTCTTCCATCATTGGTATCTACATAAATGACTGGAAGTTCACTGCAGTAAATAGATAAGTTCCAGTGGATATTGCTGTCCCCTGCCGTTACAACCACTGAAATAAATTTTTCCAAATCTTCTTTGGAAGGTGTATAACTGTTGGAGTTATTTGTAATATTTTGTCCATCCACACTCCACTGATAATTTAATACCATTCCTTCTGTATTGGACACAGAAACGGTAAGAGGGACTCCCACCTGGGCATATCCCTGGTCAAACGCTGCAACCTGCTCATTTGCTGTCTGTACTACAAGTTTAAAATTACGGCTGTAACCATTTGCTGTCTGTGCTGTCAATACCACGGTTGTATTGGTGCCGATATCCTCTGGATGCGCAGTCGCTTTCCCTTCGGCAACCGTAAGCACATTGGGATCGCTGCTGCTCCAGGTAATCGCTTGTTCCCCAAGGACTTGGGGCAGCACAATCTCTGTTTTCACGCTGGAAGCAGTCTCTCCTTCCGCAAAAGCAAGAGACAATCCAGAGAGATAGATCATACCTGCCGCACTGGAATCATAACAAAATGCCGGAACCGGATAACAGCCTTGTTCTGCCCGCCAGTTCTCGCCAGACAAATTTCCTGGAAGGACTCCGCTTGTCATATCTGCCCGAGAAATTGGAGTGGTCCCTCCCAATGACATCTGTTCGAAATCAGATAAAAAATAACTGTCTGTCAAAGTAGAAAGATATTGTGCATTCATGCCCTCTGCGGCTGAAATTCCATAGGCATCATCTCCGCCAAATTGCACGATCCCTGTGTTGACGCACTGGGAAATCGATTTGCAGTTTGACTTTGCCACCCTGCCGATAATTCCTCCTGCATAGATCAATTCACGTATCTTGCCGTTGGAAACAATATCTGCTCCATTATAACAGTTTGTCACAGAAATATTGCCGTTGCCGATTGCATCCTGGGTACGGCATTCCCCGATAATTCCTCCCGCACCTACAGTATCGCAGACGCCAGACCGGTTGATATTTAAGCTTCCATTTAACACTGCAATCCCAGATACATTGGCATAACCATTCACTTCACCTGCAAGGGTTCCAATTGCCGCCAGCCCATCTGAGAAATCTGTGTAAATATTGACATCTGTAAAGATCAGGTTTTTCACTTCTGCATAATCAGAACCATTATTGGAACCAATCACGCTGAACAGCCCTACCTGTCCGTATTTATTTTCCTGATAGATGGAACCAGACAGGTTAATGGTCATTCCTGAAATTACATGACCCTGACCGTCAAACGTACCAGAAAACACGTTTGCTTCCTCGGGATTACAAGTCCCCTTGTTCCCAATATAGCCGCCCATGGGCGTCCAGTTACTGTTTGACAAATCAATGTCCGCTTCCAATATATAATCCCCATTCATAGGATATTGGCTGTCTGTTCCAATTTTCGCCAAATCCTCCGCCGTCTGGATGGAAATTACATTGTCTCCCGCCGCTGCCTGTACAAACGCCGCTGTTTCCAAATTGGAAAACAAAAGCGTTGCTGCAAGCAGCCAGGACAACAGCTTTGTCCATCGTTTTGTTGCATGATATTCCTTCATACAAAACCTCCTTCTTAATATGAGGAACTTTCAAAAAGAATGTCCCTCCTTCTTGGCACGTCAGTAACAGTATAACAGAAATATAACAGAAGTTAAACAAAACTTATAAAATATCTACAAAAAAAGATTGTATTTTTCCAGTATAACGGTATAATTTATGTATCATCTGATATAGCCTCCGACGAAATGGCAGGCATACAGATTTGTAGATATACAAAATTAGCATGTGCACTGCCTTCGGAACTTTGGAGGCATTTTGAAAAAGGAAGTGTTTATTATGAAGCAATCAGAAGAACTCCGCATGACTTATTCGGGTATCTTTACACAAAAAGGGCAGCAAATGGTCCGCGTCTCCTTTGAACGAGGAAAGGATTTTGCAGAAGGTATCCTCCCCTCTGGCAAAATGGAAAAATCCTCTGGATTTACCTCAGAAGAGACACAACAATTAAGCAAATACCTGCTGCAAAATGCAGATGATATTATCAAACGTGCCAAGCATGTGAACCCACTTCGGAGCTGGATGGGCAAAGATTGAAAACAATAGTCTTTTTCCTTATACATGTCCCTGGTATTTTCTCTGAAAGAAACACCGCTGTTACTGCCTGGCATACTCTAACATCCATGCCGTCCCGCAGGGAAGCAGGCACAGCCAGGCGCTTTTTAACCCCAATGCCTGGCTTGCTGGAAAAGAGAGCGCTGCTCCCAAATGAAAGATTAACAGCACCTTTCCAAAAAACTTTCCTTTGCGCAAAGCTTCCCTGTCATGGCTAATAAAATATTCTGTAAACGATGCTGTGCACTGACGCAGATTGTTTGTAGAAAAGATCGAGGAACAAGAAAAACCATCTGCTCCCTGAAAAGAGCACAGTTGGACGGCTGACACAAAAAACAGCGGGTACAGCGCCACAAAATGATCTATTTCCGGCGTCAGCAGCCCTGATACCGCCAATGCCGCCATATCCAATAAAATACTAACCTTCCTGAGATTGATATTTTTTATCATTCTCGGCAAAAACACAGTACAGGCAATCCCAAGCATATATAACACCATACCCCCAAGGCGTACCAGCCAATCAATGCTGTGCATTCCGCCAAGATAAAGTGACAGTGCAATTAAATTCCCTGTCTGTGCAGTGCCAAGCAATTCACAGTGATTTACGATCCCATATCCGGCAATAAATCCTCCAATCAATGCCATATTCAGATGGCACCATCTCTCAATATGGTTTTTCAATGAAATGCACCTCTATTTCTTACAATTGCCCCACACAATACAATCTGTTTATTCCTTACGTTCAATGAAATGCGCCTCTATTTCTTATCATAATCTCTAACTGTATCATCTATTTTTCATTTGTTTTCATAGAATCCAATTGTATTTCCCATTATTGGTTTGCCTGGTTGCCGCATTTTGGGCAAACGGTTCCTCCCCGGTAGGTATAGCCGCACCGGTAACAGCATTTTACCTCGTGCTTTTCCTTTGCCAGATAAGAAATACTTCTGGATTCCGGTTTTTCCTGCAGGTAAGCCACAAATTTATCCAAAACTTCTCCAAAGGCTGACAGTTCCTTTGCCGGGATTCCACCGGGAACTTTCGTCTTTACGCCTTTTCCCCGTTTCACATAAATTCCTCGCGTTAAAAGCCCCGTATTTCCCTGGATTCCAACAATGGTACGCACTGGGATCTTTTCACTGTTAAAAGCGCTGTTATAAAATAAATGGTCTGGTGTCAACAGAAATCCTTCTTTTCCATTCTTTCTTCCAGAGGAATCGCAAATTAAAATCGGAAATTCATATCGGCTCCGGTCAACAGCATATGTATTCAACGCCATTGCTGCCAATTCTGCCTCTTCTGGCTCCCAATCCCCCCGCATCACCTTGCGCGCCTCATAGAAATGGAGACGCTCTGAATCTTTGATTCGATCCTTCAAATCTTCTTTCAGTTTTTCTACCAAAAGCGCACATTCATCCATTTTTATCTTTGTAAGCCGCTTGTCAATCATTTCCAAGGTATTTGTCTTTAACTCAGGAAGAAAAGCGCCTCCCTCAATTTTTTCATACGCCTCTGCTGCTTCATCAAATGCCATGCTCAAGATATTGGGACAAATCTTGTCGATGGCTGCTTCGTCCAGTTTCCTCATCCTGTCATTGATCTGCTTTTTCAACGGAGCCGCCAAATCCTGGGAAAATTCCTCCAACTGGGTGAGCATATTCATCAAGCTTTTCCTATCACTTCTTCCCACTCGTCGCTGCATGTTGTCAAGTTCCAGTTTTTCCGCCTGCTTCCTCTTGTCCTCCAGTTGCTTTTCATACATCGAAAGATCCACTTCCCCATACTGTGACAACTTTTCCCGAAAGGCACGGAGCTGCTTTCGATTCATATTGGCTGGCATAGAACTCATCAACTGCCTTGCTTCCTCCTGCCCCCGGATTTTCTTTTGCTCCCTTAACTGCTCAAGAATCTCTTCTTTCCCTTCTTTCGGCGCATTGGACTTTTCGATTTCCTCTATGGTATGTGCAAGAACACTGTAGGGTTTACCCTGACAAGCCTTTGCCTTCTGCCGGATTTCCTCCTCCTCTTTTCGAGAAACCGCCTGGGCAACCTGTCGGTTATAATCCTCTTTTGTTATGTAATCTAATTTCGGTTCTGCATGAATCTGTTTTTTCAATTCCTTTAGCTGCCTCAGTGACATCCGGTCTAACACCTTCATCCGGGCATCGTATTTTTCTCGGATTTTATCATCTGGGGAAGTAGCGCCATTTCCTTGGGACTTCCCCCTTGAATGCTCTGTCTTGCCTGTTTCATGATGCTTTTGCAGCTCTGATGTCTTTGGGGGCATCCCTGTTTCATTCCCAGGCAGTTGTGCCCCCCTGCCTGTCTCTGTCTGTGAAATATCGAAATGTTTTTGCTGTGTTTGCAATAAATTATTTCCAGATTCAGCCTCTCTTCCATATTGTCCCGATCTTGCCGTCTCCCCTTTTCCTGAATTGCTATGGTATCCCTGCTGCTTTTCTCTTCTGTTTAGACCCGGATCATTTGCATTTCTCTCATTTTGAGGGACAGAATTTCCTTCCTCTCCCTGAGAGGCAGCCGCAGTTCTTTCAATCTCTTCTGACGCATGCTTCTTTTCCATTCTGCGTAACAGTTCCTGGATTCTCCTGTGGTAAGGCTTGGCGGCTTTCTCGGGATAAAATCCAGAATCAAGTTTTTCGTCCAGTTCCTTTAACTCCCCTTCTGTCATATCCTCCATATCGGCACATGCCTTCTCAATGGTTTCCGGCTCTTTTGTCTTTCCGCGCTCCCATTCGTATTCATTGAAATGATAATTTGTAGTACGCGCCCCATTACTCCCCAAAAGTTCCTTATAATCCTCATAAGCCTCTTTGTCGCTGCCGAACTTCAGGGAATATACATCCCCCTCCTTCAAAAGTTTTCCTGGTCTTGGCGTATAAAAGGAATTGCACTGGTCACAGGTATAACATCTTGCCAGAAATACTTTTCCCTCCTCTGTCTCCACAGGAAATTCACTGCCTTCAGGATATACTGCCATAAAAAGTTTTTCTGCACACTCCGCACAGTGAAACCCTGTAGGATAAAAATTTTTCCCCAGACGGGAAGCATGTTTTTCATAAGAAGTCAGTTCCCCTTTGGTAAAACTGCACTGCTCCATCTCCCAACACATTTTATGCCACAGCCCAAGTTTCTTTTCAGGTTCTTTCTTCTCCTCCTCTTTTGCAGCCTCCTGTGCCTTACGTTTCCCTTCTACCTTTGCAGCCTCCACCACTTCTTCATATGTTACCTGAATATTATCTTTATAAAATCTAAAATTATCATCCCGAAAACCTGGAGTTACCCTCACATCCTTTAAAATTTCATGAAACAATGCATTTAACTGAAGATAATCCTGATCTACTTTCAGCCCTTTAATCACTCCCCATTTTCCAAATGCATACAATGTCATATTGAGTACATTGGTAAGTATATCATTTTCTGCCACAGGCTCCATATCTTCCTGCCGGTTCGGCAGCTCAATTACATTGGTAATCACCTTTCGGTTGTCAAAGTTGAAGATCAGGGAACGGACATTTCCCGATAAAATCAGAAAATTATTTAAGACCACAAAATTCCCTGTCCATACAACATTGATACCCATGGCTTTGATGGTACGGTCAAATGCATTTTTTAATTCGTCGTTTGCTTTCAGCAGAATCATACCATATCCCTCTTCTCTATTCTTCCACCCACTTTAAGATTGCTACTCCCTTTGGCGAAAGCTTTATGCTGTCGTTCTTCTGATAGGTCGTGTCAGTAAGCAAATCCGTACCTGCCTTGGTAAGCGCAAATTCTTCTGGCTCTTCCTGATGATTTAACAAAAACAGATAATGTTCCTTATTTCGGACCCGTTCCACTGCCTCCACGCCAGAAGGCGCCTCTGCTGCGGGAAGTATCTGCTGGCGCATGCAGATTTCACCCATCAGCTTTGTATAAAACGCTTCCTCTGACCGGGTCCCCACATAATATGCCTGCCCTTTCCCAAAAGAATTGCAGGTAACTACCGGCGTATTCGCATAAAAGTCTTCCTGATACTCTGCCAATGCCTTGGCGCCTTCCAAATGCATAATATCACAGAGAAGTTCTGCAATGTACGTTTTCCCATCATAGACAAAGCTGTTCTTCTTTGTATCTGGCAAAGCATCCGTTTCTTCCACCCAAATCCCCAAAATATCACGAAGTTTCCCTGGGTATCCTCCAATCACCACCAGGTCATTTTCGTCTACATAGCCGCTGAAAAAAGTAGTGACAAACGTTCCGCCATTTTTTACAAATTCTCGGATTCGTACGTCTACACCTGGCTTAGTCATATAGAAAACAGGGGCAACCACAAGCTTATATCCAGATAAGTCGTCCTCTTCCCCCACAAGATCCACAGGGATATTCTGGGAATGCAGCGCTGCATAATATTTCATAACCTCATCATGGTATTTAAGGCTGACACTTGGACCTGCAGAATATTCCACTGCCCACCAGTTTTCCCAATCGAACATCAACGCTGCTTTTGCCGTTCCAACGGAGCCCAGTATTTCTCCTCCCAGTTTATCCAATTCCGCGCCAAGCTGTGCAACTTCGCGAAAAACCCTAGTGTGCTCATGTCCTGCATGGTCAATCACTGCTCCATGGTATTTCTCACAAGAACCAATGCTGCGCTTCATCTGGAAAAACATTACAGCGTCTGAGCCATGTGCCACTGCCTGATAGCTCCACAGCCTCATCACGCCTGGACGCTTCAAAGCGTTAAAGGGCTGCCAGTTCTGCTGGCTTGGAGTCTGTTCCATCAGCACAAATGGTTTGCCGCCCCCAACTCCCCGCATCAAATCATGGTTAAAAGCAATCGCACTGATGGAGTCTTCATTGGAAGGATAATTGTCCCAAGAAACAAAATCCATATATTTTCCCCATTTATGATAATCCAGCGGTTTATAAGCCCCCATAAGGTTCGTAGTTACAGGAATATCCGGCGTATACTTTTTCACGGCATCATACTCCAGCCGGAAACATTCCAAAATACTGTCTGAGTTAAAACGCCGATAGTCAATACTAATCGTCTGCGCCATCGTATGGTCTTCGTCAATATGCTCTGACTGCTGATTCGGCAGCACAATCTCGTCCCAGTCGTAAAAGGTATGCCCCCAGAACGATGTATTCCAGGCACGATTCAGTTCCTCTAAGGTCTGGTATCTGTCTTTGAGCCACACACGAAATGCCTTCTCGCAGTTTTCACAATAACACTCCCCCCCATATTCATTAGAAATATGCCATGCAATGATATTGCCATATCTCTGATACCGCTGGGCAAGTTTCTCGGCAAGCCTGACCGAATATTTCCGATATACCAGACTGTTAGGGCAGGAATTATGTCTGCCGCCAAATTTCCGCTTCCTTCCATTAAAATCTGTCCGTAAAATTTCTGGATATTTTTTTGCCATCCACGCAGGATGTGCCCCGGTACTCGTGGCAAAACAAACTTTCATATGATGTTTTTTTGCCAATTCTACAATCTTGTCTAACTTCTCAAACCGATATTCCTCTTCGGAGGGCTGAAGCGCAGCCCAGGAAAACACATTTATGGTCAGTATGTCCACATGTGCAAGGGCAAGCAGGCGCATATCCTCCTCCCAAGTGTCCTCTGGCCACTGCTCTGGATTATAATCTCCACCATAGGCAATCTTATCGTGTCCCCATACTTTTTGCATCATTCTACCATCCCTTTCTAATCAAATTTAGGCTATTTTACCACATTCCTATTTTTCTGTAAATGGAAACGACCATGACGCTACAGACCATTTCGGTTACTGAAAGACGAACCATAACACTTAACATCCAATTTCATGATTTGACACAGAATACTTGTGGATTTTATCATGAGATCAATGCGCAAAGCTTGAACACACTAATATTTTCCTTGCAGTTTTTTACTTACAGGAGTACAATGTTTGGGAATTATGATAGGTAATTGCAAAACGCAATCATTTTAGAAATTTCATATACAATTCAAAAAATTTAAGGAGAAATATTTTATCATACAAAAGCTAAGAAATGCATTTTAGCACCATGGAAACAAAACACAAAAATCATGGAAGCCTTTGCTGAACATGATTTTCGTTTTCAGTGGTTTGTTGGAATGTTTGGTGCGTCCTGCATTTTGTGCTTTTGTATGATAAAATATTTGTATATAATTGTATGAATTGTATATAAAATTTTGATAATTTAGTAGTTTCGCAATTACCTAGGAATTACTACACAGAAAGGAGCCTTGACTATGCAATCAGGCATTGATACCATGATTTTTGATTTGGACGGCACTCTTTTAAATACCTTGACTGACCTGACAAACAGCGTAAATTATGCATTAGAGAAATACCAGCTCCCCACCTACTGTGAAGACGAAGTATGTCAAATGGTAGGAAATGGCGTAACACGTTTGATGGAACGCGCCATTCCTGGCGGACGTTCTTTTGAGAAATTTGATGATTGTCTGAGAGATTTTAAAAAACACTATGAAATCCATAAAAAGGATTTTACAAAACCCTTTCCTGGCATTCTTGATTTCTTAAAGGAAGCGAAGGAATCTGGCTTTCAGTTGGCGGTGGTTTCCAACAAATTCGATCTTGCTGTTAAAGGGCTGTGCCGGGATTTTTTTGCACCTTACATTACCACCGCCATTGGAGAATCCCCAAAGGTCGCGCCCAAACCTGCGCCTGACACGGTCTACAAAGCCATGGAAGAACTTCATTCCTCCCAAAAACAGTGTATCTATATTGGAGATTCTGATGTGGACATTGTTACTGCAAAAAATGCAGGAATTCCATGTATCAGCGTAAGCTGGGGCTTTCGCTCCAGACAGTTTCTAAAACTGCATGGAGCTGCCGCAATTGCTGACAATGTAGAAGAATTGAAGAGGCTTATTTATTCTTCCTCCTCCACCTCTAATTCTTCCTCGTCATCCCCATAATACTCCTCTTGGGATACTTCTTGCAGCTTGGCGGAACCGCGCACAAAATCTAGGGCTTTTTCACGGACAATTTGAGTCATAATATAGGTCTTGCCGTAATCTGCCTCAAACTCTTCTAATGTTTCATACTCATAATCTGCTGCCATTTTTTCCGCCGATGCTGCGTAATCCTGATCTGTAACTTCCATCTTCTCTTGTTCCAAGATTGCACGGCTGACAAGATAATCATTGACACTTTCCACGACAACTTCTTTGATATCATCCTCACTCATAAAACCATCCAAAAATTCCTCATACTCCATCCCCATCATCTCAGCGTATGCCTGATAGCCTGCTACCGTATCATCATAGAAAAAGTCGTAGAGCGGCTGGGGATATCCGTCCACTGTGGCATTCTCCATGGCAGCCCTAAGTGCATTTTCTCCTGCCTCCATATCTGACTCATCCTTTGCGCTTGCTGCAAGTTCTTCTTTCACAGAAGCTTCATAATCTGCAACTGTCTTATCATCAGATACCTGTTTTACAAACTCATCGTTGTATTCAGGTACAATGACTTCACTGACTGAATTTACCTTTACTGTAAATTCAGCCTTCTTTCCACTCAGGGACCCTTCGTCATAATCCTCTGGGAAATTAACGGTAACAACTGCCGTCTCCCCTGCTTTCTTTCCAATGAGCCCATTCTCAAAATCTGGCAGAAAATCCTCGGAGCCCAGCACAAGGTCATATCCTGTATCACTTCCACCTTCAAATTCCTCACCGTCAACGGTTCCTGTATAATCAATATTGACACTGTCGCCTTCCTGTGCCACCCTGTTCTCATCCTCTTTATATTCTGTATTTTCCTCTAATTGCTCTTGGATATACTCCTTGACCTCTTCGTCTGTGACTTCAGACACCGCTGGATACGTAACCTTTAGCCCTTTGTATTCTCCCAACTTTACATAATCTGTCACTTTAAAATCTAAAACATCCTCGCTGGAAGACTCCACTGTGCCGCCTTCTGTTTCTGTATCTTCTTGGGAAGAATCTTCTTGACTGGATTCTTCTTGTTCCTCCTGAGATGAATCTTCCACTTGATCTTTCGACTCTGTATTATTTTGCTGCTTTTTCTCTCCACAGCCACCAACTATCACCGTTAAGCATAATACCATCATAAGTATATAGTTTCGTTTTTTCATATTCCTTACCTCCTTAGCATCCTTGCCTATTTTTCAGGCATAACATTCAAGACTCGCCTGCGGGGCTTTGTATTGCATTCAGGTCAGCCTTGCTGGCAGATACATGACTGAATCCAAGTGCATCCTTGCAAAGCGTTTTAAACTATAATGATTTTACTGGATTCTGTGTCTTTTCCATAGTAACATTATAAAACATATTTTTACAGCTTTTTTTGAAAAAAATATGATAAAAGTATGATAAAAATGTGAAAGCAGAATGGCATTCCTCAGCAAAAGCCCACCCAAATTCCGTAGCAAGATTCACAAAAAATCCCCATAACAAGCAAATTAACATCGCTTGCTATGGGGAAGTCACAAATCATTCGGCACAACGCGAATTATTTTTAAAAGGAAAAGTTCTCAAAATTTCCATCCCTGCAAAAAGGCGCCAGCTCCATCCGCACAAACCATCCTTGCTCATGGTCACAGACTGGACAAGTCCTCGGAGCTTCCGTCCCCTCATATACATAACCACAGTTTAAGCAAATCCATTTTGTTTCTACCTTAGAAACAAAAAGCTGGTTATCCTCCAAAAGCTTTGCAAAAGCGCCAAAACGATCACCATGTAATTTTTCAATTTCAGCGATCATATGAAATTTTGAAGCAGCCTTTCCGAATCCTTCCTGTTTTGCAATATCTCCAAAATGTTTATAGACGTCATCATGCTCCTCATACTCATTATGTTGCGCCATCTTCAACAGCTCTGAAACATTGGGATTGATGTCCACGGGATAACCACCATCAATGTGTATGGTCTCACCTGCAAGTTCTTTTAACTGGTTGTAAAATACCTCTGCATGTTCCTTCTCTTGATCTGCAGTAAACTGGAATATCTGCTCAATCACATACAATCCCTGTTTATTTGCCTGGGAAGCCGCAAAGGTATAACGGTTCCTTGCCTGGCTCTCCCCAGCAAACGCACGCATTAAATTTTTCATTGTCTCACTCTGTTTAAAATCTGTTGCCATATTTTTTCCTGCCTTTCTATCGAAATAATGGACAAGTTCCTTCGATAGCATATGCAGGTATGGAAATCTTATACAGGCAAAATTTAAAGAACTTCTACCTGGATGGAGGTGGATTCACTTTCGAAATTTTTCACGCCAGGAGTATTGTGGATTTTTTTCATTCGTTGAGAAATTTTATTTTGCAGGAACCGCGCATTTTCAAAGGACACTCATATACGCTTCCTGAATCATTTCTTCCAATATAAGAGATGGGACATTTCCTGCAGTTTCCGGTTGTAAAATCTGAGGCAACCTCAAATTCAATGATGGCTTTCCGGGTACCATTTGCCGACACTGCCTGATTGATGTTCTTCCAGCTTAATACCTGTGTACAACCTGTACATTTATCCATGCCCATAGACACTGCCCTGCTGCAAGTTGGGCATGCATAATACACTTCATTCCTATTATCCCGCGCTTCCACTACTTCAGCCGGAAACTGTCTAACTAATTGTAATCTGATATCATCATTCTGCATTTTTGTTATCCTCCACATATACAAAACTCATCTGCAAGATGAAAGCATATTTTAGCATTGCTAAATCAGAGATTCATATAATTTTGTAATATCTGCAACGCTGGTCTCTTTTGGATTCCCCGGCCTGCATGCATCATCATATGCAGACTGCGCCAAAAATGGAATATCTTCCTTCTTTACAATTTCCTTTAAATTTTCTGGAATCCCTACGTCCTTGGATAACTGCTTCACCGCATCTATCGCTGCTTTGCGGTATTGTTCCTGAGTCATAGCATCTACGCCGGTTACTCCCATAGCCCTCGCAATCTCACGGTATTTCTCTCCTGTAGCTTCTGCATTATATTCCATTACAGTGGGAAGGATAATGGCATTTGCAACACCATGGGGCGTATCATACAATGCTCCCAGAGGATGTGCCATAGAATGCACGATTCCAAGCCCCACATTAGAAAATCCCATGCCTGCTATATACTGTCCCAAGGCCATATCTTCCCTGCCTTCTTTTGTATTGTCCACTGCCCCCCGCAGGCTTCTTGCAATAATCTCGATTGCCTTAAGGTGAAACATATCAGACAATTCCCATGCTCCCGCCGTAATATATCCTTCAATGGCATGTGTCAGTGCGTCCATTCCCGTAGCTGCCGTCAGCCCCTTTGGCATAGAAGACATCATGTCTGAATCCACAAATGCTACCACTGGGATATCTTTTGGATCAACACACACCATTTTCCTGTTCTTTGCAGCATCTGTAATGACATAATTGATTGTGACCTCTGCGGCTGTACCCGCTGTGGTTGGCACTGCAAAGATGGGCACGGATTTGTTTTTTGTGGGTGCCACCCCTTCCAGGCTCACTACATCTTCAAATTCAGGATTGTTCATAATAATACCAATTGCCTTTGCCGTATCCATGGAAGAACCCCCGCCAATTGCAATTAAATAATCTGCACCTGATTTTTTATACGCTTCCACACCAGTCTGTACATTTTCAATGGTTGGATTTGGTTTAATATTGGAATAAACTTCATATGCCAGTCTGGCTTCCTCTAATACATCAAGTACTTTTTTTGTTACACCGAACTTTATCAAATCCGGATCAGAACAAACAAACGCTTTCTGAAAACCTCTGTTTTTTGCTTCTGTTGCAATTTCCTGAATTGCTCCTGCCCCATGATAGGAAGTCTCATTTAATACAAATCTGTTTGCCATTTTCTTTCTCCTTTCTATTATGCACAAATTCTATCTTAATTTCAAAATATCGTTCTATTGATCTTGAAAGGAAAGTTAATTTTCTTCAAAGATTCCAATACAGATCATCGCTATGATTAAAAGTATAACACATGAATACAGGAAAGAAAACCATGAATTTTTTTCTATTTTGATTTTGCTGTAACTTACCGGAACAGGTAAAATTTCTGGCACTGCCCCTTGCACAGACAGGATTCTGGGAAGGCGCCATAAACGAATAAAACAAATAACGCTCCACTCTTTCCCCAAAATACGATGGATACATAGGTTGATTAAATCGGCATTTATTGATAAAATTAAGTTAGCAAAAGGTGATGAGATAAAATTGCTGTTCAATATTGATCATATTAACTTTTGATACATTAATCTGAATACTATAAAAATAAGTTCACACAAATGGTCGACTTTGATAAGAGTGAGGAAATAAAATATGAATATGGAACAAATTCAAACAAAATTGAAATCATCTGAATATGATTTTTTGAGAACAGACAAGCATTTAGGCAGCCATACTATTTTCTTAACCCTTGGCGGAAGCCACGCATATGGCATGGAACAAGAAGGATCTGACCTGGACATCAGGGGGATTGCGTTGAATTCCAAAGAGGATATTTTATTAGGAACAGATTTTGAACAGGTAGTACATACCACTACTGATACCATTGTCTATTCCTTTCAAAAAATAATACAATTACTTACCTCAAATAATCCGAATACCATTGAGATTTTGGGCTGCAAACCAGAACATTATCTGTATTTGTCAGAGATTGGCAAAGAACTTCTTGCCCATAAGAAAATGTTTTTGTCCAAAACCTGTATCCATACATTCGGCGGATATGCCAGCAGCCAGCTTAGGAGAATGGAAAATAAAGCTGCAAGGCTGGTTGGGCAGGCAGAAAATGAAGTTTATATCCTCAAAAGCATTCAAAATGCCAAATACGATTTTAAGAATAGATACTACCCGCATATGGAAAGTGATATCAGATTGTATATTGACAAATCCGTACAGGAAGGATATGACAGCGAAATTTTTATGGATATCTGCCTAAACCATTATCCCTTAAGGGACTGGGCAGGCATGTGGAATGAAATGAAGGCAATTGTAAGCAGCTATCATAAAATCGGAAAGCGCAATGAAAAAGCCATTAGCCACAACAAATTAGGAAAACATATGGCACATTTAATCCGCTTGTATATGATGTGTATTGATATTCTTGAAAAAGAAGAAATTATTACTTATCGGGCAAAAGAACATGACCTTCTTATGAGTATCCGAAATGGAGAATATTTGAACAAGGACAGGCAGCCAACCACTGCATTTTATGATTTATTAGATGAGTATGAAAAACGATTTGAATATGCAAAAATTCACACGTCCCTTCCTGATACTCCAAACTATAAAAAAATCAATGAATTTAAAATGTATGTAAATGAGCGGATTGTAAAAGAAATGCCCCCTCATCTATAACAGGCACATAGCAAGTTCGCCCCAAGGGGCGAGATATTCGCACCCAAAGGGCGCTTACCCTCGCGGCTGCCTAGTTTCACGCACTCCCGCGAACAATTTCTTTTGCTAACGCATCTTTTGTTCTGCGCCGCGCACAGTCACGAAATGACACTTCCCTCTTGTGCGCGTGCGCATATTTATTTTCTCAAATCGGAAATTCTTCCGAATTTTCGACTTGAGAAAAAGCAAAGCCTGGCTATCTCCTTCCGCAACAAGAGAACGCCTGGCTTTACTTTTGTTATAGTTTGGTTGGCATTTGTGAGTAATCAATGGATCCCGCAATATCACAGTGACTACTCACTGACCATTATAATCTATGCACTTCTTTTTTTCAACTAAAAATGTAGAAATTCCACGACAAACGCATGAATCCCTACATCCCCCTTATATTTGTTTTCTTTATTTTTTTAAGAATTTAAAACCTCTTCAAGAAATTTAATTGGTCTTAAACTAATCACAAAGCGTTTCTTTCTCATTGAT
>CATOOV010000014.1 GCA_951801955.1 uncultured Lachnospiraceae bacterium
TTTCTGGTGGATGGTTGATTGTTACTGGACATCTCAATTTTACCACAAACCAGTGAGGAGTTGTTTTATTTTGTAACAAAAAGAATCCCGTATTTATGCGGGTTCTGGCGTTTCGCAAACGCCTATATAGGAAAAGAGGAGGAAGGGAGTTTTCAGGGCGATAAGCTTCAAGAGCAGATTCCTTATCTGCTATATCAATTGGGGAAAGGTTATTATATGGCAGGGGACTATGAAACATCCTGCAGCTATTTTGCCGAAGGGCTCTCTTACGACTTAAATCCCAGACTGGAATATGTGGTTGATATGGTGGAGACTTATGGTTATGCACTGCTTAACAGCGGCAGACAGCAGATGGCATTGTGTTTTCAGCAGATTTATGAGGAATTTGGAGACAGTGCAGATTTCCAGTTCCTAATGGGACTTATCTATATGGGAAACAGCCAGTTCCAGGCAGCGGTGGTGGAATTTGAGAAAGCTATGGGGCATCCATACTGCAGAAACGTAGGAGTAAACTCTTATGCTGCAAAATATAATATTGGCGTGATCTATGAGTGTCTGGGAGACATAGAGAGGGCGGCAGGATACTACCAAGACTGCGGGGACTATGGACCAGCGTTAAAAAGGCTGTCGGAGATAGTGTAGACAAGAGAAAGGGAATAGGTAAAAATGGACCATTGCACAATTCACTACAATCAGCAATAGTGCAGGCAAGAGGATTGGTGGAAAGGATCTAGTTGTAACATGGATGAAATTATTTGTTATACGGCAAATCTGGCAGAGGGTGTCCAACAGGATCTTACGTTTATGGAACTTCTTTTCAATGATAAACTGGCAGAAGGGAAAATAGAATGTCCAGATTATCTTTTCCCAGAGATTGGTGGGATAAACCATAAGCTGGGGGCAAAGCAGAATTATGAATTTCTCCTGCGCGCCATACAAAAATACCCGGTTAGGACGATAGGAGTTGCTGAGGCTTTTGCGCCTGAGTGCGTTGCCGCAACAGCGGGACCTTGGGAGTCTTTTTGTACAGATGCTTATATTGCAGGAAAATATAGCCAAGAACTTCTTTCTTCTGGTTATTTTAATTCTGTATTGGAGACGTTGCTTGCGGAGGCTTGTGGACTGCCAAACCAAGCAGAAGGAGCGGCATGGCTGGAGAAAATGGTTTCCCATGCAGAAGAATATTATGAGATAGACGATGTTACCCGACCTATTTTAATTTATCGGGGATCAGATGTCTGTTACAATACCCTGAACCACTTTGCAGATGCACTGGCGGCGGCATTGCGCTCCCACAGGCAGATCGTAGAAATATTCCAAGTAGAAGAGGGAGAGGAAAAGGCACTGGCAAAATTTATTGGATGCCGTTATAAAGCAGTTATCGGGATACAGACTTATGTATTTTCTATTAAGATGGAGGATGGCAAAACAAACTTACATGATTTGATTGTTGGACCAAAATACAACATGATTTTAGACCATCCTGGATGGATGAAGCGTCATATTGAAGATTGTCCCCAATGTTATTACCTTTTGACACATGACCGGAATTACTGTGTGTTTGCCAGACAGTATTATAAGAAAATCAAAGATTGCCTCTATCTGCCTCCTGGGGGGATGCTGCCAGAAGAAAGAACCCCAAGCTGGGAGAAACAAATCAAGCTGCCATATCAAAAGCAATACGATGTTATATTTATTGGCTCCTATCGGGATTACCGGGAGCGCCTGAAGCAATTGTATACTTATAAGCGCCCCTACCGTTTTCTTGCGGCACATTTGATACAAAGGATGAGGCGGTATCCCAATGAGCCAGCAGAGCAGTCCATGAGGAAAATGCTCTGTGATTATGGATTAAACTTTAAGGACGCTGATTTTTTAGAATTATTTTTTGAGCTGCGTCAGGTATGTTTTTGTATCATGCTATATTACCGGGAAAAGACGATCTGGACATTGTTGGATGCCGGTATTGAAATCCATGTCTACAGTGATAGTTGGAAAAACGCGCCCTTTGCAGGTCATCCATGTCTTCGCTGCCATCCGGCACTTAATATGGAAGAAAGCCTGTGTGTGTTACAACAGTCTAAAATTTCTCTCAATATTATGTCATGGCACAAAGATGGGCTTACTGAACGCATCCTTAACAGTATGTTGTGTAAATCTGCTGTAGTGTCTGACAGAAGTACCATTTTGGAACAAGAATTTGAGAATCAAAAAGAAATCGTCCTGTTTGATTTGGAACATATCCATACCCTTCCTTCTGTGATAAAGGGGCTGCTTGCAGACGAAGAAAATTTGCAGAAAATTGCCAATCACGGATATGAAAAGGCGGCAAAAAGACACTTATGGAAACACAGGGCACAAGAACTACTGGCACATATGGAGTCACTGAATAGGATGGCATGACTTTATGGCACTGTGGGTTTGCTTGTTGGAGGGTTGGCAGGGGCGATATCTGATGTCAATTTAAGGAAATTTATACTTGTGGTTTGCAATAGTCCCTGTTATAATAAGGATAGGAATAGGCATAAGTATGATAACGACAACAAGATTGAATATACAGTATCGTATATCGTTTAAGAAGGGAGGAAGACCTATGAGTATTTCTAGTATCAGTAATGTCAATAGCAGGAACTTATATCAAAATTATCGGCAGCTATCCAGCGGCAAACGGATTAATTCTGCGGCAGATGATGCGGCAGGGCTTGCCATTGCCGAGAAGCTGCGCACCCAGAAAAATGGTTATGATGTGGGCTGGAGGAATGCGGCTACCTCTAAGGATATGGTTAATGTTGCAGAGGGCGGTTTATCAACGATTACAGATTCCCTGCAGCGCATCCGGGAGCTGGGAGTACAGGCGTCTAATACCGCAATTTATGGCGATGCTGAACGCCAGGCAATGCAGGATGAGATCAGCCAGTTAAAAGATTCCATTTCTGATGCAGCAAAGAACACGCAGTTCAATACCATGAACCTGTTAGACGGAACAATGGGAACTTCCCATGTGGCTTCAGGACCAGATGGCAGCGGCATGGAGATTAACATGCCAGATTCCACATTGGCGCAGCTTGGAATCGAAGACTTTGATGTGACAGGTGATTTTGATTTGTCTGTCATTGATGATGCGATAAGCAAGGTTTCATCATTCAGAGGAGATTTGGGAGCGGCATCTAATCGATTGGATTATACCATGAATTTCAATTCCTATGCGTCCCTGAATACTACCGCTGCGGGCAGCCGGATTGAGGATTTGGATTTTCCGAAGGCAATTTCTGATATGAAGAAGAATAGCCTTTTGGAAGAGTACCGGATTATGATGCAGAAGAGACAGGAAGAAGAACATGGCAGGGTCATTCAATTGCTGAGGTTTAATTCTTAGTTTGGATATTTTGCGCAGGAATGCCAATGGCGTTTTTTAATTTTGTAAATGCCATATGTCTGGTTCATCCGTGTGGCAAAATTTATGTCTGCTCATTATGGCAGAATTGTCAATGTAATACAAGAAGATAATTTATAATAGAAAGAACTGTCCGTATTACTGGGCAGTTTTTTCTATTATTTCGGCGGGTAAAAACGTCGATGTTTACCAGCCGGAGTACTATCATGGTCCAAGACTGCCTTGCTGAAGTGTTTCCATTGATAGAAACAGGTTTTTGTGACATACTATAGAGAGATACTTGACATCAGGAAGGAGACATAGAATGAAGAAAGCATTGGTAATCAGGCAGGGATGCATTCATGATGCGGTTCACAGGGATCCCTATCTAGCTGATATTCTGGTGGAGGATGGAAAAATAAGGAAAATCTCTCCTGTTTTGGATGAGGAAACCATAAAACAGGCAGAAATACTTGATGTCACAGGTTTGCAGGTATATCCTGGGTTTGTGGAGGCACATTGCCATCTGGGACTGGATGGATATGGAATAGGCTTTGAAGGAGCAGACTATAATGAGGTAACAGATTCCCTGACACCCCAATTGTCAGCCATAGACGGGATTAATCCACAGGATGAAACCATCCGCCTTGCCATGGAGGGCGGAGTTACCTGTGTGGCGGCAGGACCGGGAAGCTCCAATGTCCTTGGGGGGACTTTTGCCGTATATAAAACGGTGGGAAAACGGATTGACGACATGGTGGTAAAAGAAAAAGCGGCAATGAAGTGTGCATTTGGTGAAAATCCCAAAAGTTGTTACAAAGACAAAGATAATTATTCCAGGATGGGCATTGCATCCAATCTTAGGATTATGCTTGTGCGTACCAGGGAATATATGGAAAAACAGGAGGCGGCAGGACAGGATATTTTGAGACGCCCCCCTTATGATCCGAAACTGGAAGCATTAATTCCGGTATTGAAGGGGGAACTTCCACTGAAAGCACATGTACATCAAGCAAATGATATCTATACGGCAATTCGCATTGCCAAGGAGTTTCATACGGGGCTTGCGCTGGACCACTGCACGGATGGTTCCCTGATTGCCGATGATCTGGCAAGGGAAGGATATTCCATTGCAGTAGGTCCTTCCTTTGGACATGCTACAAAGTTTGAATTGAAAAATAATAGTTTCTCTACTCCAGGTGAATTAGCGCGTGCCGGCTGCCAGGTGTCCATTATCACAGATTCCCCTGTGGTTCCCCAGCAGTACCTTGCCCTATGCGCCGGGCTTGCCATAAATTCTGGTATGGATGAGTTTGAAGCGCTGAAAGCAATTACCATCCATGCAGCAAAACATATCGGTGTGGAAAAACGCGTGGGTTCCCTGGAAACCGGCAAAGATGCAGATTTTGTGATTGCGGCAGGGAATCCTATGGTATCGGACACCAGGATTGCGTATGTCTTGATTGATGGGAGGATTACTTTTTGCAGCCAAAGGAAAGAGGGATAAGGCACGTTTGGAGCGGTAAACGGAAGGAAAGCGCTGCCTTGCGGCAACGCTTTTGGGGGAGTAAATTTATGAAATGTTTCATGGGGTGCCACATCTTGGGCGGTGGCACCAACCAAATATATGTAAAGTAACTTTACAACTGGTAAAGTTAAATTGTTGTTTGTCGAAGCTGATAACGGTGCGCGCTTTTGTTTGCTATCAACTTCATTTGATAAACATAGTATAGGGGAAAAATGTGTGCAAACTGTGGACATTTTCTAAAAGAAACATAAAGAATTCGAAAGAAATTATGAAGAAATGGTAAAAAAATCGTTAGGAAAAAAGGAGGGTTCTTATGGAAAAATCAAAAGTATATTTTACGACATTCAAGACGTCATACACGGAGAATATTCCGGGGAAACTGAGACGTCTGATTTTGACGGCAGGAATTGACAAGATTGATTTTATTGACAAGTATGCGGCAATTAAGATTCATTTTGGGGAGCTTGGAAATCTTGCGTTTTTGCGCCCAAATTATGCCAAAGTTGTTGTCGATGTTGTGAAGGAACTGGGAGGGAAGGTATTTTTGACAGACTGCAATACCTTATATGTGGGAAGCAGGAAAAATGCGCTGGACCATCTGGACACAGCATATGAAAATGGTTTCTCCCCATTTTCAACTGGCTGCCATGTGATCATTGCAGATGGGTTAAAGGGGACAGATGAGGAACTGGTGCCTCTGGATGGGGAGTACATAAAGGAGGCAAAGATCGGTCGTGCAGTTATGGATGCAGATGTATTGATTTCTTTGAATCACTTTAAGGGCCATGAGATGGCAGGCTTCGGAGGAGCTTTGAAAAACATAGGGATGGGCTGTGGTTCCAGAGCTGGAAAAATGGAGATGCACAGTGAAGGTAAGCCCTATGTAAATCAGGAACAATGTGTTGGCTGCGGAATGTGTACCAAAATTTGTGCCCATGAGGGAGTGACAGTCACTGGCAAAAAAGCGTCCATTGAGCATGGCAAATGTGCAGGCTGCGGACGTTGTATCGGAGTATGCCCCAAAGATGCCATACAGCCCAGTTTTGGGGAATCTAATGATATACTGAACTACAAAATGGCAGAGTACAGCAAGGCTGTGCTCAAAGACCGCCCCCATTTTCATATTTCGATTGTCTGTGATGTATCACCCAATTGCGACTGCCATGCGGAAAATGATATTCCAATTATCCCCAATGTGGGAATGTTTGCATCTTTTGACCCCGTGGCATTGGATGTGGCATGTGCCGACGCCTGCAACCGTCAGCCAGTGATTGCGGGAAGCGTGCTGTATGAGGAACATGGCAATCACCATGAGAGCGGCAATGACCATTTCCATATGGTCCATCCTGATACCAATTGGAAAACCTGTGTAGCACATGCCCAAAAGATTGGCATTGGCACACAGGAATATGAATTAATAGAAATATAAAGAGGATTGTATGAAACATTTGATCAAACGATGGAAAATGTTGTTTCTGTTACTGATAAGCATAACGCTTCCGGGAATGTGTGCCTTTGCAGAACAAAACAAAGAAGTGAAAATTGTGTTTACCCATGATCTCCATTCCCATTTGGAACCCTTTTATCTGGAGGAAGATGGAGAAGAAAAAAGTGTGGGCGGGTTTGCCAGGATGATGACATTTTTAAAACGACAAGAAAAAGAAGGAAAAGATCTGCTTTTTCTGGACGGCGGCGATTTTTCCATGGGAACGTTGTATCAGACTGTATTTGAGACTCATGCCGCAGAACTTCGGATGCTTGGATATCTTGGGGTGGATGCGTCTACACTTGGAAACCATGAATTTGATTACCGCAGCAAGGGGCTAGCCAATATGCTCAAAGGGGCAAAAGCCAGTGGAGAGGAGGTTCCGCCCCTGGTGGTCTGCAATGTGGACTGGGAGGAGACTCTTAAGGGGGAAAATTCCCAGGAGGGCGCTTTACTGCAGAAGGCATTTGAAGATTATGGTATTAAGCCTTATGTGATGGTTGAAAAAGAGGGCGTAAAGATTGCAGTGATTGGCGTCTTTGGCAAGGATTCCCTAGCCTGTGCCCCTACGTGTGCCTTGAAGTTCCAGGAACCGGTGGATGCTGTGAAAGATACGGTGGAACTGATACAAAACCAGGAACACGCCGATATGATTGTATGTATTTCGCATAGCGGTACTTGGGAGGAGGAAAAGAAATCGGAAGATGAGCTGCTTGCCAAGGACGTTCCTCAGCTTGACCTGATTATCAGCGGACATACCCACAGTATTCTGGAAGAACCTTTGATTCATGGGGACACAGCAATTGTCTCTACAGGAGAATACGGCGCCCGTATCGGCTCCTTGGAGATGGCACAAAAAGAAAATGGACGCTGGGGCATTACAGATTATAAATTGACACTTTTGGATGAAAGCTATAAAAGTGATAAAAGCACTTTGGAGAAAATTAAGGAGCTGGGAAACAGCATTGACCAGCAATATTTGGCACAGTTTGGTTATGCCAAGGATCAAGTGTTGGCGCATAACCCATGGGAATTTACAAAAATTAATGGTTTGGGAGAGGTTTTACAGGAAGAGCCTTTGGGAAATTTGTTGGCAGATTCCTATCTATATACGGTAAACAGCAGCGATACGGGGGATGATACTCTGGCATCAATCGCAGTTGTGCCCAGCGGCTGTATTCGTGATACCTTTCATAAAGGAAAAGACATTACGGTATCAGATGCTTTCCAGGCACTTTCTTTGGGGATTGGGGCAGACGGTATCCCAGGTTATCCACTGGTAAGCGTCTATCTTACCGGCTCAGATATCAAAACAATGGCTGAGGTGGATGCCTCCATTTCTCCCATTATGACAACGGCGCAGCTCTATACCAGCGGTTTGTCTTATACGGTCAATCCAAGCAGGTTGATCTTAAATCGGGTCACAGAGATCCAACAGCAGGATATGGAGGGCAATATTCAAGAATTGGAGGATGAGAAACTTTATCGGCTGATTTCTGATTTGTATACGGGGCAGATGCTGGGGGCGGTGGAGAAACAATCTTTTGGAATTCTTTCCTTGGTGCCTAGGGACGCAAAAGGAAATAAGATTCGGCAAGAGGATTTGGAAAATTACATTATACATGTGGATGGTAAGGAGTTAAAAGCCTGGTTTAGCGTGGCGAATTATTTGGATTCTTTTAAGAAGGTTCAGGGAGTCGCTGAGATACCAGAGTATTACAATACCACCCATAACCGCAAAAAGATTGAAGACGACAGCAGTATTACAGCCGTTATAAGAAATCCAAACCAGATTGCCGTGGCAATGGTTAGTATTGCAACAGGCGTGATTATATTGGTGGTTTTATTTGTTGTATTGATGGTGAAAAGGGTTCGAAAACGAAGAAACAGAAAATAACAAGAAATCTTTGAAAGGGAATTGTATTTTTTCGTCAGTCATGTTACTATAGTCAAGAATGGTGCGCAGGAAGAGACTCTGACTGCAAACCGGATGATTGAAAAGAAGCAGACCAGACCATAAGGAGTGCCTGACGGGGACGGTGCAGTGTAAATTGGCTAAAAAGAATCTCGCTTTGCGAGATCCTACGCGTGCGAGCGTGCTGCAAAGCAGCAGCTTCTATTCCGCGAGCTGCGCATTTTTTAAACAGCCCCCTGTACCTCTTTTGGTACAGGGGGCTGTATTTATTCCTTATAGGATTCAGGTGCCAAAAGGTAATGGGAATATAGAAAATTCAAGAACGTCATCGACGTTCTTGCTGCGGGGTGCGGGGAAACTTCACTGATAAAAACAAGTCCGCATCCCGGCAATCCACCAAAGGCTTTTATCTCAATCGGAGATTGGGCGCCCATTGAGATACATTTGTTTTACTCACTACTTAGAAAAGCGGGAGTCTTCTCCCATGAGGAAAATGTACAGGAGGGAACTATGGATTCTTTAAATTCGTTGATTGACAAACTGGAAGCAACGTCACATCTTACCAAGGATGAATGGATTGCCTTGATAGAACATCGAGATGAAGAATCGGCATGGTATCTTTTTGAGAAGGCAAGGAAATGGCAGCACAGATATTTTGGAAACCGAATTTATACCAGAGGGCTGATTGAGTTTACAAATTACTGCAAAAATGATTGTTATTACTGCGGGATCCGCAGAAGCAACCAGAAGGCGGAACGTTATCGTTTGACCAAAGAGCAGATTATGGAGTGCTGCCAGAGTGGATACGATCTGGGATTTCGCACTTTTGTGCTTCAAGGGGGAGAGGATGGATGGTTTTCCCAAGAAAAGTTGGAGGAGATTGTTCTTGAAATCAGGAAAAATTATAGAGACTGTGCGATAACGCTTTCCCTGGGCGAGCGGTCAAAGGAGAGTTATCAAAGATTGTTCCATGCTGGAGCAGATCGGTATTTGCTGCGCCATGAGACGGCAGATCCCAGACATTACCAGAGCCTGCATCCAGAAGAATTGTCATCAGAGAATCGCAAGCAGTGCCTCTGGAATTTGAAGGAGATCGGATATCAGACAGGCACAGGGTTTATGGTGGGAAGCCCAGGGCAAACCCCGGCACAATTGGCAGAGGATTTGTTGTTTATCCGCAGGCTGGAGCCTCAAATGGTGGGAATCGGACCATTTGTTCCTCATCATGATACGCCTTTTGCAAAGGAAAAGGGCGGTACGGTGGAGCTTACGCTTTTTATGACAGGCCTGTTGCGCGTGATGCTGCCGTCTTTGCTTTTGCCCGCAACTACTGCATTGGGAACCATTGACCCGACAGGCAGGGAACAGGGAATTCTGGCGGGGGCGAATGTAGTGATGCCGAACTTATCACCCGTTTCTGTGAGAAAAAAATATGAGTTGTATGACAACAAAATCTGTACGGGGGATGAAGCAGCAGAATGCCGTTCTTGTTTAAACCGAAGGATGGAAAGCATTGGATATCAATTGGTCATAGACCGCGGAGATTATAGCAGCCAGGGTGCTGCAGCAGGAAATGAAAGGAGCAAAGACAAATGTATGATGTAATGTCGCCAAAGGCAGAGGAATTTATCAACCATGAGGAGATTTTGGAATCTTTGCAGTATGCAGAACAAAATAAACATAATGGGGAATTAATTGACCAGATTTTGAACAAGGCAAAGGAACGCAAGGGACTCTCACATCGGGAAGCAGCGGTGCTTTTGGATTGTGACCTGGAGGATAAAAATCAAGAAATTTATGCGCTCGCCGAGCAGATAAAAAAAGATTTTTATGGCAATCGCATTGTGATGTTCGCCCCTTTGTATCTCTCTAATTACTGTGTGAATGGCTGTGAGTATTGCCCATACCATGCAAAAAATAAGCATATAGCCAGAAAAAAACTTTCTCAGGAAGAGATTGTAAAAGAAGTTATGGCACTGCAGGATATGGGTCACAAACGTTTGGCGTTGGAAGCGGGAGAGGATCCTGTGAACAATCCCATTGAGTATATTTTGGAATGTATCAAGACCATCTATGGGATTAAGCACAAGAATGGCGCTATTCGCCGTGTCAATGTAAATATTGCCGCAACCACGGTGGAGAATTATCAGAAATTAAAGGAAGCTGGCATTGGCACTTATATTTTGTTTCAAGAAACCTATAATAAAGAATCTTATGAAAAACTGCATCCGACGGGACCCAAGCATGATTATGCGTATCACACAGAAGCCATGGACCGTGCCATGGACGGGGGAATTGATGATGTAGGGTTGGGCGTGTTGTTCGGGCTTAATAATTATCGGTATGATTTTACGGGGATCCTGATGCATGCGGAACATTTAGAGGCATTTAAGGGGGTAGGTCCCCATACGATCAGTGTTCCCCGCCTGCGCCGTGCCGATGATATTGATCCAGATGCCTTTGACGATGGAATTACAGACGAAACATTTGCAAAGATCGTGGCATGTATCCGCATTGCAGTGCCTTATACTGGAATGATTGTATCCACCAGGGAGAGTCAGACATGTCGGGAAAAAGTACTTCATTTGGGAATTTCCCAGATCAGCGGCGGTTCTAAAACCAGTGTAGGCGGTTATGCAGAGCCTGAGCCAGAGGAGGATAATTCTGCACAGTTTGACATCAGTGACAACCGCACGTTGGATGAGGTGGTAAAATGGCTGATGGGAATGGATTATGTTCCAAGTTTTTGTACGGCATGTTATCGGGAAGGCAGGACGGGAGACCGTTTTATGTCCCTGTTAAAGAGTGGGCAGATTGTGAATTGCTGCCATCCCAATGCATTGATGACATTAAAGGAGTATCTGGAAGATTATGCATCAGAGGAGACCAGGGAAATTGGAGATAAACTGATTGAGAAAGAACTGAATGTGATTACCAACCCTAAAGTAAAAGAAAAGGTGGTTGATTATCTCGCCAATATCCATAACGGGGAACGGGATTTCCGGTTCTAGCGCCTGTTTACAACATAAAAATGCCCTTCTGCAATTTTTTTTTGAAGAAAGAAATGGATATTCCGATATATCAAATGAAAGACAGCTCCCACCTTTGCAGGTGGCGTGCCATAAATTGCAAGGAGGACAAAAATATGCAAGTGAGCGGAATTAACAGTACAAATAGCCAGGTTGGCCAGATGGGAGGATTCCAGACCTCTGACCCTGTAAGCAAAAGTATTCAGAAGCAGATTGAAAATGCAAAAAAGCGGCTTCAGGAACTCTCTTCTAACGAAGAAATGAGTATGGAAGAGAAGATGAAGAAGCGCCAGGAGATTCAAAAGGAAATTACAGATTTGAATCAGCAGCTTCGCCAGCACCAGATTGAATTGAGAAAGGAAATGCAGCAGAAGAAACATGCTGCAAATGAGGAGAAGGATCAAAAGAGAAATACAGAGGCGGCAAACAGTGGGAAGAAAGGAACTGGAATGTCCCAGGCAGGGATGAAAGCAATGCTGACGGCAGATTCTGCCATGGAGCAGGCACAGGTATATAACAATGTCTCAACAGATATGAAAGGCAGGGCCAGTGTGTTAGAGGTTGAGATCAGGCTGGATGCCAGCCGTGGCGCCAGTGTGGAAAAGAAACAGGAGGAGTTGGCAGAGGTTGAGAAGAAAGCACAGGAAGCTGCTGTTTCCCAAATCTCAACCTTGGCAGAAGCGAATAAAACCTTAGAAGATGCTTCCAAGGCAGACCAGCCAGCAGGAAACGTGCAGAAAGAAGAAAAGAAAGGGCAGAAAGAAGATCACACAGTGGATGGAACTGTGCTTGATACAGATTCTGTGAAAGGGCGCCTGACAGAAAATGACATGACAGAGGCAGAAAAAGAAGAGTTGGAGCCTGTCATTTATACATCCATTGACATTCGCCTGTAATCTTCTTCCCACAAGCAAAGTGCCCTTTGGGTGCAAATACCCCGCCCTTTGGGGCGAACTTGCTGAAAGCAAGCTAAGACATGCCCTGTCAGCTTGCTGCGGGGTATTTGGCTGAAAAAGTTATTGTGATATTCAAATTCAGATATGGAGCTTACATAAAAATCGCAACAAACAAAGTATGGGTTTGCTGCGATTTTTACCTAAGCTCCATATTTTCTCTTATAGGAAATTTCGTAAAATTTCCTATAAGAGAAAAGCCCTCTGGGCAGGGCGCCACTCGTGCGAATAGAAAATGCCACTGCGTGAAACGTACTTTTGTTCTGATTTGATGCAGAATATCCGTGGCCTATAAGATGAATGCGCAAGACTTGCGAGCGAGTGTTGAAGTTTGTATTTTTACTGCTGATGAAATAGCAGGGAAACAAGTACTCTTAGAATTTCTCTTGCCATGTGGAAGACCATTGGATATAATAGAGAATAAAATATGGCAAAATTAGACAAGAACTTCTAACATTATTACGATTGCCTACAAGTGTCTTCAAATTTTACACAATAGCATAGAATAAATAGAATAAGAAACAGATAAGAGGAAGGAAAGAATGAGCGTACAGGATAAGATCGAACATATTTTGAAAAATATCCATCTGTTGTTTTCTGGAAGCAAATCATATAACAACAGTGAGGAATGGATTATTGTAGAGAAGAACAAAGTATTTGAACTGCTGCAGCAGTTAAACCTTGCCGTTTATGAGGCGATGGATGAGTATGAGATTACCAACCAGAAGCATGAGTTGGCAGAACGGCGGTGTGAGAAGCGGGGCGAGGAATTGATACAGAAGGCAAGCAGCCATGCAGATGATATCTATGCGGCATCCATTATGTATACAGATGATGCAATTAACCGTATTTGCCATATTATGGAAGATGCCAATGCCTCTGTCCAGAATATTTTTCGTAAACTTGATAAGGAGATGGAGGATGAACGGGAACGGGTACGCAGGAATCAGTTGGAGCTGACAGGGCAGCTTCAGGACTTTGCAGATACAGACAAATATGTAAAACTGATAAGGGAGATCAATAAAAAGCTGGAACGGGAGCGTATGCAGCAAGCGCGCGGGGAACGGGAAAAACGCATACAAAACCAGGGAAAATCTTATTCAGCAGTCCAGCCGGATATTCGCGTCAATGAAGCATATTTTGAACGCGCCAATAAAAGTTATGAACTGACACAGCCAGAGATCAACCCCAGAAAAGATGAGGAAGAAAGTTTGGCAAGGGTAACCGGCAAGGAATTTGCAGAAAGCCTGCGCCGCCGTGCCGCAAGAACCAGAAGGCAGCCTCTGGAAATTGAAGATATGTCTGGGGAAATGACGATTGTGGAACAGAGAGGATATCTTGAAGGCAGCCAGGAACCAGTCTTTTCACAAAGTTTTCCACCACGGGCAGAAGCGGGAAATTATTATAGGGGAGAGACAGCAGAAGAACTGGATTTATCTGAAAAGTTGTACCAAGAAGCGATGGGAATGGATCATGAGGATGAATTTTATCAGGAAATACCGGATCTGCCAGAGGCTCCGCCGGAGATCCGGGTGGATTTAGATGCAGAATATTTTCGATGGAAAGAGAGTGCCCAGGGCAGGAGGGGATCCAGCCCTGGAAAAAAGGAACGGAGATTACTGTTTGGAAAAAA
This sequence comes from uncultured Lachnospiraceae bacterium, assembly GCA_951801955.1. Taxonomy (GTDB): domain Bacteria; phylum Bacillota; class Clostridia; order Lachnospirales; family Lachnospiraceae; genus Petralouisia. Next base: position 13,918 of record CATOOV010000014.1, read on the forward strand.
ATAAAGGATATGAAATTATTTTAAACCTCATTTACCAGTTCCAATCCATGCTCTAGTGCATAGGCATTTTCCATGGTTTCAACGGCGATCGCCTGCATGGCTTCCGAAGTAAAGAATCCCATGTGAGAGGTTACGAGTACGTTGGGGAAAGTCATCAGCCTTGCCAGCGTGTTGTCCTGAATGATTTCATCCGAAAGATCCTCATAAAATACGCCGCTCTCTTCCTCGTACACATCTAACCCCACGCCGGCAATTTTCTTTTCCAGCAGGCCGTCAATCAACGCATGGGTGTCAATCAATGAGCCTCTTGAGGTATTGATCAGGTACACGCCATGCTGCATTTGCTGGATTGCAGATTGGTCAATGATGTGATAAGTCTCTTTGGTAAGGGGGCAGTGCAGGGAAATTACATGGGATTTTGCAAAAAGTTCTGGCAATGTTACATATTCTACGTCTAAGTTTGGATTGGGATATAAGTCATAGGCGAAAACCTTCATATCAAATCCCTTTAAAATTCGGATCATAGATTGTCCAATTTTTCCTGTGCCGATAATCCCTGCTGTTTTTTGGTGCAGGTCAGTTCCCATCAATCCGTTGATGCTCATATTAAAATCACGGGTACGTGTATAGGCGCGATGTGTAAAACGGTTGACAGTCAAAAGCATGGCAGTTGCATATTCGGCAACTGCCTCTGGGGAATAGCTGGGTACTCGTAGTACATGGATTTTTCCACGCGCAGCATCCATATCCACATGGTTAAATCCTGCAGAGCGCAGCAGGATTGCTTTCACTTTCATTTCATAGAGACGGTTAATCATTTCAGATGTAATCTGGTCATTGATAAAAATACAGATCGCGTCGCATCCATAGGCAAGATTTAAGGTATTGGGCTGGCAGGATGCTTCCAAAAAAAGCAGTTCCATATGATATTTTTCTGCCATAGGTTCAAACCAGATTCGATCGTAAGGTTTGGTTGTATAAAAAGCAATTTTCATCGTCTATCCTCCTTTATCGTTTAGTCTGTCCCAAAATTTTTGTAATATTTCAGAAATTTCTATATTTATAAAATCTTAATAAATTTCCTTTCTGTAATTTAAAAAACCCTTGATATAATAAAAAAAGATAGCTTATCCAGCCTAGGACGTTGCACTTGCCGCAAAGCTTGTAAGGAAATCGAAAACTCTATGGCAAAGGGGCTTTTGCAGGCGGAATTGTTCCGGTATAATAGGTATGTCAGGGAACCGAAAAAAAGAGAGGTGAAAAAAATGAAAAATATTTTAGTCTGTGATGATGATAAGGAAATTGTAGATGCCATAGAGATTTATTTACAGCAGGAAGGATATATGATCTTAAAAGCATATGATGGAGAACAGGCGCTGAAAGTATTGAAAGAACATGAGGTGCATCTTTTGATTATCGATGTGATGATGCCAAGGCTTGATGGAATCCGTGCGACTTTAAAGATTCGGGAGGAGAGCAGTATTCCGATTATTATTTTGTCAGCAAAGTCGGAAGACGCCGACAAGATTTTAGGGTTAAACATTGGGGCAGACGACTATGTGACCAAACCCTTCAATCCTCTGGAACTGGTAGCGCGGGTAAAATCGCAGCTCAGACGTTACACGCAGCTTGGAAATGTGGCAGAGAGCAACAAGCGTGTGTACCAGGTGGGCGGATTGGTGATCAATGATGATTTAAAAGAAGTAGTAGTGGATGATGAACAGGTAAAACTTACCCCGATCGAGTACAATATTCTTTTGCTTTTGGTTAAAAACCAGGGAAAAGTTTTTTCGATTAATCAGATCTATGAGAGCATCTGGAATGAGGATGCCATAGGCGCCGATAATACGGTAGCAGTGCATATTCGCCATATTCGGGAAAAAATTGAGATTAATCCCAAGGAGCCAAGGTATCTGAAAGTGGTCTGGGGAGTGGGCTACAAAATAGAAAAGTCAACCAAATAAAAAGGCGGTGGTGAAGTGAAAAAAATGCGGTATTCAGCCGGTATGAAAGGGGCTGCGGTGGCGGCAGAGCATATTTTAACAGTAATTTTAATGTTGTGCCTGCTGTTGTTGGTGCTGTTGTACCAGAAGAATATCCTGAATTTCAGCGATAAGAAAGATACTTCCTTTGAAGACTCCAGTTACTTTTCCGATCAGTTTAAGGAAACAGCAAAAGAGCTTGTGGAATTTATTGGCCTGTGTAAGAAATTTGAGACAGACGGAGTGTTTGACGAGGATAAATTAGTGGATATCTGGCAGTATAGTGACCGTCAGGATATCTCTGATTCTATGGTCAAGAAAAATAAAAAGAATTTAGGATTGTATACATTGGGCGATCTTGCCGAGTGGTCCAGGGAGTATGGGACTTCTCATTATGAATTTGTCTCAGAGTATCATTTGAATCATGGCATTCAGCAGATACAGAGTATTAATAAAGATGGCGAATCTGTATACAGTGAAGAGAAAACGATTAACAGCCTGGAGGAAATGATACCAGAGTTTCAGGAGGATATTGTTCAGAATGTAGAACATTTTTATGGTGGTTCCTATAGTACCTCTATGGGAAAAACGACAAATGGTTTTGGCTATGGCTCACAGGAAAGTTATGAATTTTCAGGCAGGCCCATAGAGGATCAGGAAGAAGAAGGACAAGAAGCATCTGTGCAGGAAGAGGAAACAGAGAGTCAAAGGGCGCAGGAGGTCATCCAAAAGGTGATTGCTGGAGATCTCTATAAGCTGACGACAGAAGAGCTGGTTTGGTTGCTTCAAGACATGGAAATGGAATATGCCAGCAGGATGGATTCCTTTGAATTTGTAAATGAGGATTATTTGCCCAAAGGAGGAAATGGGATCTGGAACAATTTTATGAGAGGGGATTTCACCTTAGAACAGATGCAGGGTGCATATCAGGCTTTGATGTATACATTGGAGAATATCAGCCAGGAGATTGGAAAATACCGAAAGTATACGAACAATTATAAGCAGGATTTTAACAAAAGTAATCTGTCATATTGGATGATACAAGGCAAGAAGGGCAATGTCTATACAAATATGAATGCTGCTGTCCAGCCTAATTTTTCTGCTTATGGGGAGAAAGTAGGAAAGTACCTTTATTATCAAGAAAAAGATGGGCATTTAGAGACAAATGTCAAAGATATGCAGGATTATTTTTATCAGTATCTGGAACCACTGTATGGAAATAAAGGAAATGCCGTTTTTGTTGGCGTGAATACAAAGTTTCTTTATGGGGATCGTTTTCAGGAAGCAAAGACAGAATATAATCGTATGTATCCCTGGATTCAGATCAGCCTGTGGGGGGCGGTAGTTAGTTTTTTACTGGAGCTGATTTTGATGCTCTATCTGAGTATTGTTGCAGGAAAGCGGGATGATACAGGGCAGGTCTATTTAAATCTTTTCGACCGGATACCAACAGAAATTTTGTTTTTATTTGCGGCTGTTACGACCATTGTATTTATCTGGATAGCGGGAAGGCTCTTTTATAGGTTTGATAACGGGGGGGTGACAAGGCTATTGCTGTTATCTGGAGGGTTCTCCCTTTTTGGAACTTCCTTTATGTTGGTGTTTTATCTAAGCTTTGTCAGGCGGATCCGTGCCGGCGTACTGTGGTCCAATAGTATCGTGTGTTGGTTTTTCCACGGCATTGGGCTGCTGTTTACTAGCAGCAAGTCTTCTACTAAAATGATTATTTGGTTTGGAGTACATGTTTTGTTGTGCGTGTTTATTCTGCCCATGCTTGTAAACTATGATACAGATATTTTTTTGCTGGGGGCAATTCTGTTTGCACTGCTCAGCGGTGTGGAGGGGGTGTTGATTATCAGAGAGGGAGTTCAGCGCAACAAAGTTTTGGAAGGGATTAGTAAAATCTCCAGCGGAGACCTGGAATATAAAATTACAGAGGAGGAATTAAAGGGAGAGAACAGGAAGCTTGCAGAGGCAGTGAATGCCATTGGGGACGGATTGTACCATGCAGTGGATGACAGTATGAAAAATGAAAGGCTGCAGGTGGATCTGATTACCAATGTTTCCCATGATATTAAGACGCCGCTGACTTCCATCATCAATTATGTAGATTTGCTGAAGCGGGAAGACCTTCAGAATGAACGGGCGAGAAGTTATATTGCGGTGTTGGAGAGCAAATCCCAAAGGTTAAAGCAGCTTGCGGAGGATTTAGTCGAGGTTTCCAGGATTACATCTGGGAATATTACACTGAATATGGAACGGATAAATTTAGTAGAGCTGATATATCAGACGGAAGGAGAATTTGCGGAAAAATTTGAGGCGCGAGGATTGAATGTAATTTCAAAACTTCCAAAAGAATCTGTAATTATCTTGGCAGACGGCAGGCGGATTTGGCGTGTATTGGAAAACCTTTACAATAATGTGGCAAAATATGCGATGGAGCACACCAGGGTTTATGTGGATATGCATGCTGACGGGACGCAGGTATTGTTTTCCATCAAAAATATATCAGAAAATCCTTTGAATATCCAAGCGGAGGAACTGACAGAGCGTTTTATCCGTGGAGATGTGTCAAGAAGCACAGAGGGCAGCGGTCTTGGGTTGTCCATTGCAAAGAATCTCACCATGCTGATGGGTGGAGCGTTCCAAATCTATCTGGATGGGGATTTGTTTAAAGTGATGATCAGTTTCCGGCAGGAGCCAGAGGTTTTGGAATTGCCGGAAGAGATCGGGGAGGTATAATTCTGTTATTTGTTACATCTGTGTTTGACTGTCCTATGAAAACGCGGTATACTATCATATAAGAAGGAAAAATGTAGGTGTAGACAGCGGCAAATTTAAGGATATGGGTGCAGATGGATAATTTAAATCAGTGGAAAAAAGTATTGGATAATATAACCGGCACAGCGATCTTTGTGGTGGAGCAGGGAACACGTAAGATTCTGTACTATAATAAGTACATGGAACAGATCCAACCAGGATTTTCCTGTGGGGAAATTTGTGGTTCCGTATGGAATGGAAGCTGTGCCAATTGCCCTCTCAAGGACATTGGGGAAAAAGATTGTAACAAGGCGGTTAGCTATGCGACGCCTTTTGGGAAACCCATGGATGCAACGGCAACAAAAATTGTATGGGGAGACACGCCTGCCTTCCTCATATCTATCAGTAATCATCCCTTGACTGGAAGGGAGCTGGAGTTAGAATTGGGACGAACCCAGATGCACATTGCAGTGTCCCAGATTTACACGATGGTTATTTCTGTGAATCTTACGAAGAACCGTTATTTTATGGTGGAGTATGCGAATTATGTCAATCAAAATGCCCCAGATTCGGGTGTGTTTGATGAATTGATTGAGCATGGAATCCAATCCATGCATCCAGATTTTCAGGAGGAATTTTCAGAAAAATTTAAGAGGGAACATCTTTTAGAGCATTTTGCCAGAGGGGAAAATACGCAGTATATGGAACATCGGCAGATGGGTATGGATGGTATCTATCATTGGACGGATACCCATGTGATACATATTGAGAATCCGTATAATCATGACGTCCTGCAGGTTTCTTTGTGCCGTAACATTGACAAAGAAAAACAGTTAGAAGCACAGGTATTAGAAGCTGTCAGTAAGGAGAAGGAAGCCAGTAAACGTTTTGCAGTCAGTATCCGTGACATGTACCAAAGTATCTATGAAGTAGAACTGACGCAGGGGAAGGTAAGCAGTTACCAGTGTACAGAAGATGGCTTGCGCTGTGTTCCCATAAAGGGTTATTATCCTGGAATGATTTTGGCGATTGAGGAAAGAATGGTTAGTGAGGAGAGCAGAAGAAAATACCAGGAGAATATGTCGACCGCCCAATTAAAAGAGAGGCTTACCAGTGAAGATAAACAGATCTATTTTGAGTATCAAAGGAAGGACTCACAGGGAAAATACCGTTGGTATTCCAATCAGATTCAGTTGTTATCCGACTGTCGGGATGATTTTCGTATTCTGATTTTTGTACGGGATATCGATGATAGACGGCGTGCAGATGAACAGAAAAAGCAGAGGCTTAAGGAAGCGCTTGCCGATGCAAGGAAAGCGAATCATGCCAAATCAGATTTTATATCCAGGATGTCCCACGATATCCGTACACCCATCAATGCCATTTTAGGGATGTCAACCATTGCATCTTCTAACTTAGGGGATTCTGTAAAATTGAAAGACTGCCTGGAAAAGATCGAGGTATCTACCAGGTATCTAATGTCCATGATGAGCGATATTCTAGATATGTCTCGAATTGAAAGCGGAAAATTGATGCTTGTGGAGAAAGAATTTTGTTTGAACAGTATGATTCGAGGGCTGATTATAACGTTTACATCCCAGGTAGCGCAGAAGAGGCAGCATTTTGAATTGCTGATGGATCAGGCGGCAGAGGGCAATTATATAGGGGACGAGTTGAAAATTAATCAAATGCTGATGAATCTGCTGGGCAATGCCAGCAAATATACGGGGGAAGAAGGCAAGATTACCCTTGAGATTCGTAAAAAGTCATCGACACAGGAACAGACGGTACTGCAGATCACAGTAAAAGATACTGGAATTGGAATCAGTGAGGAATTCCAGGAAATCATGTTTTCTCCCTTTGAACAAGAAAATGAGGCAGGCGGCAGGGTATTTGAGGGGAGCGGGTTAGGGCTTTCCCTTACGAAGCATTTGTTGGAACGGATGGGAGGAAGTATTACTTGTACAAGTAAACCGAATCAGGGGAGTTGTTTTATTATAGAACTTCCTTTGAAATCTGTGAAAAAGGTGAAAGAGCAGGATAAGTTTGAACTCGATCCGCCCAATTTGGAAGGATTTCACAAAGAGCATATTTTAGTGGTGGAGGACAATGAGATCAATTTAGAAATTGTAAAGACTTTGCTGGAGGGAAAGAACTTGGTTGTTGAGGCGGCTCAGAATGGTCTGGAAGCCGTAAAGAAATTTCAGGCATCGCCGCCGTATTGGTACCAGCTTATCTTGATGGACATCCGTATGCCTGTGATGGATGGTTTTACAGCAACCAGAAAGATTCGGGAATTAAAACGTCCAGATTCTAAAACAATACCAATTGTGGCATTGACAGCAAACGCACTCCAGGAAGACTGCAAATATGCACAGGATGTGGGAATGAATGCTTTTTTGACAAAGCCCATCGACATAGAAGTGCTGCATCGGAATTTGAAACAGTATATCTAGATGAAGGATGGCTCCCCCACTATAGGCGGCGGGTAACTGATTCTTGTCATGTGATGTATGACGTGCGCTTTACAGCAAGAACGCTGGCGGCGTTCTTGAATTAAATAAATCAGGAGGATTTAGCCTTGCAATTCTAGGATAGGCACATTATAATATTCCAATAGGGACAATAAGCCGATGGAGGTTTCCATTGGCTTATTGTCACTATATCCCAGATGGGAAATAACTTTGAAGTTTTGTTGCCATTCCAGATGGGAGATGGCTTTGAAGTTTTTGTTGCCATTCCAGATGGGAGATGGCTTTGAAGTTTTGTTGCTATACGAAAAAATAAAAACAGGAAGAAAAAGAGTGTAAGGATTTGTTATTTCTTTCACGAACTGCCTGTTTGTGCTGAAAAACGCACAGAATGGAGGAAAATATGATAAAATTATATGATGGCGGTGTGTATCTGGTAAATGGGAAAACGCTGATCCCAGAAGATGGACATGCCGCAGAGGCAATCCAGGCTGAGACTGGGACATCCATGAACCGGGAAGAGGCTGCAAAAAATACCATTGCATACGGTATATTATCCCAACACAATACATCTGGGAATATGGAAAAGCTGAAAATCAAATTTGATAAGCTGACTTCCCATGATATTACATTTGTAGGGATTATTCAGACTGCAAGGGCTTCCGGTTTGGAAAAATTTCCGGTTCCCTATGTACTCACCAACTGTCACAATTCCTTGTGTGCAGTAGGCGGTACGATAAATGAAGATGACCATATGTTTGGATTGAGCTGTGCCAAGAAGTATGGCGGCGTCTATGTTCCGCCCCACCAGGCAGTGATTCATCAATATGCAAGGGAAATGCTTGCCGGCGGCGGAAAAATGATTTTGGGTTCTGATTCCCATACCCGCTATGGTGCACTGGGTACTATGGCAATGGGAGAAGGTGGGCCTGAGCTGGTAAAACAATTATTGAATAAAACATATGATATCAATATGCCGAAAGTAGTTGGTGTGTATTTGACTGGAAAACCAGAGAAAGGGGTAGGGCCCCAGGACGTAGCGCTGGCGATGATCGGCGCTGTATTTGCAAATGGTTATGTCAACAATAAAGTAATGGAATTTGTAGGACCAGGCGTTTCGTCCCTGAGCGCGGATTTTCGAATTGGCATTGATGTTATGACTACGGAGACTACCTGTTTGTCATCCATTTGGAGGACAGACGATACCATTCGGGAATATTATGAAATTCATGGAAGGAAAGAGGATTACAAAGAGCTGAATCCTGGACAGACGGCATATTACGATGGGATGGTTGAAGTAGATTTAAGCAAAGTGAAGCCGATGATTGCCATGCCGTTTCATCCAAGCAATACTTATACCATTGAGGAGTTAAATGCAAACCTTATGGATATTTTGGATGACTGTGAGAAAAAGGCATTGGTGAGTTTAGACGGAGCCGTTGATTTTACGTTAAAGGATAAAGTGAGAAATGGCAAACTGTATGTAGACCAGGGAATTATCGCAGGCTGTGCAGGCGGTGGATTTGAAAATATTTGTGCAGCGGCGGACATCATGGAGGGCGCAAGCATTGGTTCCGATGAATTTTCCCTGAGCGTTTATCCAGCGAGTATGCCAATCTATATGGAATTGATGAAAACAGGCGCTGCTGAGACATTGATGGAGACAGGCGCTATTTTGAAGACAGCATTCTGTGGACCATGTTTTGGCGCGGGGGATACTCCAAGCAATAATGGATTTTCCATTCGCCATTCTACCAGGAATTTCCCGAACCGGGAGGGAAGCAAACTTCAGAGCGGGCAGATAGCTTCCGTTGCGCTGATGGATGCCCGTTCGATTGCGGCGACTGCAGCGAACAAAGGCTATCTGACGCCTGCCACTGATATGGATGTATATTATACGAATCCAAAATACCATTTTGACAGCCGGATTTATGCAAACCGTGTATTTGACAGTAAAGGCGTGGCAGATCCTACACAGGAAATAAAGTTTGGACCAAATATCAAGGATTGGCCACAGATGAGCGAACTTCCAGAAAATATGGTCTTAAAGGTTGTCTCTGAAATTCATGACCCAGTTACCACGACAGATGAGTTGATCCCCTCTGGTGAAACCTCCTCTTATCGCTCTAATCCTTTGGGGCTTGCGGAATTTACCTTGTCCAGAAAGGACCCGGCGTATGTAGGGCGTGCCAAAGAAATCCAGAAGGCGCAGAAAGCCATTGAAGGAGGCACTTGTCCCATAGAGGCAGTAGAAGAATTAAAACCGGTTATGGCGGCAGTGAACCAGGCATTTCCAGAAAAAGCTTTTGCAGAAGCAAGAGAACAGGGGCTGTTAGGATTTGGAAGCACAATTTTTGCTGTGAAACCTGGAGACGGTTCGGCAAGGGAGCAGGCGGCGTCCTGCCAGAAAGTATTAGGCGGATGGGCAAATATTGCCAACGAATATGCCACCAAGCGTTACCGTTCCAATTTGATTAACTGGGGAATGCTTCCCTTCCTGATTCCAGAGGGTGAACTGCCTTTTGCAAATGGTGATTATATTTTTATTCCAGATATCCGAAATGCAGTGGAGCAGAGAAAGACAAAGATCCCAGCTTTTGTGGTAAAGGATGGTGGACTGAAAGAATTTACTCTGGAAATGGGAGAATTGACAGAGGATGAACGCACGATCATATTAAAAGGATGCCTGATTAACTATTATAAAGGTTAGACATAAGCGAAGATAATTATGCAGCAGGGCATTGGGTATTACGCAAATTGCGTAGGCTGCAATGCCCTGGTTTAACCATGGAAGGATGCGTTTATTTTGGAAGAACAAGAGAAAGAACAGATCGAAGAAAGAGCAAACTGGAATATCAAGCCCTATCTTGCTGTAGGGCTTATCTCCTTTTTGGTTATAACAGGTTCCATAGCGTTTTTCTTTTTGATTTACCGGTATCATGGTTTTACCCAGATTTTGGATAAGATTATGGTTATTCTGCAGCCGATTACCATTGGGCTGGTGCTTGCTTATCTGGTAACGCCAGTGGTAAACTTTGAAGAACGCCATTTATTGCCGATTGCATTGCAGAAAATAAAAAACCAACAGAAAGCAAAGAAATTGGTACGTGTTACCAGTGTGGCAGGCGCCCTGCTTTTTGTTGCGCTTGTGATTGGCGTATTGCTGCAGATGGTAATACCAGAATTATATAAGAGCATTAATGGCATGATTGGCACGCTGCCCAAACAGGTGAACGGCTTTATGGACTGGCTCAGTGATTATGTCAGCAGTGACAGTGAAATTTCAGGATATCTGGAAATTGGACTGACAAAGGGAACGGAATTTTTTGAAAATTGGGCGAAGACAGAATTTTTGCCTCAAACAAAAAATATTGTTGCCGGTGTTACAACTGGGGTAATCAATGCGGTAAAAATTTTATTTAATGTAGTAATTGGTATTATTATTTCCATTTATGTATTGATGAGTAAAGAAAATTTTATCGGGCAAAGTAAAAAGCTGGTCTATGCAGTGTTCCCAGGTAAAAAGGCAAATGCAATTATCCATACCGTACACAAGAGTAATGAGATATTCGGAGGATTTATTTCAGGAAAGATTTTAGATTCCCTGATTATTGGGATTTTGTGCTTTATCTGCCTGTATTTTTTAAAAATGCCATATTCTGTATTGGTAAGTGTCATTGTGGGTGTTACAAATGTAATCCCATTTTTCGGTCCATATTTGGGGGCAGTGCCAAGCACCATCCTTATTATGCTGGCAAATCCCATCCAGGGATTGTATTTTGTTATCTTTATACTGATCTTACAGCAGGTTGACGGAAATATTATAGGACCTAAGATTTTAGGAGATTCCACAGGACTGTCTTCTTTTTGGGTGGTGTTTGCCATCCTTGTAGGAGGCGGAATTTTTGGCATTCCAGGTATGATTATCGGCGTACCTATTTTTGCCGTAATTTTTTATATTATTCGAAATATTTTGAACTATGTCTTAGAGGTAAAACGGCTGCCGCAGGATAGTGAGAGTTATATTTTGGCAGACAGGCTAGATATAGAGAGGAATGTATTGGTTTGCAGCCAGGAAGAGGAAGGCCTAAAAACACCAGAGGATAAGAAAAAGAAGAGCTTGGAAAGAAAGGCAGGCATCAAAGGGAAACTGAAAAAACGAAAGAAATCATAGTTTCATCCTAACTTTCTCAGTGAATAGCTTTTGCAGTGTAACTCATGGGTTTTTTTGACATTTGCTGGGGAAATATGTTAGACTAGGAGTAATATGGACGATAATCGGGGGTATTGTACCTTTTAACGTAATTCTGAGGTGAAACAGTTGGACAAATACGAATATAAGCTGAAGCTGGAACAGTTAAAAAATCTGGTGGAGGAAAAGGATTATAAGATTGCAGCAGAAATTGCAGATTCGATTAACTGGAGGAAAGTAAAGAGTGCAGCGACGCTGTGTATGGTGGGAGAAATTTATGATAGGAATAAGAGATATGAAGATAGTTTTGAAATTCTTCAGATGGCCTATGACCGTGCAGCAGTAGGAAGAAATATTTTGTACCGTTTGACTTTAGTATCTCTGAAAATGGGTAATCTTGATGAGGCAAAGGAATACTATGAGGAATTTCTGGAGGTTGCACCCTATGATAGTCAGAAATATATACTTCGTTATCAGATTGCAAAGCTGAGCGGAGCAGATCTTATGGAACTGATCGATATTCTGGAAGAATTTAAGGATCGGGATTATACAGAGGAGTGGGCATTTGAGCTTGCCTATTTATATCATCGTGCCGGGAATGGTGAAAAGTGTGCAGAAGTATGCGATGAGTTGGAGCTCTTGATTGGTGATGGAAAATATGTGGAAAAAGCATTGGAGTTAAAAATGTTGTACCAGCCGCTGAATGAGATCCAGGAACAGAAATATCGGAAGTTTAAACAGAATCGGGATGGAATGGTGGAGGTGCGTCCTACAGATATGTTGGAATCGGGGGAGATTATACAAGAGACCATACAAATTCCTGACATTGCAGCAAATACAAGCAGATTTAATACGTCAAACTTACAGGCAGAGCTTGCAGCAAATATGCGGCAGATTATGAATGCCAGTACTAAAGAAACTGTAAACGAAACCATGGATAACATTAAGAAAATCGTGGAGGAAATTCCCTATCTTCAAATGCCGTCAGAGGAAACAGAGCATACCATAGAACAAGAACAGTATGGTCATATTGAGACGGATGAAGAGATTGATGATTCCTTGAGGACGGATTTTCAGGAGATGCTTGCTGAGGATTGGGACGGTCAAATTCGAATGTCTGTCCAGGGGGGCGGACTGCGGGAACCACAGGTCAATGGGCAGATGAAAATAGACGACGTGCTTGCAGAATGGGAGAGAACCAGGATGGCAGCAGAGGCAGCTATGGCGGCGGCACAGCAGAGACGGCTGGAATCAGCAAAAGCACGTGCACTGTTGGAAGCACAGGATCTGATGGAAAGGTTGAACCAGGTAATTCCAAAATTGGAAGCAGGGATTAGCCCCCAAGAATTGATGGCGGAACACTATTTACAGAACATTCCAGAGGAGGAAAAGGAAGCAGAAGAGCAGATAAGCGTGAAAGAACCACAACATGTAAGGGCTGAACCAGAAGAGGAAATTCCAATACAGCAGGAAGGCATGAGAGGTAGAGCGCAGGGAGCGCAACAAGATCAATCAAGTTGGGAATATCCAGAACAAGTACAGAAAAACCGGGGCTATCCAGAGCAGGGAAGGTATAGGTCAGAGGGGGCAGTACAAGGTCGGCAGAGTTGGGGTTATCCAGAACAAGAAAGATACATGGCGCAGGAAGAAATGCCAATACAGCAGGAATTCATGAGAGTTAAGCCGCAGGGAGCGCCACAAGATCAATCAAGTTGGAAATATCCAGAACGAGTACAGCAAAACCGGGGTTATCCAGAACAAGAAAGGTATAGGCAAGAGGAGGCAGTACAAGTACAGCAAAACCGGGGTTATCCAGAACAAGAAAGGTATAGGCAAGAGGAGGCAGTACAAGGTCGGCAGAGCTGGGGCTATCCAGAACAAGAAAGGTACATGGCGCAGGAAGAAATGCCAATACAGCAGGAATTCATGAGAGTTAAGCCGCAGGGAGCGCCACAAGATCAATCAAGTTGGAAATATCCAGGACGAGTACAGCAAAACCGGGGTTATCCAGAACAAGAAAGGTATAGGCAAGAGGAGACAGAACAAGTACAGCATAACTGGGGCTATCCAGAACAAGAAAGGTATAGGCAAGAGGAGGCAGTACAAGGTCGGCAGAGCTGGGGCTATCCAGAACAAGAAAGGTACATGGCGCAGGAAGAAATGCCAATACAGCAGGAATTCATGAGAGTTAAGCCGCAGGGAGCGCCACAAGATCAATCAAGTTGGGAATATCCAGAACAAGTACAGAAAAACCGGGGCTATCCAGAACAAGAAAGGTATAGGCAAGAGGAGGCAGTACAAGGTCGGCAGAGCTGGGGCTATCCAGAACAAGAAAGATACATGGCGCAGGAAGAAATGCCAATACAGCAGGAAGGCATGAGAGGTAGAGCGCAGGGAGCGCAACAAGATCAATCAAGTTGGGAATATCCAGAACAAGTACAGAAAAACCGGGGCTATCCAGAACAAGAAAGGTATAGGCAAGAGGAGGCAGAACAAGTACAGAAAGACTGGGGCTATCCAGAACAAGAAAGGTATAGGCAGGAAGATGAAAGCCAGCGACGGCAAAAGCCATTGAATTTAGATGAGCAGGAGCAAGTAATAATTGACGAACAGGACATACCAGTCCAGCAGGAAGGCGAAAAGGATATACCAGAGCAGACATACGAAGAACGGCAGGGATTGGATGATTTTGAACAGATACCTTATGATACGCCAAAGGAAACGATGGAATCTCCTGAAGATATTGGATATGAATCAGCAGAAGTATTTCCCGAACAACTGGATGTTAAGGGACAGGAAAAACAAGAATCAGAAGAGACCATACTGATGTATCGGCAAGGCAAAGGGGAAGAACCCCAAGAAGAATTACCAGAAGAGGTAAAGGACCAGCCAGAAGAGGGGCTGCAAAGAGAGGATCTATCAGAGCAGATAGCAAGTTGGGAAGAAGCAGCAAAGATTCTTGGAGAACCTATACCAGAGGAATATCTGGCACAAATACAGATGAAAAACAAAAGGGGAATCATGAATTTAGAAGATCCTGGCCAGAAAAGCCCCATGCCAGAGATCAGGCAATCAAAAGAACATGGACAGAAATCTATGGATTCTTTAGAAGAGCTGATTGAACAGCAGGCGGCAAGAGATACGCCTGGACAGGAAGATCGGGATGCAGAGCTTTATTTAGAATCTGTGTTCCGGGCGGCGAAAGCATCGCGAGAAGAAAAAATTGATATTCCTAAGATCAAAATAGAAGAACCAGAAGAACATATTCGAACATTAACCCCAGAACAAAAAGAAATTTTTTCCTATTTTGTACCAGTTACGGGCATGGAGCAGCAGCTTTGCCAGGTATTGGAGGGAGTGCTGCATAGAAAAGAAAAGGATCGCACTTCTTCCAGTGGGAATATTCTGATCACTGGGGGCAGAGGAAGCGGCAAGACGGTGTTGGCAACTGATTTTATCAAGGCAATCCAAAAAAGCGGCAGGCATCCTGGTGACAAGGTCGGAAAAATTACTGGGGAATCTTTGAATCAAAAAGATTTAAATCAATTGATAAAAAAAGTCTATGGCGGATATTTGATTATAGAGAAAGCAGGAGATATTTTACCAGAGACCGCTACCAGATTATCACTTTTAATGGAGCAGGATACGG
Organism: uncultured Lachnospiraceae bacterium; assembly: GCA_951801955.1. Classification (GTDB taxonomy): domain Bacteria; phylum Bacillota; class Clostridia; order Lachnospirales; family Lachnospiraceae; genus Petralouisia. The sequence goes on from CATOOV010000014.1 coordinate 28,972, forward strand.
ACGGGATGCTTGTAATTATGGAAGATACAAGGGCTGGTATTGAAAAGGTTTTGAGCCTGGATGCAAACTTTGCAAAGCAGTTTACAGAGCGGATTAAAATACCAGTATATACTAGTGATGAGCTGGTAGAATTTGCCAAAGCGTATGCGAAAGAGCAGGAATGTGAAATTGATGATATGGGAATACTGGCACTTTATAATAGAATCAGCAGTATCCAGAAACTTGATGAAGCTACCACCTTGACAGAAGTGAAAGATATTTTGGATGATGCCATTAAACATGCAGATAGGGGCGGCTTTAAAAAACTTTTTGGCGGAAAGAAATTCAGCCCTGATGGGTATTTGTATTTGAGAGAGAAAGACTTTGAACATTAAGGGAACAGGAGTGAGAAGTATGGAACATTTTTCAAAATTGGACATGTATTATCTGGGTCAGGGAACCCACTATGATATTTATAAAAAATTAGGGGCACATCCCGTTGTAGAGGAAGGAACAGCGGGCGTATATTTTGCCGTATGGGCGCCAAATGCAGAAAAAGTCTCTGTAATTGGCACATTTAATGATTGGAAAGAAGATGCAGATGAAATGACCCGGTTAGAGCCAATGGGAGTTTATGAGCTGTTCGTTCCAAATGCCGCGGTTGGCGATTTGTATAAGTTTTATATTGAAACTACAGATGGACGTAAGCTTTATAAAGCAGATCCTTATGCAAATTATGCGGAACTGCGTCCAGGAACGGCTTCCAGGGTTACAGATATTAGTAATTTTAAATGGACTGACACGGAGTGGATGGCAAAACGGAAAGTATGTAAGGATGTCCATTCTCAGCCGATGGCGATTTATGAGGTACATCCTGGTTCCTGGATGCGCCATCCTGGCAGGGAAGATGAGGGATTTTACAATTATCGGGAGCTTGCCGTAAAGTTGACAGAGTATGTGAAAGAGATGGGATATACCCATGTGGAATTGATGGGAATTTCCGAATATCCTTTTGATGGTTCTTGGGGGTATCAGGTTACGGGATATTATGCGCCGACTTCACGATATGGAACGCCGGAGGATTTTGTGTATCTTGTAAATTATATGCATAAAAACGGGATAGGTGTGATTTTGGATTGGGTTCCGGCACATTTTCCAAGAGACGCGCACGGATTGGCAGAGTTTGATGGAAGCTGCCTTTATGAGTATGCGGATCCAAGAAAGGGAGAACATCCTGACTGGGGTACCAAAATTTTCGATTATGGGAAGACAGAAGTGAAAAATTTCTTGATTGGCAGTGCGTTGATGTGGATTGAACATTATCATGTGGATGGGCTGCGGGTAGATGCAGTTGCTTCTATGTTATACCTGGATTATGGAAAACAGGATGGACAGTGGGTTCCCAATAAGTATGGCGGCAACAAGAATTTGGAAGCGATCGAATTTTTCAAGCATATCAATACGTTAATTTTGGGCAGAAATCCAGGAGCAGTTATGATTGCAGAGGAATCTACGGCGTGGCCAAGGGTTACTGGCAGCGTAGAGGATGAAGGCCTTAATTTCAGTTATAAATGGAATATGGGATGGATGCATGATTTTCTGGATTACATGAAGTTGGATCCATATTTCCGTAAGGATAACCATAATAGAATGACTTTCGCTATGAGTTATAATCACTGTGAGAATTACATTCTGGTGTTGTCCCATGATGAAGTGGTACATCTGAAATGCTCCATGATCAATAAAATGCCAGGATTAGGATTGGATAAATTTGCGAACCTCAAGGCAGGTTACGCGTTTATGATCGGGCATCCGGGCAAAAAGCTGTTGTTTATGGGACAGGAGTTTGGGCAGCTCAGGGAGTGGAGTGAAGAGCGCGAATTGGACTGGTTCCTGTTACAAGAACCAGAACATCAGCAGTTACAGACATATTTTAAAGATTTACTTCATCTGTACAGAAAATATCCTGCCATGTATGAAGCAGATTCAGACGGTGAAAATTTTGAGTGGATCAATGCAGATGACAACTTCCGCAGTGTGTTTAGCTTCGTGCGTAAGAGTAAGAATGGCAAGAACAACCTGTTGTTTATCTGTAATTTTACTCCAATGGAATGGGAAGATTACCGGGTTGGAGTGCCGCTGAAAAAGCAGTACAAGCTGATTTTTAACAGTGATGATAAGAAATATGGAGGTCAGGGCGAAAAGCGTCCGTTAGTATATAAGGCAGTGAAGAAAGAGTGTGACAACCGTCCATTCTCTTTTGCCTATCCGCTTGCACCATATGGTGTGGCAGTGTTCCAATACTAAGGGAAATCCACAAAAAGAAGACAGAGGTTATCTGTCTTCTTTTTTTGTGGTAACTAGTTATCCATGGCTTCCCGAAGATGCTCCAGGTAAATTTTACGGATTCCTTTATTTTCCCCAAGACCTTTTAAATGGCAGAGTACTTCATAACCCGCAGCTTCAAAAAGGGATTTCCAGGAATCAGGCTGTTCTCCAGCCATATCATTGTTGGCATGATCTCCAGCTACCAACATAAAAGGAAGCAGGTGCACCCTTTTAGGATGAAGCTTTGCAACCTGGCGAATTAAGGTGTCCAGTCCAGGATAAGCTTCCACGGTTCCTATCAATACATTCGGGTGCCCCATTTCCTTTAACATATAGTCTAAAGCAGCATAAATGGAATTGGCATGGTGGGTAGTGCCATGCCCCATAAGTACCAGAGCCTCTTCTTTGGAAATGCTGGAAAAGTCTGAGAGGACGGCGGTAAGGGCAGATTTTTGATCTTCTGTGCTGCTGAGAAGGGGGGCGCCAAAAGAAATCTTGAAATTGTCTGACGAATAGGCTTGGATAGTGCGTACCATGACATCATTTTCCAATCCATTAATCAGATGGGTTGGCTGGACGGTCAGGCTGTCAATGCCGTCAGCTTTTATTTTTTCCATGGCTTCTTCCAGGGAGAAAATAGAGAGGTTGTCCCTGGTTTTTAATATATGCAGGATTGTTTTGCTGGTCCATGCCTGGTATATGTAGTATTGGGGAAATGCTTTTTTCACATCTTCTAATATCAGATCAATGGTTTTCTCTTTACTGTCCAAATAACTGGTACCAAAACTGACTAATAAAATGCCTTTTTTCTGTGTCATGGGAAAGTTCCTTTCTTATTTACAATTAATGTAACTATTCAGAACCCCAAGCCACAGACATGCCAGCAAAGCTGTCATTCGCCTCTGACGAGGCTTCTGTCTGTGGCTGAGGGGACTATCACCTCCCTGGAAATAGCAATTCATGCCTTTTCAAATAAATTTGAACGTTCTGAATTGCTATTTTCAGGGGGTTCTGAATAGTTACCAATTATTTTAGATAATAGCGAAACTCAAGAATTTCATGAATTTCATATACAATTTATACCTTATGACACGCCGAAGGGCATGATTCCTTGTAGTCAGAGGCTTGCTGAAATGCTTGGCGCGTCTTGCATTTTGTGCCGTTGTATCAAGAAAATATGAAAATAAAAGTGTAGTAATTGTATATGAAATTTTGATAATTTAGTAGTCTTGCAATTACCTATTTTACTATTTGAAATTATAAAGCAGGAGATAGGGAAAAGCAACTGGCAGTAATACCAGAATTTTCAATGTATCAGTATGGCAAAAGCCAATGAAATGTGCTATACTGAACGACAGCACAGGAACAGGCTAATCCTGTAGAAGATTAGAAATATTCTGCGTCAAATCATAAAGCAGGAAAGTGTTGCACAGTAGCATTACCAAAAATCAGGCATATAGTATAGGGATAGAAAAAATGGGAGAATTGCTGTGGATTATAAACAGAAATTATTTTATAGAAATCCAGAACAGAATATGTCGAAAGTTCCCTTTTATATGGCGTATCCCATGCAGACTGTGTATATGGAGGAATTGGAATATGCCAGGGATTTGGAAAAATTAAAGGGAATGTATCCCAAAGAAATTCGTTCGATTCAGGAAATGGTCGAGGACGAATGTGATAAAATGGAATACGAAGGAAGCCTGATGTTTGATGAGTATCCCGATCGGGTCATGATTAACCAGATTGTAAAACGTATTTATGATTCTGCTGCAGGAAGCCAACCAGATATTCAAAAGTCTGAAGCAGGACAATGCGGTAAAGGACAGTATGAAAAAGAACAGTATGAGGAAGGTGCATATCAGGAACCAGATATGGAGGCAGAGGAGCTTCCGTTGGAAGGAAATCTGGTAGCACAGCGAGGACCAGGCTGGGGACCAGGAAGGCCACCGGGACCGCCGCCAGGACCAGGCTGGGGACCAGGAAGGCCACCGGGACCGCCCAGAGATCAGGGACTGCAAAATCTCATACAAGTATTGTTATTTAATGAAATGTACCAGCGCCGATGCAGACATAAAAGATGCCGCCGCTGGTGGTAAGCAGGAATATCCCGCAAAAGAATGAAAGGTTTACCATGGAAACATTAGAAGAACTTTTATATAAATATTTGGATGAAACATTGACAAAACTTGTGGTTAGTAATCCTAGGAGCAAGGCGGAGGCTGCAAAGATCAGTCTCCGTCCGGTGCTGCTTAAGGGAGAATTAATTTTTCAGGCAAGTATCCAGCAGGAAAAAAAGATATTCCACAAAAATTTTGAACAGCAGGATGCCGTGGAAGCAATCCTGCACTGGATGAAGGCTTATCGGCAGCTTGATATTTTTTCCCAGATAGGACATGCCTTCGCCCTGGTAAGCAAAAAGGGAAAGGTTACAATCAAGGAGAAAAAAGCAGGGTGTTGTGTAAAAAGTGTAGATTTATCCCATAATAGAAAGAAAAAATATATTTTAGATCCCGAACAGAAAGTAGATTTTTTAGTAGAGCTTGGAGTACAGACGCAAGAAGGGAAGATTGTCCACGCGAAATACAATAAATTTCGTCAGATTAACCGTTTTTTGGAATTTATTGAGGATATTTTACCCAGGCTTCCGAAAGACCGGGAAGTAACGATTTTGGATTTTGGCTGTGGGAAATCTTATCTGACATTCGCTATGTACCACTATCTGAAGGTATTAAAAGGTTATCAGGTGCACATTATCGGATTGGATATAAAAGAAGATGTAATTGGGCATTGCAGAAAACTTGCATTGGAGTATGATTATACAGGGCTGGATTTTTATGTGGGGGATATTGCCGAGTATCAAGGGATCACACAGGTTGATATGGTGGTAACCCTTCATGCCTGCGATACGGCGACAGACTATGCGTTGGACAAAGCAATCCGTTGGGGGGCAAAAGTGATTTTGTCTGTACCGTGCTGTCAGCATGAGCTGAACGGACAAATGCAGAATGATATATTGGCCCCAATTTTCCAATATGGATTGATCAAAGAGCGTACAGCGGCGCTGATTACGGATGCCCTTCGGGCCCAGATTCTGGAAAGTAAAGGATACCAGGTTCAGATTTTGGAGTTTATTGATATGGAACATACGCCAAAAAATATATTGATCCGCGCAGTAAAAACAGGTGAGAAAAAGAGCAGCCAGGATTATCGCCAAGTGATGGAATTTTTGCAGGTTATGCCAAAGCTGGCTGCATTACAGGATGGAAAGGAAGACGGACAGGATGCGTAAAGGTATAATTAAGGCTATCGTATTGGGCCTTGTGGTTGTGACAACCATGATAATCATGGGTTTTCTAAACCGGCAGAATGAGATTGACCTGACTTCAGAAATGGCGCAAGCCACTCTGCCAGTGGTATATTTGGAACGGGACCATGTGAAAATCAATGCTCTTTATGGGTATTGTGCAGAGATGGACGGCACAGCGATGCGTGATACCATAACGCCGTTAAAGGAAGATTTGGCACTTTCTGTAATCATTAAGGCATATGATAATAAAATTGAGGAAGTATCCTTTGAGGTACGTTCTATGGATATGGAGCGTCTGATTGAAAACGGAAAAATTGGCAGTGAAAGTTTTTCTGAGAATCATGGGGAGATCAGTTTGTCACTGCAGTTTGAAAATATTTTGGAAGAGGAGCAGGAATATGTACTGGTTCTGAGTGTAAACAGTAATGGAAAACCTGTAAATTATTATACCCGGATTATTCGTGAAAAAGATTATTATGTTAAGGAATCTTTGGATTTTGTCATGAATTTCCATGAGCAGACTTTTGACAAGGCACAATCAGGAAATCTTGCCACTTATCTGGAACCGAACAATCAGGCGGATAATACTACATTGCAGAGGGTTACCATCCATTCCAGCTTGTCCCAGGTGAGCTGGGGGGATTTTGAAGGTGAACGTTTGGAAGTGCCTGTGCCGTCTATCAAGGAGATGGGAAGTACTTACAATACCATTCTGCTTCAGTATGTTGTGACAGCGGTAGGTGACAAGGGGGAGGTAGAATATTATAATGTGGAAGAGTATTTCCGGGTACGTTACAACAGCGGTATCAGCCGAATGTCCTTATTAAATTATGAGCGCAATATGAATCAGATTTTCCGTGGGGAAAATAGTACCGTAAATAAGAATAAGCTACTCTTAGGCATTCGTTCTTCCGATGTAAAATATATGTCAAATGAAAAAGGGAATATCATTGCTTTTGTCCAGGAAGGGGAATTATGGAGTTATAATGGTGATAACCATGAACTTTCCCAAGTGTACAGTTTCCGCAGCCCGGAGGGAATCTCTGACAGGGAAAACAATGGACAGCATGGGATTCAAATTATGCGGATAGACGAATATGGAAGCATGGATTTTGTAGTATATGGGTATATGAATCGGGGCAGGCATGAGGGATGTTCAGGAATCAGCGTATACCATTATGACAGTGTGGGAAATACGGTTGAAGAAGAACTGTTTTTGCCTTCTGACCGTTCTTATGAAATGCTGAAATTAGATTGGGGGAAAATGTTTTATGTCAGTGATGGAAATGTTTTTTACTTGCTGGCAGATGGACAGTTATACCGAATTGACCTGAATAATCATCAGGCAGACCAGGTGATTGCGGAACTGGCTCCCGGCAGTTATGCGGTATCGTCAGACGGCAGATACATTGCCTGGCAGGAAGGAAAGGATACCAGCAGCGCCAAGGCGGTTAAGATTATGGATTTGGAAGGGGAAGAAGTGCGGACCATAGAGGGAAATGGAGAGGAATACTTAAAACCAATCGGTTTCGTGGAGAGTGATTTTGTCTATGGAACAGCAAAGACTGGGGAAGTGACAGAAGATTCAGCGGGAAATATTAAATTCCTTATGTATAAAGTTTCCATTGTAGATAAAAATTCCAAAGTGATTAAGGAATATGAAAAGAATGGCTATTATGTGTCCAATGCCTATGTGGATCAGGACACAATTTTCCTGGATCGGGAAATCCGTACAGAAAATGGCTATATGGCTGTAGATCAAGATACCATTAAAAACCAACAGTTAAAATCTACCCGCAGAGTTTCTGTGGGAAGTATTGTGACAGAAAAAAAACAGACCCAAGTGGAACTGACACTTGGAGGAGGAAAAGCAGGAAACATCAAGAATCCTCAAGTTAAAGTGCCAAAAGAAGTAGTTATTTCAGATAAACGGACCGTGAATCTTGAGACGGGAAGAGAACGGCAAAATTACTATGTTTACAGTGGAGGAAATATTATCATGTCCACACCTTCGATTACAAGCGCTATTGTATGCGCAGATGAAAATATGGGGGTAGTGATTGGGGCAAAACAGAAATACCTTTGGCAGAGAGGTAGGAAAAGCGCCCAGCCTGTCATTGGACCAGAATCTGTAGAGGTTTCCGGCATCAGTGAGAACTCGGTGGCGCGCTGTCTGGCTTATTTGCTTAAGACAGAAGAATTGAGTATTGATGTGGAGGCGCTTCTTGCACAGGGAGAGACCCCAAAACAGATTTTGACGGGTGCCCTGGCAGACCGGAAAGTGATCGACCTCTCTGGCTGCAATGTAAAACAAGTGCTGTATTATGTGAATTTGGGAACCCCTGTTTTTGCCATGGTTGGAGGGGAAGCCGTGTTGATTGTGGGCTATGATGAACACAATACGATTTTATACCAGCCAGGAGAAAATGCAGTACAGAAAATGGGGATACAAGACAGTGATACCTTTTTTGGGGAAGCTGGGAATATTTTTCTTGGATATATGAAATAAGCGTCGTGGGGCTGTTGCACTAAGTAGTTCGTGCACAGCTCCGTTTTCGTCTTATTAGGAAGTTTTGTAAAAATTCCTATAAGAGAAAAGCCCTCTGGGCAGGGTGCGCACGCGTGCGAAGAGAAGATGTCACTGCGTGACCGCACGCGGCGCGGCAAAGTGTGCAAACCCAATCTCCAAAGAATGGTGGTAAGGGGGCTGAGGTGGGCATGCCCCAAGGTATATCCCATGATAGCCATTCGGCATGTTATAAGGTATAAAGTTTTCGCGGATTGTTACCGAAATACTTAGAGATAGAATGAGAAATCTTTTAGACTCAGATATAAAGAATAACGAGGCGCGGATATGAGAGTAGATAACAGTAATTTAATGGAAATTACCCAATCAAAGAATACAGTTGAAGTAAAAGGGAATGTTACCGTTCTTACTCAGGAGACTGCTGCCTGTAAGGTAGAAAAAGATACGGGCAGGATATCTTCCATACAGCAGACTACGGTGGACAGACCCTTTTTTTCTGGGGAATCCCAACTCGACCAGATCAGCCAGGATGCAGAAAATTTGGAAGCACAGTATCTTCAAGAGAAGATGCATGCCGTCTCCAATATGCTTACAGAAGAAGACTGCGGCAAATTAGAAGAGGATGGATTTTCGGTAAACGACACCCAGGTGGATACCATCATAACAGAAATGGATAAGATTAAGATGGAGCTGGCAAAGGCAGGGGTGGACATCAGTGTGTTTGGAGACACATTGGACAGCGATAAACTGACGGAGATGGCTGGAAGCGTGGGGGCGGCAAGACAGCTTGAGGCGGCAATGGAACAGGCAGATTTGCCTGCTACACAGGAGAATCTTGCAGATTGCCAAGAGACTATGAAACAGGCAGAAGACCTTACATCTTGCAGTGATGAAGCAGTGAAATACATGCTGGATCATGAATTGGCGCCTACGATAGAAAACCTCTATATGGCGCAGCATAGTACCGGGGCGCCATCTTCCTTGCCCCAGGGAGCTGGAATCAGCCTGGATGATGGGATGAAAGCACAGGTGGCACAGGTAATAACACAAGCAGGACTGCCGGTAGATGAAAGCACCCTTTCCTGCAGCCAATGGATGCTGGAACAACAGATTCCTTTAACCCCGGAAAATTTAAGTTATGCCATGGATTTGAAAAAGGCACAGATGCCGCCTGAGAAAGAGCAGGTAATTGATGCAATGACAGAAGCTCTGGCAGAGGGAAGACGTCCAGGCGACGCGGTGATCCTGCCAGGTTACAGTGATGCAGAACGTGCCAGTCATGCCGCAGAGACGATAGAAAACGCTACAGATACAGATGTCTGGAATGTAGTGCAAAAAGGGATGCCGTTTACGATAGAGAGTCTGGAGGCTGCACACAATGCAGCAGTGCAGCAGTCAGGCACAGAGGACAAAAAGCAGCCAGGGCAGCCGATGCCCAGTATTCCAGAATATGCCAGTGAAGATATTGCTTTTATTAAGGCAAAGCGCCAGTTGGAGGAAATTCGCCTGGTAATGACAGCACAGGCAAATTATTCATTGTTGAAACAGGGAATTTCTATTGAGACAAAGCCTTTAGAAGAGTTGGTAGAACAATTAAAGGCACAAGAGAATGCATATTATTCCAGTCTGCTGAGTCAAAATGGGATTGAGCCTACCAGGGAAAATACAGAAATCTTTGCAGATACCATGTCCAAAACCCAGGAAATGAGAGGCGTGCCAGCCTATATTATGGGAAATGTAAAGACGGGTGAGGACACGATTGACCATATACATAAAGAAGGCGTTGCCAAGCAGGCACAGATGGAGCGTGCCGGGGAAGCCTATGAGACACTCCAGACAAAGCCCCGTGCAGATTTAGGAGATTCCATCCAGAAAGCTTTTCGGAATGTGGATGATATTTTGACAGATCTTGAGATGGATACCTCTGAGGCAAACAGACGTGCTGTGCGCATTTTAGCCTATAACCAGATGGAGATTTCCCAGGATTCCATTCTGCAGATGAAAGCAGCAGATCAGAAAGTACAGAACCTGTTCCAGAACCTTTCTCCCTCTGTGGTGATGGAGATGATCCGGGAAGGGGTCAACCCTCTGGAAATGAATGTGGAAGAGCTGAATCTTAAAGCAGAAGAAATCAAAAACCGTCTGAATCCAGGTGATGAGGAGAGGTTTAGCAAGTACTTATGGAAACTGGAGCGCCATCAGGGCATCACAGAGCAAGAAAGGGACAGCTATATCGGCATTTACCGTATGCTGAACCAGATTGATAAGACGGATGGCGCCGTGATTGGTGCATTGGTTCAACAGGGCGCGGAGCTTTCTATGAAGAACCTGCTGACAGCAGTGAGGACCAACCGTAATCCTGGTATCAATGTATCGGTGGATGATAATTTTGGGGAAGCAGAGACAGTAGTACCACAAGAACTGAGTATTTCCCAGCAAATTGAAGCGGCGTATCAGACAGATTGTGCCAAAGAGGCATTGAAATTTGCCACCCCAGAGGGAATGCAGCAGGCACAGGGCGCCGTGGAGGATATGACGCCGGAAGAACTGCTGTGGCAGTTGCGTGAAACGGGAAAAGACGCTTCCTCAGAGGAAGCTTACTATCAGAAACAGATGGAAGAGTTTTCTCAGGCAAAAAAGGCAGAAGCACAGATCCTTCAGATATTGTCTGGACACGATATGCCGGTAACAGCTTACAATATTATGGCGGCAAACCGCATGATGAGCCCCAGAGGGGGAGTATTTAAGGCATTGTTTGAACCGGAAAACCAGGATAAGGATATTGATCTCGAACAGGTAAAGGAAGAAATTTTAGAGGATTTCGGGGAAGCAGTCAAGACGCCGGAAGCGATGGCAGAGGCACAGAAGAAGCTTGCCGACATTGCTGAAAATGTGATGAAGACCATGATAGAATCGGAACAGGTCGGCAGCAATGACCTGCAGGAAATGAAGATTTTGCGCCAGCAGATTGCACTGGGAACCAGGATGGCAAAGGAAGAGCACTATGCCATTCCGGTAATGGTTGCAGATGAACTTACCAACGTACAGCTTAAGATCGTCCGAGGGAAAGAAGACCGAGGAAGGGTAGATATTATGTTTGAGACACCTAAGCTGGGGAAGGTGGCAGCAAGATTCCAAGTGCAGGGAGAATCTATAAAAGGTTATATTGCTTCCGATTCCATGGGGACAATCGAAGAATTGAGAAACAAAAAGGATAGTATGAAAGAACAACTGAACCAGGAGGTTGAAACCTCTTGGAGCCTGGATCTGATACACACCGAACAATTAGATCTGAATCGCTTGACTGCGGAAAGGACTGGAAATAATTCTGACCAGGATCCGGAAGCTGAGGTCTTTCAGATACAGACCAAAACCCTGTATGGGATTGCCAGAGGATTTTTGGAACAAGTCAAACAGATGGGACAGGAGGCGTCCTGATATTCCTTGGCATGTGCGATGGTTGATGAGCGAAAACAAATAAACATTTTTAGGGCTTATAGAAATGGGAGTCATCCCTTATCTGATCGATTAGATACGGATGTTGCCATAAAAAAGTAACCCTGACATAAATCAAGAAAAGAGGTAAACAACATGAAAATTAATCACAATATGTCAGCAATGATTGCAAATAAAAGATTATTAGGAACAGAAAACAGCCTTTCAAATTCTATTGAACGTTTATCCACTGGGCTTCGGATTAACCGTGCATCCGATGATGCGGCAGGAATGGCGATTGCCAGCAAAATGACTGCGCAGATCAAAGGTCTGAACCAGGCTTCCAGAAATGCCTCAGACGGAATCTCTGTACTGGAGACGGCAGACGGAGCTTTGAATGAAGTGCATAATATGCTCCAGAGAATGCGTGAACTTTCTGTCCAGGCAGCAAATGGCACCAATACACAGGATGATTTAGCAGCAATCCAGTTGGAGATTAATTCTCTGCGGCAAGAGATAGACCGTATTTCCAAAGATACCGAATTTAACACCAAACCTTTGTTAGATGGCACCTTGGACCAGCGTGTATATCCAGACAACCGGGGAATTAAGAGGATCAGCATTTCCGACTCTGTTATGGCAAATATGTATTCTGTCAATATTACGGCAGATGCCACCCATGCTGTTTTGCCTGGGACTGCAAGGCTGAATGCAGCTTCAACGGTATCGGCTGGGGCGACTGGGAAGGTTGTGATCAATGGTGTGGAAGTGAAGATAGAGGAAGGAGAATCGTTTGAGGCGGTTTATGAAAAATTGCGTAAAGGAGCAGAACAAGGAGGGGTAAACCTGTTTTTGGCAGGCGCTACAACTGGAGGCACTCCAGAGAATGCAGGTTACGTCCCTGCGGATGTGGCTGCTGGGGGAAGATTGACGTTTGTTTCTGACGAGTATGGAAAGAGTACAGAGATGAGTGTAAAATGTGACAATGCGCGTTTGGCATCTTTTTTGGGAATCAGCACAGACAACCAGAAAGTTGGGACAGATGTACAGATTTCTATTGACAAGAATGATGAGGGATTTGGCGCACAGTCAACGATCCTTACGGATGGGAATTTTGTGACCATTACTGACCGCGGCGGTTTCGAAATGAAATTTGAAGTTGAGCCAGGCACTAAGGGAACTGTGAATATGGAAGTGACAAACATAGGTCCTATGACCCTTCAAATTGGAGCGAATGAGGATCAGACAATGGACGTGAAGATTTCTGAAATCTCTTCGGAGACCTTATATATTGACAAAGTAAATGTATGTGTTGTCAATGGCGGCGACTATGCCATTACCAGTTTTGACGGTGCCATTGCCAAAGTCAGTGAAGTGCGTTCCAGCATTGGAGCATATATGAATCGTTTGGATTATGCGGTCAGCAGCCTGGATGGCACAGAGGAAAATATGACCCAGGCTTTGTCAAGAATTGAGGATGTGGATATGGCGGAAGAGATGACTGAGTATACGAAATACAATGTTCTGACCCAGGCGGCAACATCTGTATTGGCTCAGGCAAATGACCTTCCGCAGCAGGTATTACAGCTCTTACAGTAAAGGCTAAAAGACAGCGCCAAGGAACAGTTGCCACTGGGATTTGAACTCTTCCAGCCCTTATGGCAAGGGCTGGGGGACAGGTCGCTGGGAGGACAGGAGGAAATAAATGATACGGGAAAAAAAGCAGGAATTTACCCGAAGGCTGAGTAACTGTAATCGAAGTGAAATGATCGTAATTATGTACGAGATACTTTTTTCTTACCTTGATGATGGTATTCAGGCTAATGCCGCAGATGACTATGAAGGGTTCAAGCTTGCTGTGGGAAAGGCTGGGCAAGTGTTAGCCAGGCTGATGGATGATTTGGATTTCACATATGAAATATCAAATAGCCTGTATGCAGAATACCAATTTGTAAATAAGCTGCTTGCCATGGCAATATGTAAAAATACGTCACAAAATCTTCAGGATGCAAAGAAGGTTCTGAAGAATCTTTACGATGGTTTTTCGGAAGTAGCGAAACACGATACTTCAGAACCTTTGATGCAGCATACACAGCAGATTGTGGCAGGCATGACATATCAGAAGGGCAGCCTAACTGAGACCCTTCAGAATTCGGAGATCTCCAGGGGATTCCTTGCATAAGGAATCCCCATTCAATTGCTTTGCTTTTGTTAAGAGGAATTTGTAACGCATCTGTAAAGCGTTCATCTCATAAATACAGCAATCAATCAAATCAGGCTCCATGGCATTCTCAAAATTTTCATAGGCAAGAGCCAGATCATATCTGGCTTTTTCCAGGTCATCTAAAAGTAAAGAGTAAGTAGTTGTCTGTGGTTCTTTTTTTGCAATCTGAAACATATGCATCCCCTTCCTTTTTTGAAACTATGGTAACGCAGGCAGATGTCAGCAAAAGCTGCCCTGAATCCCATGCCAGGACTCGCTTAAAGCGGATCCTGAATCATTTAAAATTCTTTGTGCTAATATGAATTTATAGGAATCATTCTCGTAACTGTTCTGTACAGACCAAAGCACTTGTTGCTGAGCTCGTAAGAATGTGATTCAAATGTGCAAAATTCCATCGCCGAAGGCGAATTTAAGTGGATTTTGCATTGTAACTGTGAAGGTACGGAACAGTTACCAATTCTCTTCTATAAAGTATAAGCAAAAAATTCCAATGTATACGAAAAAGTCATAAATTTTTCCATAAAGTATATATATCAAATGAGAACAGAAAATTGAAAAGGAAAAGAAAAAATGGAACTGTATTATGGAATTGGAGCAATCGCCGGGATTTGTATTTTAGTGTTGTTTATGGGGATGATGAAGCAGAAAGCAAGTGTTATTTCTGCTTTTATCCTGCGCGGTATCGTTGGAGTTGTTGGAATCTGTGCGATGAACAATTTTTTAGAAAGCCAAGGTATTTCTGTTAAGGCAGGAGTGAATCCAATGAGTGTTTTGACAATTGGAACCCTTGGTATCTGCGGGTTTGCGCTGATTTATGGAATTTTGCTGTACAGATTCTTGTAACATATATACAAAAATAAAAAATTTTTCAGAAGACGCTTTACAATTCAGGGAACATGTTCTATAATCCAATTTAATCACTGATTCGCGAACAGGATAAGTATTCTTATAGAGAGGTGATAAGTTGGGGAGGCGAAGATGTTCCTGAGCCTGACGCTTTTGAGTATGGCGGCAGTGACAGACATACAGAGCTTTCGAATCAGTAACCGGCTGATTGCAAGCGGTTTTATTGTAGGATTTTTCTTTCAAACATTCGAATCTGGAATGAAAGGGATCGGCATTTTTCTTCTAAATGTTTCTATACCGGTTATCTTATTTTATCTATTGTTTCTGATCCGTGCCCTTGGGGCAGGTGATATCAAATTGTTTTCCATGATTGGTGGTATCTGGGGGTTTCAAATACTTCTTCATACAGTTGTTGTATCTTTTCTTGTTGGAGCAGGCATGTCATTGTGTAAGCTTCTCTATCATCGAAATCTTATTTCAAGGCTGTGGATATTTAAGGAATATATTTGCCAGGTGATAGTTACTGGCAGATTGGCGAAGTATCCCCAGGGCTTTCAGGAAGAACAACATATCATTCATTTTTCAATTGCAATTTTAATTGGATTTGCGATCGCTATGGAGGTGGCTTATTGAAAAAAGTTTTTATTGCCGTTTGTGATACAAACGGAGCATATGGGGAAAAGCTTGCAGAATGGGTTTCTTTAGAAAATGAAGGAAGTCTGCAAGGTATTTCCTTTTCTGCACCAGAGTGTTTTCTGGAATATTTCAACACCCAAAAACTGGATATTGTGTTGCTTGCGAATGGGTTTTTGGAATCGGCACAGATGCAAGAGTTTTTACAGATGAAATACAATGGTAAAAGTTGTTTTTCAGAATCTTCCAGGGAGGGGACATTGTGGGTGTACCTGCATGAAGAGGGAGGTGAGGCAGAAATTCCCCTTGCCGCACAAAAGTTTCCCATTGTAGAAAAGTATCAGCCTGCATCCGCCATTTTAAGAGAAGTGTTTTCCCATTACCAGAAATGGAATAGTTGGAATGAGCCGAAATACAGCATTAGAAAAGAGGTACTTGGGGTGTATTCTCCAGGGCACAGTATCTGGCAGACACCATTTGCTTTGACCTTTGCACATGTATTGGGACAGCGGGAAAAAGTGCTGTATGTGAATTTCAATGAATGTGCAGGATTTCGAGGATGGTTTCAGGAAGAATATGAAAAGGATCTTCTGGATGTAATGTATCTGTGTCTGAGCAATGAGGTAAATGTTTCCCATTGTGTTAAAAGCGCACTGTATCATATGAATGGGATCCATTATATCCCTCCTGCAGAAGACGGCGGCTGTTTAGGTGAGATTTCTCCTGAAGATTACGTGAAGTTCGTGCAGCTTTTAGCGGCAAAGAGCAGCTATGATATTATCATTTTAGACTTTGGAATGATGATCCCTGGATTTTTTAAACTGCTTGGGGAATGCAGCCATGTGTATATACCAACAGAACAGGGGGAATTGCAGGAAGGACCGCTTCAGCAGTTTCAGCGCATGGCAAAACGACAGGCAGATACCCAATTAGATCAAAAATTGAATTTTTTGTCGCTTCCGGTTGTGGGTATGTGTGATTGTCTGGCAACGTGCCGGCTGGAGCAATGGCTTTGGGGTGCATTAGGAGATTTTTGCCGAGGAATAGCGGGGGTGCAGAGTGGAACAGATTAGAAGAAGGGTATTGGCACAGTTAGATATTACAAGGGAGCATGAAGAGGAAGAACTTCTTGCAGTGATTGATGAAGAGATTTGCAGGGAAGCGAAGGAACGGGTGATTCCCTTCAATTGGAGGAAGGAGCTGCAAAAGCAGGTATTTCATTCACTGCGGAAATTGGATGTGCTCCAGGAACTGTTAAATGAAGATGAAATCACTGAGATCATGGTCAACGGGGCGCGATGCATCTTTTATGAGAAGAATGGGGAGGTCGTGGCTTGGGAAAAGTCTTTTTCTTCCCAAGAAAAATTAGAAGACATTATTCAGCAAATGGTGGGAAATCACAACCGCGTGGTCAACGAGGCGGAGCCCATTGCAGACACAAGGCTTTCAGACGGCTCCAGGGTAAATGTGGTGCTGCCGCCAGTGGCATTGGATGGTCCAGTGGTTTCTATTCGAAAGTTTCCCAAACATCCAATTTTAATGGAACAGATGGTTGATGGGGGTTCTATCAGCCGGGAGTGCGCGGAATTTCTGAAAATACTGGTAAAAGCTGGCTATAACATTTTTATTTCCGGAGGAACAGGTTCCGGGAAGACAACATTTCTAAATGCGTTATCTGAATTTATTCCCAAAACAGAAAGAGTGATAACAATTGAAGATTCAGCAGAACTGCAGATTCAGGGGATTGATAATCTGGTGCGCCTGGAAACCCGAAATGCAGGTGCGGAAGGCACGCTTGCCATTACGATCAGGGATTTAATACGGACAGCCTTGCGTATGCGTCCAGATCGGATTGTGGTAGGTGAAATACGCGGCGCTGAATGTTTGGATATGCTCCAGGCAATGAATACAGGGCACGACGGCTCCTTGAGTACTGGACATGCCAATAGCTGCCAGGATATGGTCAGCCGAATGGAAACTATGGTACTTA
The DNA here is from genome assembly GCA_951801955.1 of uncultured Lachnospiraceae bacterium. Taxonomy (GTDB): domain Bacteria; phylum Bacillota; class Clostridia; order Lachnospirales; family Lachnospiraceae; genus Petralouisia. Next base: position 46,244 of record CATOOV010000014.1, read on the forward strand.
TGGGGATGGAACTTCCCTTGCTTGCCGTACGCGCCCAGATTACAGCGGCTGTGGATATTCTGGTCCACTTGGGCAGGCTTAGGGACCGCAGCAGAAGAATCCTTTCCATCGTGGAAATAGACGGGATGGTGGAAGGTGAGATTCGTTTCAACCCACTATATGAATTTGTGGAGATGGGGATTCACAATGGAAGGATAAATGGAAGCTGGATGGAAAAGGGCAGGCTGATTCACCGTGGAAAATTGTATGCGGCTGGCATGGAATTAGAGGAGCAGAGACAATAAGGGAATGGAGGTGATACTGGGTGAGGGATTATCATACATATTGTCTGAGCTGGAAAGAGAAAATGTTTGGTCTTTTTTTGACCATTGGTTCTGCAGGAACCATATCTTGGCTGTTTTATCGGAATTTTTATGGGATGGCAGGTGCAGTGCCTTTGTATTTCCTGATACAAAAGCTTTTAAAGGGTTATCTGCAAAGAAGGCAGAAACAGGAAATGCTGTTTCAGTTCCGGGAAATGCTGCAAATGATTGCAACGGCGCTGAAAGCCGGGTATGCCATGGAAAATGCATTTTCCGAAGGCTGGAAAGAGTATGAGGGATTGTATGGCAAAAATACGATTATGGGGCAGGAATTTAGTAATATCAATTATCAGGCGCAGTGCAATGTCCCATTGGAACAGTTGATAGATGAACTGGCAGGACGCAGTGGGCTGGAGGAAGTCATAAATTTTTCCCAGGTATTTGGATTTGCCAAGCGCAGTGGAGGAGATATGATGAAAATTTTTCAAAGCACTGTGGAAAAGATCAGGCAGAAATGGGAGGTGGAGAGGGAAATTGAGACGGTGGTAACTGCAAAAAGGACAGAGCAGCGTATCATGGATTTGGTACCCGTTGGAATTTTGTTCTATGTTGGGGCAGCGTCACCGGAATTTCTTGCGCCCTTGTATGGGAATTTGTTAGGGGCATCTGTAATGACAGTGTGTCTGTTTGGATATGGGGGAGCGTTTCTTTTGTCAGAAAAAATTTTGGATATCACAGTATAAAAAAGTTTCAGGTGTCAAATGGTGGTTTTAGACAGCCTCTTTGACAAGTGTTTAAGAACGCCATTGGTGTTCTTGCTGCGGGGGAAGGGTCAGCTTCCCTGACAAGAATAAATGGGAGAAAGGAGAATTTATGTACTGGTATTTTGCAGGAGCAGCCGTCTGTCTGATATCTGCAAGGAATTTAAAGCGCAGGGTTTCGGGACAGAAAAGGATTTATCAGGCATTGTTCCTTATGGCGGGAGGTTTCCTCATAGCTGGGGCAGCAGCCTGGATGGAGGGGAATGAAAAGCAGGAAACTCAAATTTTCAGAAATAGGCCAGGACAAGGGGAACAGGAAAAAACTTTTTTGATTGATGTAGAAGGCGAATTAAAGGACTATCCCATAGAATTGGACATTATGGAGAAGAAATTGACAAAGACCCAGAAAAAAGAATGTCTGAATCAGGCGAAGAAGGAGCTGGATGTTCTGATATTGGGAGAGAATCCATCCAAAGACCAAGTGACAGAAGCGCTTTATCTTCCAGAATATCTGCAAGAGGGGGCTGTGGAAGCATCTTACAGTTTTTCTGATTACGATATATTTCGCCCAGATGGAACACTGGAACAAGAACCTAGACAGCCAGTACTGGTGGAAATTACAGCAGAGCTTGACTGCCAGGAGGAGGTCTGCCTTTACCAGTTTTCCGTACAGGCTGTACCCAGAAAAAAGTCTGTACAGGAAGCGTTTATAGAAAAAGTGCAGGCATTGGTCTTTTCAGAAAACCAGCAGGAAAATTCTGATTACTTAGAGCTGCCCAGCCAAGTGGACGGAAAAAGAGTGATCTGGAGGGAGAAAGGGATGAAATCCAGCCTAATCATAGCTTTTATGGGAATGGCGCTGGCAGTTGGGATCCTTCTCAGGGAAAAAGAAGAGAAGAGGCGCAAGGTAACAGAACGGGAAAAACAAATGTTGGTGGATTATCCTGGAATTGTCAGCAAATTATCCCTTTTGCTGGGGGCAGGAATGAATCTCTCTCTTGCATGGGAGAAAACAGCATTGGCTTATCAAAAAAAGCGGGAGGCGGGAGAACTGGAACAGCGGTTTGCATATGAAGAAATGCTCAGCGCTTTGTTTGAAATACGAGACGGCGTGGGCGAGCTGCAGGCATATGAAAATTTTGGTTATCGCTGTCAGCTCAGTGAATACCGGAGGCTCTCTTCCCTGATTGTACAGAATATTCGAAAAGGTGCAAAGGGGATGCAAAAACTCTTGGAACAGGAGGAATGGGATGCATATGAACAGCGGAAGATCCGGGCAAAACATGCTGGGGAGCAAGCTGGCACAAAGCTGCTGCTTCCTATGGGGCTTATGCTGGTAATCGTATTGGCAATCTTGGTGATACCAGCAGGAATGTCACTGGATTTGTAGAACAAAAATAGAAAAACAATTGTTAGGAACTATATAAGGTAAAATCTTAATTATTAATAAAATATACTTGATGATAGAGGAGGTAGCATTGTGAAAGAATGGAAATCATTTTGGATAGAGGAAGATGGCATGGGCGTAGTTGAGGTAATTTTGATTATTGTAATTTTGATCAGTCTTGCCGCAATATTTAAAAATCAGATCACCAGCCTGGTAAATAAAATTTTGAAAAAAATTAGCACACAGGCAAATAAAATTTAAATGATACAGGGGAAGGGAAGATGAAACGGCAGAAAGGAACAAACCATTATTTGATCGGAAGGCAAAATGGAAGTATGACATTATTTTTAGCGCTTATCCTAACATTGGTTTTTTCCCTTTTCTTCTCGCTGTTGGAAGCCGCAAGAGTACAAGGAATCAGTCAGATCGCCAGGAGAAGCCTGTTATTGGAGCTTGAATCAGCTTTTGGGGAATACCAAGTTGACTTGTGGGAAAATTACCGGCTTTTATTTTTAGATGGAAGCAATCAAGCGGGGGAACTGGATCTTGCACTGTTGGAAAACCGAAGGATGCAGGAAGCAAGCCTGGAACAAAAAGGGGTGGGATTTTATCAAATGGCATTAAAGAATTTGGAGGTCACAAAATATTCCTTGGCATCAGATCATGGCGGAGCTGCATTTGAAAAACAGGCATGTCTTGCGATTCAAAAGCAGCTTGCAGCAGGAGCGGCAGAAGCGTTAAAGCAGAAGATTGCAGAGGGAAAAGAAATGGCACAGGAAGGCGAAAGTCTGGAAGGACAATGGGATTCAGCAAAAAATGCCATGATGGAAGCAAAGGATTATAAGGAAGAAGCACAAGGGGGGAATCCAACGGTATCTGGCACATCAAAGGAACAGGAAACAGGAAATATGAGCCTGTCAGAAGAAAATAGACCAGGATCGGCTGGAAACACTGAGAAAGAGCTTCCGAAAAATCCCGTAGAATCTGTGGACATGTTGAAGAAATCTGCAATTTTAGCTGTAGTTGTGGAGAACCCATCAGAAATTTCAGGGAAGGAAATACCCATTCGGGATACATTAAAACGTCGCGTTAAATGTGAGGGAAGCATGGGTACGCCAAAGTGTAAAAATTTAGATAAAATATGGTTTTTGCAGTATATAGATCATTTTTTTGCCTGTAAGACGGGAAGGGGAAAAGAAGGAAGTGAGGAACACGCCCTGGATTATGAATTGGAATATTGTGTGGCAGGCAAAGGTTCAGACCACAAAAACCTGGAAAAAACAGTAAAAGAACTGCTCTTGATTCGGGAGGCGGGAAATTTTACAACCATTATGCAGGACGCCAAGAAATGCGCTTTGGCATTGGAGATAGCCACTGCTGCCGTAGGTTTTACAGGGATTCCACCTCTTATCCAGGCAGTTCAAATTGGGATTTTGCTGGCATGGAGTTATATTGAGAGCATTTTGGACGTGCGGTGCCTTCTGTCAGGAGGAAGCGTTCCTTTGGTTAAGAAGGTCACTCAATGGAAAAGCGATGTATCCTTAGGAGAACAGATGATTGAGGAAAAGGCAGAAAAAACAGAAAGTCAAAAAGAGGGGTTAAATTACCGGGAATATTTACAAATTCTGCTTTTACTTGTCAGGGAAGAAACCCTGGTATACCGTGCCATGGATATTGTGGAACGCAATATCGGTTTAAAAGATCCTGTGTTTCGAATGGATCATCAGCTCCATGGTGTCCAGATGGAAGGGCTTTACAGCGCCAAGCCATTGTTTCTTGCATTTATGCCCTATGGAACAGTGAAAGATGGCGATTACCATTTTTATGAGAGTTATTCGTATTCGTATTTAAAGTAAAATGTAACAATTCAGAACCCTGTGAAAATGAATCATGGCGAGATGGAGTGGAATCCCGCGCTAAGACTGGCTGGAACCAGACTTGACATAGAAAGGCAGGTTATAGGTGAAAATAAATCAGATTTATAGCGCTTTACATGGGAGGGTGTTGAAAAGTGCCTCAAATAATACGAAAGGAAAAGAAAAAAATCTCTCTCAGGCAGGACAGTTTTACAAAAAGCTATGTAGGGGAAACTTCCCCAAGGAGGCACTTTTCCATGTCCTCCAAGATGGAAGTTTGACATTGGAAACCGCATTGGTATTTCCATTATTTTTGTTTGCAGCAGCAACAATGGTATCTCTGTTTTTGATGATGCAGGTTCAATTTACCATAGGAAATGCACTGGACCGGGCGGTGGCAGACACGGCATTGCTTCGTAAAGTTTCTGAAACGAAAGCGGAGGTTTTGCTGAAGGCAGCGTTTTATAAAGAACTTGCCAGGCAGAAAGGAAAAATTTCACTGGTGCAGTATGGTGCGGCAGGTTTTTCCTGGAAGGGTACCAAGGTGGATTGTGAAAATATAGATGCATTGGTGGCATATGAAATTCGGTTTCCGATTCGTTTTTTTGGAAAAGCTGCATGGAAGGCGGCAGAAAGCTGCCGAATGCATCGCTGGACAGGTTTTTTGCAAGGAAAGTCTGACAGTACCCAGGAGGCATGGGTATTTGTTACGCCGACGCAAAGTGTCTATCATAGTAACCGCGATTGTACCCATTTAAAGCTGTCTGTAAAATCTATGGCGGCAGCAAAATTAAAAAAGAATAGTAAGTATGGTCCCTGCGGACATTGTACAAAAGGAGAAAAAATGGGAACGACAGTATATGTGACCGAGGAGGGGGATTGTTATCATTTCCAGATTGGCTGCAGCGGGCTAAAACGGACAATTTATATGATAGCAAAAGCACAGGCAGCGGACATGAAGCCGTGTTCCCGATGTGGTGGGAGATAAGTTAAAAAGGGGTAGATAAGGAGGATAAGATGCAAAAATTTTTGGTATTGGGTCTTTTAGGTCTATGCAGCCTGGAGGATATCAAACGCAAAGAAATGACCGTTGTATATATTTTCATATTTGGGATTGGCGGAATGATTCTTCATTTGTTTGCTCCAATGTGCTCTATTTACAGTATACTTTGGGGGATTTTATTAGGAATGGCAATGATAGTTCTCAGTTTTGTAACAAAAGGCAGCGTAGGACTTGGAGATGGAATCCTCCTTGTGGTAACCGGAGTATATTTGGGGGGATATGGGAATCTTGAATTGTTGGTTATGGGATTTTTTTTAGCGGCATTGTGGTCTTTGGGGCTTATGCTGATTAAGAAAAAGAATGGAAAAGAAAAAATACCCTTTGTGCCGTTTTTGCTAGTTTCTTATCTTATTATGATATTTAGAGGTGTACAATGAGGCAGAAGGGAAAACATATACTGGAAGGTAAAAAAAGGGCAGAGGGTACCATTACTGTGGAAGCGGCATTGGTTGTGCCCATTGTATGTTTTTGTATTTTTTGGATGATAGAACAGGGGATATCGTTGTATACAGAAACAGTACAGCTTGTGCAAAAGCAGGAAATGTGGGAAAAATTTGAGCCAGCAAAAGAATTTCAGAAGTTGGAATTTTTGGGAGATTTGCTGGAATAGTGTATCAGTACAGCAGGAAGTCTTGAAGCGGATTAGAATAATTCTGGTATTTGGGAAGGGTGCCGCTTAATTCGCAGGAGGTGGAGAACATGGAAGCAACATATAGAAAAAATTTAAGTGGAAGTTATATGTGTGTAGAAGAACAGGGAATAATATTACAAAAGCATGAGCTGCATATGATAGAAGGTCAAAAGATTCCAGGGCTGCTGCATATGAAAACGGTTATAACAGATGGAAGGCGGCAGTATTTGTATGACATCAGCGGAAAACAGCAGGTTGCGGATTATATTTCTGGCAGAAAAATTACGTATGGGCTGTTGAAGGATATGCTGTTTTCCATGCAGGCAATGTGCAGGAAACTGCCGGAATATTTATTGCGGGAGAATGGAATATGCCTGGAAATGGAATTTATTTATGTAAATTTGGAGGACGCAAGCCTGCAGTTTACCTATCTTCCTTTTTATGACAAGGAGCTGCCAGAGGCTTTTGAACTTTTTATGGAACAGCTCTTGCGGAACATTGACCATCAAGATAAAGAGGCTGTGGAACTTGGCTACCAGGTATACCAGCTTTGTATCCAAGATAATGTAAATATCAATCATTTATTGGAAAAAGTAATGAAAACATGTTCCTTTACAAATGCAGAGGAGAGTGTCCAGATGGAGGAAGCAGGAAAGGGTTCACAGAGAGAAGACAGAGAAAATAATGAAAAAGATATGGAATCAGGAAAAAAGTATTCTCAAAGAGCTTCTCATTATGCCTTTGGGCATATTCCAAAATACACCCAGCAAACAAGAAAAGGGGAAGAAAAAAGTGGGATTATGAAAAAAGTAGGAAAACAGGTGCTATCAAACGTGTTTCATAAGTTAATGCCTGGTATTGTTGAAATCGTTTTTCGTGATATGTATAAAAGCGGCAGGTGGAAACAAAAAGTGCAAATTGGGAAGATTCCAGCACAGGACTATGGGCTTTCCAAAAAAGTGAAACAAAAACAGAAAGAAGAAACAAAAGAATTACAAGAACAGAAAGAATGGATACCACCTACTGAAATTTTGGGGGCGCATGGCAACGAGCCAATGGGAAAATTAGTTTACCAAGGCGTTGCCAAATGTGAAGATATTCTTATTCAAGGGGAAAATTTTTTACTTGGAAAGAACGGTGAACAGGTAGATGGCATAATTCAAGCAGAAGGAGTCAGTCGTCTTCATGCCAAAATTACCAGGCAGGATAACAAATATTTTATTGAGGATTTGAATTCTACCAATGGGACTTTTCTTAATGATGTTGCTTTGGAATATCACCAGCCCCAGGAACTGTGCAGAAATGATAAAATTCGGTTTGGATTGGAAGAATATATGTTTTCTTAATTGCGTGTGACTTGCACTGTTATTCGAAATACACTCTCTGTATACGGTTGTTGACTTTGTTCCCAAAAATTTATATACTAAAGGTATTCAAAAATTTGGAGGCTTCTTAACTATGAAAGTAAATATTTATTATGGGGGGCGGGGACTTTTGGATGATCCCACCCTATATGTGGTTAATAAAATGCAGGAAGTATTGACAGAACTCCGTGTGGAAGTAGAGCGTTATAATATCTATGAGCATAAGAACAGCATTACCACATTGCCACAGACCATTAAGGATGCGGATGGCATTATATTGGCAACTACTGTGGAATGGCTGGGGATTGGCGGATATATGCAGCAGTTTTTAGATGCCTGTTGGTTATATGGAGACAAAGAGAAGATTGCTGCCACTTATATGCAGCCTATTGTGATGTCAACGACATATGGAGAACGGGAGGGGGAAATTACCCTTTCAAATGCATGGGAGATCTTGGGCGGTCTGCCCTGCAGCGGCTTGTGCGGCTATGTAGAGGATTTGGTTTCTTTTGAGATGAACCACGATTATACAGTGATTATTGAAAAGAAAGCAGAAAATCTGTACCGTACCATTTCTCAAAAACAGAAAAGCCTGCCCAGCAGCAATATGGCAGTCAAACAGTCTGTGCTCCGTACCCAGCAGTTAGAACTTACGCCCCAGGAGAGTGAACAGCTTTCCAAGTATGTTGCGGATGATGTCTATGTGAAAAAACAAAAAGAAGATATTGAGGAACTGAGCAATATGTTTAAAGATATGCTGGGACAGAATGAGGAAGACGAAGAGATGGCATATCTGATGGAATTAGAGGCTCACTTTGTGCCGCAGGAGGATTTTACGGCAACATATTTGTTTATGATTGATGGTAAAAAGAAACCTTTATCTGTAGAAATCAACAATGATGAAATTCAGGTACACTATGGGCAAAGTGAGAAAATTGATGTGTATACCAAGCTGACTGTTGGGGTTATGGATAATATTATCCGAGGCAGGATGACATTTCAGAGGGCATTTATGACAGGTGAGATGACAGCGAAAGGTAATTTTAAAACATTAAAAATGTTGGATCAAGTTTTTATATTTAATTAAATATAAAGAACGATTGGTGCACAAGTTATGCAAAGGAGGATTCTATGACAGATACAAATTGTATTTTCTGTAAGATTTCCGGAGGAGAAATTCCCTCCAAAACAATTTATGAGGATGATGAATTTCGGGTAATTTTGGATATCAGCCCTGCGACTAAGGGACATGCGCTGATTCTTCCCAAAGAACATTATGCCAATATATTTGAGATGCCCGAACAGTTGGCGGGAAAGGCAATGATTCTTGCAAAAAAACTTGCGAAACATATGACAAATGTATTAAAGTGTGATGGATTGAACATTGTCCAGAATAATGGAGAGATGGCGGGACAGACAGTTTTTCATTTTCATATGCATTTGATTCCCAGGTATAAGCAAGATGGAAATGAAGAAAAACTCTGTTGGAATCATTTGGAGTTGTCCCAGGAAGAATTGGATGATGTTTTTGAAAAGCTGAGACAATAACATGGAAAGTTAAGCTATTACCTCTAAGTGTTCTCAGCGCTTAAAATTCGTTGGGCGTCTTAAATTAAGAATTATTAGAATTATGTTGTGAATTGGCTTCCAGAAAACAGCAGTATCGTAAGATGCCTGCTGTTTTCTGGTTTTTTCTCATATAGGAAATTTCCTATATGAGAAAAGCCCTGCGGGCAGGTTGTGCACGCGTGCGAATAGAAGATGTCACTGCGTGACCGCACTCGGCGCGACAAACTAAAATGTGTACTCGTGCGAGTGAAAAATGTCAATTTATGACCATTCCCCCCAGCAAAGATTAAGCGTTTTCAGCAGCATGTTCGATAAGCTGTATAACAGTTTCTACGGAATTAAGTTGTTTGCTCTTTTCCATGGCTTTGATATATTGCGAACGGTTTTTGTATAATTTATCAATGCTATCTCGCAGAACCGTTTGATTTAGCTGTTCTTCTTCAATTACAATACTATATCCCTGGCGTTCAAAGGAACGGGCATTTAAAATTTGGTCTCCCCGGCTGGCATTGGCAGAAAGGGGAATAAGAATGTTTGGTTTGCGAAGCGCTAAAAGTTCGCAGATTGCATTGGCGCCTGCCCTGGAAATGACAATGTCAGCAGCAGCAAACAAATCGCTTAATTCTTTATTGGCATATTCAAATTGGGCATAGCCTGTGGTATTGTTTCGTGATGCATCCAGATTTCCTTTTCCGCAAAGGTGGAGTACTTGATAGGTTTGAAGCAGTTCTGGCAGAAGGCTGCGCACGATTTCATTGATAAACTGGGAACCACTGCTGCCACCGATGATCAGGATTACTGGTTTGCCAGATTGGAAATGGCAATAGGCGAGTCCATTGAGGCGGTTGCCGGAAAGTAGTTCTTTGCGGATAGGGGAACCAGTAAGTACTGCTTTTTCCGTAGGAAGGTATTTCAAAGTTTCTGGAAAATTACAACACACTTTATATGCATTTGGAATTGCAAGTTTATTGGCAAGCCCAGGAGTAATATCAGATTCGTGGATGATGGCGGGAATCTTACGGTGTTTTGCTGCCATAACTACTGGAACAGAGACAAAACCGCCTTTGGAAAAAACGACATCTGGTTTCAATTTTTTTAAAAGGGAGCGTGCCTGACCGTATCCTTTTAAAACTTTAAACGGGTCAGAAAAATTCTTCCAGTCGAAATATCGGCGCAGCTTCCCAGAAGAAATTCCATAGTATGGGATGTGGTACTGTTCAATCAGCTTGCGCTCAATGCCATTATAAGAACCAATATAGTGTATTTCATATCCCAGTTCTTTCAGTCTGGGAAGCAGGGCAATATTTGGGGTGACATGACCGGCAGTCCCGCCGCCCGTTAAGATAATTCGTTTCATGTTTTCCTCCATTCTGTACGTTTTTCAGCACAAACAGGTAGTTCGTAAAAGAATTGACAAATTCTTTTATTCGTTCCTCTATTCTGTGCGCTTTTTAACATAAAATCACACTACTTTTATCTTATACTGTTCTTAAAAAATGTCAAGAGATATTACAAGTCGAAAACAGCCGAAACACGCGATGAAAAAAGCATTTTCCTACTTCACAGAATGGAAAATAAAATTTATAATATCAAATAGGAAGGAGGACAAGCTTATGGAAGAATTATTGAGTTTTTTGCAAAGTTACAGTGAAATCCTAACGGGGGCAGCTATTATTGTAATGGGATTGCTGCTGTTGATTTTTTCGGCAAGGATTTTAAAACAGATAAAAAGATTGAATCAAAGTCTTAAAAGTATAACAGATAATATGCAGGCATATTTTGACGTGATTCTGCAGGAGGACTCACATATACCAGAGGAACCAGAGGAACCAGTAAGGGTACCAGAGGCAGCAAAAAGTGAAACGGTTGCCCATGAAGAGCCAGCCATGGACCAAGAACTGAAAAAACAACAAGAGGAAGAGGTATTTAATGCGGTTTTGCAGGAGTATTTTTCGTGACATTTTGGTTACTATTGTAGTGTACTGACTACCTGATATCTGTCGGAATTTCGCAGGATATTTTACAGAATATAATATGGACAGTACACGAACCTGCGAATGCTTCACAGGATTTTCTTTGGCAGCTTGCACAAGGATTATTGACTAAATGCAGGAGATTTGCTAAACTTATTTTGTAAATGGAAAATAATGACAGGTCAAATGGGAGATGGTGTATGAATTTTGGTAAAAATGGTCATCCAGTTTTATTGGGAACATTCAATCCCCCATTTGAAAGCCTTATGGACAGCAGGCGTGAGAAATAGCCTATCTTAATTAAACGTAGCCTATGCGCTGCTGTCAAGGATGCTGGCGGCATTCTAGAGATATGGACAAAGGAGTGGAGATCATGGAAAAAGTAACGTTTGATTACGGAAAAACCTCTAATTTTATCAGTCAGGAAGAAGTTTCTTACATGACAAAATTAGTGGAGGATGCGAAGGAGCTGCTTGTTTCTAAAACAGGGGCAGGAAATGACTTTTTGGGCTGGTTGGATCTGCCGGTAGATTATGATAAAGAAGAGTTTGAAAGAATCAAAAAAGCGGCAGCAAAGATTCAGAATGATTCCGAAGTGTTAGTAGTCATCGGTATTGGCGGTTCCTATTTAGGGGCGAGAGCAGCAATTGAGTTTTTAAGACATGGATTTTATAACAATGTGTCAAAGGAGATTCGCAAGACACCCGAAATTTATTATGCAGGAAACAGTATCAGCAGCACATATCTTGCAGGACTGATAGAGGTAATTGGTGACCGTGATTTCTCTGTAAATATTATTTCAAAATCGGGAACTACCACAGAACCCGCGATTGCGTTCCGTGTCTTTAAGGAACTGTTGGAGAAGAAATACGGCAAGGAAGAAGCTGCTAAGAGAATTTACGCCACTACAGATAAGGCAAAGGGAGCGCTGAAAAACCTTGCTACAGAAGAAGGGTATGAGACTTTTGTCGTACCTGATGATGTAGGGGGAAGGTTCTCTGTATTGACCGCCGTTGGACTGCTTCCCATTGCTGTCAGCGGAGCAGATCTTGACAAATTGATGGAAGGAGCCGCAGCAGGACGTGAGTTTGCTTTAAACAAGCCTTTTGCAGAAAATGACGCGATGCAGTATGCTGCTGTGCGTAATATTCTTCTGAGAAAGGGAAAAGCGGTAGAGGTGCTTGCAAATTATGAGCCAAGCCTCCACTATGTATCAGAATGGTGGAAACAGCTTTATGGTGAAAGTGAAGGAAAGGACCAGAAAGGAATTTTCCCAGCATCTGTGGATTTGACCACAGATCTCCATTCTATGGGACAGTTTATTCAGGACGGCTCAAGAATTATGTATGAGACGGTCATGAATGTGGAAAAATCCCGCAGCAAGGTGGAGATCAAAGAAGAACCTGTTGATTTAGACGGTTTAAATTACCTTGCTGGAAAAGATATGGATTTTGTAAATAAAAGTGCAATGAATGGAACCATTTTGGCCCATACAGATGGAAATGTACCAAACCTTATGGTGAATATTCCAGAGCAAAATGAATTCTATTTGGGAGAGCTGTTTTATTTCTTTGAGTTTGCCTGTGGATTAAGCGGTTATCTTTTGGGCGTGAATCCATTTAACCAGCCAGGAGTTGAGAGCTATAAGCGCAATATGTTCGCATTGCTTGGCAAACCTGGATATGAGGCAGAAAGAGAAGAGCTGTTAAAGAGATTATAAGATTCAGGTAGAGATGTCTCCGCCGCTGCGGCAGGTGATAACTTGAAAGTTAAGAAGAGTTTCTAACATATGTCCCCAAGGGCACCCCGTTATATCGTTTGGCGTGCCATAAGGTATTGTTCAGAAACTCTTCTTTTTTATGAAAAAATTTATTCCCGCGAGCAATGTACCCGAAGGGCGCTTAGGAAAATAGCCAGCCCCTTGGGGCGAACTTGCGAAAAACAAGCTAAGACATGCCCGTCAGCTTGCTGCGGGGTATTTGACTTGTCAAAAGATCGTAATGGTTCTGTCGGAAAATCTGACTTGAATCTGGAACTAAAACTCATGGGAGAATCTTCAAAATGAAGTAATAATTTATTTGATGTTGGGAGATAATATTCGGGAAAGCTGGCAGGGTGTCAGGCGGCATGGAAAAACATCATAGATTCCTGAAAACTGGCAGGCTGCCAGACGGTATGAAGAAACATTATAGATTCTACATAATCCAACCTAAATTGAAGCGCCAGGAATCAATGAACAAGTTCCCCTATATAAAAAATATAAAAGGAAACTTGACAAATTACAAAAATTTTGCTATAGTGTAACAAGTTCGTAATAAATGTAACATTTTCGAATAAAGTAACATATAAAGTTTTAATATGTTATTTAACAATTCAGGAGGTCAAAATGAAATTCGATAAAAGGATTCTGGAAAGTGGAATTGTTGCTGCGTTTTCGTTGGTTCTGACACTTACATCAGTACCTGCTAGCCATGCCTCAACTAAGACGGATCCAGAAAACCGTATAGTAGAATTAGCAGCAGCGCCGACAGAAAAAATTGGTGAAGAACTTGTAACAAAAGAAAAGAAACAGGTCGAAATGGTAATGGCAGCAAAAAAGCAAAACCAATCAGAGAAAGAAGAATCTGACGTGGCAAAAGAAAAGAAGACAAAAAAAGCTGCACAGAAACAAACAGAAAAAGAGCCAGAAACAGAAAAGACTGAGAAGGCAGAAAAAGAGCCAGAAAC